>JALDXQ010000330.1:0-5495 GCA_032156805.1 Acidobacteriota bacterium
ATTGCGTTCCGAAACGACTGAGCAGATTCTCTTTTGTGAGCGCCCGAGAGCCCCTCGGGTGTGCCGTTATCTGGCGGCAATTTGTTGATCGACGCTCACGTCGAGGGCGCAGCAATCGCCCCGGAGGACACTCTCACGCGTCACGAGAGCCAGGGGCGAAGAGAAACGCGGACAATTGGTCACGATCGTGTGGTACTCGCCGAATTCGCCGCACGAAGACGATAGGCGGCATGAACGGCCTCCCGGTACGGTTGACGGAATGCCCGTTATGCAACTCGCCTCGCACAAAAGCTCGCTGCCTCTGTGCCTCGGTGGTTGCCGAAGGTCAGGCTGCCACCGTCGCGCGGCGCGCTACGGTGGCCAGGAAGCCCCGCACTACGTACAAGAAAAAGGCGGGTCTGACAGACCCGCCTCCACGTCGAAAGCCCAGAACCGAAAACCTGGAGCCTGTTACTCCACGTCCCCCGCTGGCGGACGTCCGAGCATCGGCTCGTCGGTATCGAACGCGTATTCGATTTCCCGATCGAGATCGAGCTCGTCCTCCGTCGGCTGCGGCGGCACCGGCGGCGGTGGCGGCTCGTCCGCCGGGATCCGCACGTGGCGATACCACTCGAAGCCCGTGCCCGCGGGAATCAGCCGTCCCATCGTCACGTTCTCCTTCAGCCCGCGCAGGTGATCGATCTTCCCGGAGATCGACGCTTCCGTCAGCACCCGCGTCGTTTCCTGGAAGCTTGCTGCCGAGATAAACGAGTCAGTCGAGAGCGACGCCTTGGTGATCCCGAGCAGCAGCGGCTGCGCCGTCGCCGGCCGGCCGCCCCCCTGGATCACCCGCTCGTTCTCCTCGAGGAACCGGAACTTGTCCGTCTGCTCGTCGATCAGGAACTCAGTGTCGCCGACATCCTCGATCCGCACCCACCGCATCATCTGCCGCGAGATGACCTCGATGTGCTTGTCGTTGATGTTGACGCCCTGCAGCCGGTAGACCTCCTGGATCTCGTTCACCAGGTATTTCTGCAGTTCCTTCTCGCCCAGCACCCGCAGGATGTCGTGCGGGTTGCTCGGACCGTCCATCAGCTGCTCGCCCGCCCGCACGCGCTCGCCCTCGTGGACGTTCACGTGCACGCCGCGCGGCAGCGCGTACTCCCTCGGCTCGCTCCCATCGTCGGGCACGATGATCATCTTGCGCTGACCCTTGACGACGCCGCCGTCCTTCACGATGCCGTCGATCTCGGAGATGACCGCCGGATCCTTCGGCTTGCGCGCCTCGAACAGCTCCACCACGCGCGGCAGACCGCCCGTGATGTCCTTGGTCTTCGTGGTCTCGCGCGGGATCTTCGCCAGCACGTCGCCCGCTTCGACCGTTTCGCCATCCTGCACCATGAGGTGCGCGTGCGATGGCATGTGGTACTTGCGGAGGACCTTGCCCGCCTTGTCCTTGATCTCGATCGTCGGCTGCTTCTTCTCATCCGGCGAGTCGACGATGATGAAGCGCGAGAGACCGGTGACTTCGTCAACCTCCTCGTGGACCGTGAGGCCCTCGATGATGTCCTTGAAGCGCACCGTGCCCAGCTCCTCGGTGAGGATCGAGAACGTGTACGGATCCCACTCGACCAGCACCTGGCCCTGATCGACCTTCTGCCCGTCCTTCACCTTCAGCCGCGCGCCGTAGACGATCGGATAGCGCTCGCGGTCGCGACCCTTCTCGTCCTTCACGACGAGCGAGCCGTTGCGGTTCATGACGATCAGCTGGCCGCCTTCCTTGTGCGTCTCGACGACGACCATGCCCTCGTAGTGCACCGTGCCCGAGTGGCGCGCATCGAGCGTGTTCTGATCCGAGATCCGCGACGCCGTGCCACCGATGTGGAACGTGCGCATCGTCAGCTGCGTGCCGGGTTCGCCGATTGACTGCGCGGCGATGACGCCGACCGCCTGGCCGAGCTCGACCAGGCGTCCCGTTGCCAGATCGCGGCCGTAGCAGCTGGCACAGACACCTCGCCGGGTCGCGCAGGTCAGCACCGAGCGGATGCGGACCTTCTCGATGCCCGCTTCCTGCACCGCCGATGCCTTGTCCTCGTCGATCTCCTCGTTGACCTCGACGATCGTACCGGCGCCGAACGGATCGACGATCTTCTCGAGCGTGACTCGGCCAACGATACGGTCGCGGAGCGGCTCGATGATCTCGCCCGATTCGACGATGGCCCGGGCCTCGATGCCGTCGAGGGTGCCGCAATCGATCTCGGAGATGATCACGTCCTGCGCCACGTCGACAAGGCGACGAGTCAGGTAGCCGGAGTCGGCCGTCTTGAGCGCCGTGTCCGCCAGACCTTTACGGGCACCGTGCGTGGAGATGAAGTACTGCTGCACGGTCAGGCCTTCACGGAAGTTGCTCGTGATCGGCGCCTCGATGATTTCGCCCGACGGCTTGGCCATCAGTCCGCGCATACCGGCGAGCTGACGGATCTGCTGCTTCGATCCTCGTGCACCCGAGTCCGCCATGATGTAGACCGGGTTGAAGAACTTGCCGCTGCGATCCATGTCGGCCATCTCGCTGAACATCTCGTCGGCGATCTTCTCCGTCACTTCCGACCAGACGGCGATGATCTTGTTGTAGCGTTCGCCGTTGGTGATCGCGCCTTCGAGGTACTGCTGCTCGACCTTGATCACCTCGTTGCGCGCGTCCTGCACCAGCTGCTGCTTGTTGGCCGGGATGATCAGATCGTCGATGCCGATCGACAGCCCCGACCGCGTCGCGTAGGTGAACCCGAGGTTCTTGAGCGAGTCGAGCATGTCGACCGTTCGCTCCAGACCGAAGTCGAGATACGTCTTCTGGACGAGCTGCTGCAGCCCCTTCTTCTTCAGCAGGCCGTTGATGTACGGCATGCCCGCCGGAAGTTGTTCGTTCAGCAGCACGCGGCCGACAGTGGTGTTGATGATCTTGCTCTTCACCTCCTGCGACTCGGTGTGGATCACGTCCTGGTCGTCGCGCGCGGTCGTCAGGTCGAGGAGCAGGCCCGAGAAGCGCAGGCGAATCGGAGACAACGTTTCCAGCTCGCCCGCCTCCAGTGCCAGCATCACGTCCTCTGTGTTGCCAAACGCGCGACCCTCGCCCTTCGCGCCGCTCTTCGCCTTGGTGAGGTAGTAGCAGCCAAGAACGATGTCCTGCGACGGCACTGCGATCGGTGCGCCGTTCGCCGGCGACAGCACGTTGTTCGACGACATCATCAGCACCGAGGCCTCGATCTGCGCCTCGGGTGACAGCGGGATGTGCACCGCCATCTGGTCGCCGTCGAAGTCGGCGTTGAACGCCGTGCAGACGAGCGGGTGGATGCGGATGGCCTTGCCCTCGACCAGCACCGGCTCGAACGCCTGGATGCCGAGGCGATGCAGCGTCGGCGCGCGGTTCAGCAGCACCGGGTGCTCGCGGATCACCTCTTCGAGGATGTCCCACACCTCGGGACGCTGCTGCTCGACCATCTCCTTCGCCTGCTTGATGGTCGCGACCAGCTGTCTCTCTTCGAGCTTGTTGTAGATGAACGGCTTGAAGAGCTCGAGCGCCATCTTCTTCGGCAGACCGCACTGGTGCAGCTTCAGCTCAGGCCCGACGACGATGACCGAGCGGCCGGAGTAGTCGACGCGCTTGCCGAGCAGGTTCTGACGGAAACGCCCCTGCTTGCCTTTGAGCGTGTCGGACAGCGACTTGAGCGGCCGGTTGTTCGCACCACGCAGCACACGGCCGCGGCGGCCGTTGTCGAAGAGCGCGTCAACCGCTTCCTGCAGCATGCGCTTTTCGTTTCTGATGATGACGTCCGGCGCCTTCAGCTCCATCAGCTTCTTCAACCGGTTGTTGCGGTTGATGACGCGGCGATAGAGGTCGTTCAGATCTGACGTGGCAAAGCGGCCTCCGTCGAGCGGCACCAGCGGACGCAGCTCGGGCGGAATGACCGGGATGACATCGAGAATCATCCAGTTCGGCTGGTTGGTGGACTTGCGGAAGCTGTCGACGACCTTCAGCCGCTTGGCGAACTTCAGCTTCTTCTGCACCGAGTTCTCGCTGCGCATCCTGGCGCGCAGCTCCTCGGCGAGCTTCTCGATGTTGACGCGGCGCAGCAGCTCCTTGATCGCCTCGGCGCCCATCTGCGCACGGAACTTCGTCCCGTGGTCCTCGCGCGCCTTGCGGAACTGCTCCTCGTTGAGCAGCTGGTTCTGCTTGAGGTCGGTCTCACCCGGGTCGATGACGACGTAGGCCTCGAAGTAGAGGATGCGCTCGAGATCGCGCAACGAGATGTCGAGCAGGTGGCCGATGCGGCTCGGCAGCCCCTTGAAGAACCACACATGGCTGACCGGGGTGGCCAGCGTAATGTGGCCAAGGCGCTCGCGCCGCACCTTCGCCTGCGTCACCTCGACGCCGCACTTGTCGCAGATCACACCGCGGTGCTTCATGCGCTTGTACTTGCCGCACAGGCACTCCCAGTCGGTGATCGGGCCGAAGATCTTGGCGCAGAACAACCCGTCGCGTTCAGGCTTGAACGTGCGGTAGTTGATCGTTTCCGGCTTCGTCACCTCGCCGAACGACCACGACATGATCTTTTCGGGTGAGGCGAGCGAGATCCGGATCGCGTCGAAGTCGGCGCGCAGGCTCGTTTTGTTGTCGTAGAAACTTGGTCTCATATTTTGATTCCGGTCCGGCTAAAGCCGGACACCACGATTCTCGAGTTACACCTGCTCCAGGACTGCTGCTTCGCCACTCGGTTCCGCCGGCGCCAGTGCTTCCGGCTTTCTCTTCGTCGAGACGAGCTCGACGTCGAGACACAGTGACTGCAGCTCGCGAATGAGCACGTTGAACGACTCGGGCAACCCCGGAGTAAACGAGGCATCGCCCTTGACGATCGCTTCGTAGATCTTGGCGCGTCCGGTCACATCGTCGGACTTCGCCGTCAGCAGCTCCTGGAGGATGTGCGCCGAGCCGTAGGCTTCGAGCGCCCACACTTCCATCTCTCCGAATCGCTGGCCGCCGAACTGCGCCTTGCCACCGAGCGGCTGCTGCGTGATGAGCGAGTAGGGTCCGATCGACCGCGCGTGGATCTTGTCGTCGACCAGGTGCGACAGCTTCAGCATGTAGATGTAGCCGACTGTCACTTCCTGTTCGAAGTTCTGACCCGTCATGCCGTCGTAGAGCGGTGTCTTGCCGCCCTTGGGCAGCCCTGCCTGCTCGAGCCAGTTCTTGATCTCGCCCTCGGTGGCGCCGTCGAACACCGGCGTCGCGAAGTAGAGACCAAGCGCATGCGCGGCCCACCCGAGGTGCGTCTCGAGAATCTGGCCGACGTTCATACGCGATGGCACGCCGAGAGGATTGAGCACGATCTCCACCGGAGTGCCGTCCGGCAGATACGGCATGTCCTCTTCCGGCAGGATGCGCGCGATGACGCCCTTGTTGCCGTGACGGCCGGCCATCTTGTCGCCGACCGACAGCTTGCGCTTCATCGCCACGTACACCT
>JALDXQ010000331.1:0-5471 GCA_032156805.1 Acidobacteriota bacterium
TCCTGGCTGTTGTTCAACAAGGTGAAGCAGCCGCCGCCGCACGAGGTCGTGTCGCCGCTCTTTCACATTGGGTGGGGCGCCATCGATATGAAGGCGGAGTTCGAGCGCCAGATCAAGCTCGGGACGACGTTTCAAACCGTGCTGACCGATGGCGTGGAGTTGTTTGGCGCCGGTACGCGCGAGCGGAATTTCTTCATGTACCTGGACGGTCCCGACCACGCGACGATCGAGGTCCAGAGCGCACCACATCATGACTTCATGCACGTGCATCTGCTGAGCGACGATCCGGTCGCCGCCGCAGCCTGGTACGAGAAGCACCTCGGGCTGACGCCGCGGAATCAGTTGAAGACCGAGCGCGCGTTCCGGGGAATCCCCACCGGCCCGTCGGCGTCATCGCAGCTCGATGCGGTCACCTTCTTCTGGTATCCGACGGCGCACGTCCGGGCCCTTTACGGTGGTCAATGGAAGGGCCGCGAGACGTACGCATCGAATCGTGGCCGGGTCATCGATCACGTCGCGATCAGCGTGGACAACCTGGATGACACGCTGGCCCGGCTGCGCGGGGCGGGTATCAAGGTGTTGTCGGGTCCGCGGAACGTGAAAGGCACGCGCTCCGCCTTCATCCAGGCGCCTGACAACATGGAACTCGAGATCGTCGAGGGACACGCGAGCAGAGCCAACGCGGGCAACTGACATGAGCGCGTCCCCTGCGCCATCACTGCGGCCGATGCTGTGGCTGGTGGCGACGGCGGCGTTCATGCAGATGCTGGACACGACGATCGTCAACACGGCGCTGCCGTCGATGGCGATCGGCCTTGGTGAATCACCGCTGCGCATGCAGGCCGTGGTGGCATCGTATGCGCTCGCGGTGGCGATGGTGATCCCGGCGTCTGGATGGCTGGCGGATAAGTTCGGGACTCGCCACGTCTTCCTGGCCGCGGTTGTGCTGTTCAGCCTCGGCTCGCTGGCATGCGCGATGTCGCGGGGGCTGACGCAGCTGGTTGCCGCGCGTGTGTTGCAGGGCATCGGCGGCGCCATGCTCCTTCCGATCGGACGGCTGGCCGTGCTCCGGGTGGTTCCACGCCAGGACTTCCTTGCGGCAATGAGCTTCGTGACGATACCTGGCCTGATCGGACCACTCGTGGGGCCGACCTTGGGAGGGTGGCTCGTCCAGGTGGCCTCTTGGCACTGGATCTTCCTCATCAATCTTCCCCTCGGCGTCGTCGGCGCTGTGGCAGCGTTGCGCGTGATGCCGGATCTGCGCCAACCGGTGACGCGCTTCGACATGATCGGCTACGTGCTGCTCGCCTTCGGCATGGTGGCCGTATCGATTGCGCTCGACGCGCTCTCCGAGCTCCAGCCGGAACACGGCATCGTCGTGGTGCTGGCGGTGGCTGGACTGGCGAGCCTCGTTGCCTACTGGCTGCACGCGGCTCGCACCGATCGCCCGCTGTTTCCTCTCGCGCTCTTCAAGGTGCACACCTTCAGCGTTGGTGTGCTGGGCAACCTGTTCTCCCGGGTCGGCAGCGGCGGTATGCCGTATCTGATCCCGTTGATGATGCAGGTGGCGCTCGGCTACTCACCGATGCAGGCGGGCATGATGATGATTCCGGCCGCGCTGGCGGGCATGTTCTCCAAGCGGATTGTCGTTCCGCTCGTGCGCGTGATCGGGTATCGACGGGTGCTGGTTGGGAATACAGTGCTCGTGGGCCTTGCGATGGCGAGCTTTGCGCTCGTGCAGCCCGGTCTTCCGCTGTGGGTCCACATCGTGCAGTTCGCCTGCTTCGGCGCCGTCAACTCGCTGCAGTTCACCGCGATGAACACGCTCGCGTTACGCGATCTCGATGGCGAGCTCGCCAGCAGCGGCAACAGCCTGCTGTCGATGGTGATGATGCTGGCGATGAGCCTTGGGGTTGCGGCTGCAGGTGGTTTGCTTGGAGCCTTCGGTGCCGGCGCCGTCGATGCGGGCCGTCTCGAGACGCTGACGGCTTTCAGGTGGAGCTTCGTCTGTATCGGGCTCGTCACGCTGACATCGGCGGCGATCTTCGCCCAGCTCGAGCCGACGCACGTCATCCCGCCAGCGACGGTTCAGGAAGCTGACTCGGCCTGAGACTCGGCTGGCCGGGCGGAACCGGCGCCCGTCGCGCGAACCTCGGACGGCATGCTCTTGGTTTCAGCGGCGTGTTCCGATGGCGCCGCGATGACGTCGTGGACGAATCGCAGCTTGGCGATCGCCGGATCGCTCAGCACGAATGGGTAGAGATCGGCGAGTCCCATGCTGCGGTTGAGGCTGTTGAGCGCGTTGGTCAGCGGAAACCACGCAGAGATGAGATCGTCGAAGTCGTCGAAATGCAGGCGCCGTGTCGCGACACTGGGTATCGGGGCGCCTGAAACCGCGCGCGGCGCGATGGCCAGGCCATAGACTCGCGCAGTCTCCAAGGTATCCACCATGTGCAGGTAGTGAGCGAACGTTTCGGCCCAGTCCTCCCATGGATGCATCGAGGCGTAGGCACTGACGAATTGCGCGATCCAGTCAACGGGTGGCCCCTGCTCGTAGTGACGAGCCTGAGCCTCGGCGTAGTCGGTTGTCTCGTCGCCGAAGAGCGCCCTGAATGGCTGGAGCCAGTGACTGTCTTTGATCAGTCGATCCCAGTAGTAGTGACCGATCTCATGGCGGAAGTGCCCCAGTATCGTCCGGTAAGGCTCACCCATTTGCTCTCTGGTCTTCTCGCGAAACGGATTCGAGGCTTCGGCGGTGTTGATGGTGATGAGTCCATCGCTGTGACCAGTGAACACGGGCTCCTCTTCCGTGCTCGCCTTGAAGGCGAATGCCAGTCCAACGCTGCCTGACCGAGGCTCGAGCGGAAGCCCAAGCGCCGAGAGGCTGTAGATGAGCCGTCGTTTTGCCGTCTCCAGGCGCACCCATGCCTGACGCGACTCGGGAGTCTCCAGGTTCGGGATGACCTCGTTGAGCGCGCACGACTGGCAGAACGCCCCCTCGCTTTCAGCGGGTACCGCCCAATTGCACGTGTCGTGGTCAGTGTAATTACGGCACAAGCGGACCCGGCGCCCGTTGGCATCCGGTGCGAGCACGACGAATGCAGCCGCTCTCGCATCTGCTTCCGCGGAGACGGGAACAGGTTCGAGCGAGCTCAGCGTCTGCAGTTCAGGAAGATAGGCGAGCCGATGTCCGCATCGTTCGCACAGCGTGTTCTCGAAATACAGAACCTGGTTGCAGCTCGGACACGTGAACAACTTCATGGCTGCGCTGGATGCATGGCTCAGGCCAGTGACGCGGTCGTCACCACTCGGCCCGGCTAGCACGAGCCTTGCGTATGCCGAGGCGAAGGAAGAGTCACTGGCGACTCTTGCTGTGCTGTTGGAGAGTTGTTATGGCTACCGCTACTCAGGACAAGACCGCCACCAAGATCACGCGTGAACAGTTGATTGAGAAGCTCAACGAGGACCTGGCCCGCGAGTACCAGGCGATCATTGCGTACACCGTGTATTCACAGGTGCTGAAGGGCGCCGAGTACATGGCCATCGCCGCGGAGCTGGAAGTCCACGCCGGCCAGGAGCTGCAGCACGCGCTGACGATTGCCAAGCAGATCGACTACCTCGGCGGAATGCCGACGACCAAGTCGTTGCCAGTCAAGCAGTCCGACGATGCGCGCGAGATGCTGCGTGCGGACCTCGACAACGAGACCGACACGATCCGTGCCTACCGTGAACGCGTGGTTCAGTGCGAAGCGCTGCACGAGTACGCCATCGCGGAAGACATTCGCGAGATCCTGCGGCAGGAGCAGGAGCACCAGATCGACCTGGCGACAGCACTTGGTGAGGACGTTCCGAAGATAAGCTAGAAGTCGAGCTGCACGCTGAACTTGGCGAAGCGCGCGGTCACGATGGTCGTCGGCACGCGCCACTGATTGAGCCCGGTTCCCGAGTACACGGGGTTCTCGGCAAGCACGGTGCTGGCGTTGAACACGTTATAGAGGTCGAAGTTCACGGCCGTCCGCGATCGACCCCATGGAAATACCTTCGCGACCCTGAAGTCGAGCTGATTGAGCCGCTCCCCAAAGAGCGTGCCTGGCTCGACGAGGTTGAGCGTGAGGTTCGCGGCGTTGGTGAATGGCCGTCCCAAGGTGGTCTGCGCCGGCGTGACCACTCTGTTTGCGGCGACCTGCGGACCGGGCAGGCTTTGAAAGGCTCCACTGAGCTGGATCGCGACCCGCGGGACGGTATACGAACCCAGGAACTTCACCTGGGTCAGGAAGTTGGTCAGCTGACGGCAGTAGGGGATGTTCAAAGGACCCGCTTCCGGGATGCTCGCGAGAATCTCGCAGTTGTCGGTCAGCGTGCGACCCGTGCTCATGCCACCCTGCAAATACAGGTCTGAACGGATCCGCGCATTCATCGTCACGTCGAAGCCGTTCCACTGCTGGAGCTGGTCGCCGTAGTCGCGAGCAAGGGTGAAGAAATTGTTGGGTGCGAGCGTCGCGGTGTTCGGATTGCGATCGACGAACCCATCGATGGCGTTGCCGCCGCCGTCCGGCAGCCGCGGGTCGAGCGGCACGACCGTCGCGAACGAGGTGAAGTCGGTGGACGCGAGCGCCAGGTTGTCTGTGACGGCGAAGTTGCCAAACCAGCGGCGGAAGTAGCCGAAGTCCACGGACACCCGCGGCGTGACCTCGTGCTGGACGCTGGCGGAATACTCCCAGTTGTAGGGACGTACGCCCCATCCGTTCAGCACGCGTGGATCGACGGTCGTGCTCGGCGTCGGCTGACCGAAGTTTGTGTCCGACAGGTTGCCGCACTCGCCGTTGCCAAGCACGTTCGTCAGGTCGCAATCAGGCGAGTAGTTTCCCCGGCGGGGGTCGCCAACCGGGTACGTCTGATCGTTCCAGACGCGGGTCACGAAATTTGCGAGCCGGTTCACGGGCGCAATGGCATCGCCGTACGGTCCCTGCACTCCCTGGGCGACCACGTACTTGTTGATGCTGGTCTTGAGTGCGGTCCTGCCGTTACCGAACAGATCGTAGGCGACGGCCAGGCGCGGCGTGACGTCCTTCCAGTTGACCAGTTCCGTCTCGGGGAGATCCAGGTTCCGGTTCGGCACGAGGGGCGCTGGATCCAGGTGCTGCGCGGGAATGCGGATCTTCAGGTAGTCGAACCGCACGCCGAGGTTCAGCGTGAGCCGGTTGATCGTCCACTTGTCCTGCGCGTAGAGGCCGATACCGGCCGGTTGCCGTTGTGCCTTCGTGTACGGTGTGGTGCGTTGCGTGATCTGGTTGGGGATCGTGTTGTTGAACCGGTAGCTGGTGTGGAACACGTTGTCGTCGAGCGATTCGTCCCTGATCACGATGTTGTTGCTCGCGCCGACCTTGAACGCGTGCGTGCCGGTGATGTACGAGGCGGAGAAGACCAGGTCGTAGATGTGGCCATCGGTGTTCTGGTACGGCTGCGTGGGC
>JALDXQ010000332.1:0-5436 GCA_032156805.1 Acidobacteriota bacterium
AAGCGTCCGCGACCACACCCGTACGCCCTTACTGTTCCCCTTTGGCGGGTGTGACGGTGATGAGAGGCTTCAGCCTCAGAAAGCTCTTCTCCCCCACGCCGCGCACGTTCATCAAGTCCTCGATCTTCTTGAACGATCCGTTCTTCTGCCGGTATTCGAGGATACGTTCTGCCGTCGACCTGCCGATGCCGGGCAGCGTTTCCAGTTGTGCCACGCTCGCCGTGTTCAGATTGATCGGCGCTGACGCCGACGCGGACGAGCTCTCTGTGTTCTTCCGTGAGGACTCCTGAGCAGCGGGTGTCGCCATACCAATCCCCAAAGCCAACAGAACCGCGATGACGAAACGAATCATGAGCCGCCTCCTGTCCGCATCTGGCAGGCGCTATCTCGCATGAACGCGGGAACGTGCGGACGTTTCGAAACGTGTGTCGGTGCGCGGTGACCTGCCACATGGCTCCTCGGCGCGCGAAGTGTCCCGGCAGGGATGGAGGAACACGGGCCTTGGGTGCACGCATGGCCACACAAACCCGCCGGGACGATTTACTCGAAGAGCAAGCGCGTGGCCGACCTCACGCCGCGCGATGTGTGCGCGCAGGTCAGTGATCAGGAAGCAGTTAGGGACACCCGGTTCAGGCGCCTTGACGAGGCACTCGAAGAACTGTGAACGCGGGTTAGCAATTGATGGATCGAATGCTATGTCACGCGCGCGAAAGACCGAAGCCTGTGCCGAACACGCCCGTGTGCCGAATGAAGCTATCGATCCCGAAGTCGCGGCTGGTCACGTCGGAGTTGCTCGGCCTCAAGTGGCCCTCGCCGGTCTTGCGATAGTCCACGTCGATGTCGCACTCACGGTCGGTTGCCTCCCACCGCCGGTCGACGCGGCCAAACCTATCGAGCTCGAGGATCCTGCGCGTGCAGATCTGCAGCCGCGGCGGATTCTCCCCGTGCTGTCGAAAACTCTCTGGATACCCGTCGTGGATGCTGGATCCAGGACCATCCAGCACCTGCCTGATGACATCCAATGAAGTCACACGAAGGTTGGCAATGATCCGGAACTGATTGGTTCCGCTGCCTTTGCCTTCCCCTTTGATGTGAGTGAGCCGTTCCAGTTCCTGCAGCAGCTTCAGGTGATGAAGGGCATGCGTGATCGCCAGGAACGATGCCTGCTGCGTGGGCTCGAGCAGAGACCAGATCGTCCCCAACTGCGACCGGGCGAAGGCGTCGGCGTCTGCTTTGTTGGCGCTCTGCCAGCTGTCCCACGCAACTGACTCCGCCTGAAGCTGGAGGACCGGCAATCCGGGACGTCTCGCTCGCAGGTCCTTGGCCGCCCCATCCACGAGCGATGGATTCTTCCCGCCCCATTCACGCAGGACGTCCTCCAGGCCACGACCGTATCTGGCGTAGCTCTCGAAGAGCCGATTCCGTTCCAGCGTCAACGCGGCCACGCCCTCGAAGAGCGCGGAAAAGTCCTCGATCACGAACGTATTGTCGCCTCGCACGAACTGCATACCCATTGCCTCCTTGAGCTTGAACGCCCGACCGGTTCGAATCGAACAGCCATCGGTCACGCATCAGGTGGGTTTGGGAAGGTAACTTCGAATGTCGCGCCGAACGATGTCCTGCGCCTTTCGCGCCATCAACTCTGCGTGCTTCTCGAGAGCGGGAACGATGATCGCCGGGTCGAAGCCAAGACGAAGATTCTCGAGAGAGTCGTACTCGAGCACGTCCAGAACCCAGTCGCTGTACTTCGACTTCAGGTCCTGGAACATCGAGAAGGGACTCTCCCCTTTCTGAATAATCGGCACAAACGGAATCATGTAGTTGGGCACCGTGGCCTGCAGTTCCAGCGGACTCGATTTCGGATTGCTGATGTCCGCGATGACGAATCGAGCCATCCCGGCGAGCGTCAGGATCGTTTCCGTGAAGTCCCGCTGACTGGGTTTGTCGAAGTCGAAGAGTATCGGCACCCACTCGCGGCGACGGAGTTCCTCGCGAATGCCGTCGAGAATGGCTTTACGCTCGGGTGTGAATCGGCCCAGGATCAGCACCGCGCGCGAGGTGATGGTGTCGATCACGCGGCGGATCTTCGGGTTCTGATACATCAGGTAGACGAACTGAGCGACCTCCAGATCGTCCACCGTGATCGCCGACTGGTCCGGCGGAACGACTACCAACCCCCTTTGCACCGCGTCGTCCAGCGCCACGTCCCAGGCGGACACGCCGTAGACCTTCGCACCGGTCAGGTCAGCGCCTTGCAGATCGGCGCCCGAGAGATTGGCATGTGAGAGATCGGCCCCCTGAAGGCGCGCTCCGCTGAGCACGGCACGCCGCAAGTCGGCACCGGCAAAACCTGCTCCCCGAAGATCGGTCGCCTTCAAATCGGCGCCGCGTAGATCGGCCTCGGCGAAGTCGCATCCTCTGAGATCGACTCCAGTCAGTTTCGCGCCGCTCATATGCGCCCGTCGAAAGCTCGTCTCGGTGCACCGGGCGTCAGTGAAGTCGACTCCGTCGAGCCAGGCCAGCTCGAGCGTCGTCCGATCGAGAACACAGCCACGAAGACTTGCCCCCACGGCGAAGATCGCCGCGAGATCCGTGTGCGTGAGGTCGCACCGTTCGAGACGGGCCTGCTTGAAGTGCGCGCGCCGCAGATACGACTGTGTGAAACGGCAGTCTTCGAATTCAGCCTTCTCCGCCCACACGCGAGCGGCGTTGAGCTGTGACAGGTCGCACGCTTTCAGACGCGACCGGTCAAACCCCGCGTCGTCCAGATTTGATCCTTCGAAGCTGACACGCTCGAGCGTTGAGCCGCTGAAGTTGATATGCATGAGCATGGCACTCACACACAACCTCACGTCAGTGAGATGAGCGTCCTGAAACTCCGGAATGCGGACCTTGTCTCCTGCTTCTGGACTCAGGCGGTCACGGATCAATCGATCGGCTTCTGCCTGATCGATGACTCGGGGAGACGCGTTGGTCGGGCTGTCACCCGGATCGGGCATCTCGTGATTGTGAAACGTCATGGGCGGCCGGGTTCCAGCGCCGTCGCTGATGGTCCGCTGGCCGCCTGGGCCAGCTGGCGAATCGCGCCGAGGTGATACGCGAGGTGTGGAATGCTGCCGACCGCACTCGCGAGTCCAATCTCGTCCCATGCCGGAGGTTGCTTCAGCGCTTCCATCCATGCCCGAGCCTCGCGGGCCAGCTCGGAGCGAAGCGTCTTCCACTGATCGTCGGTCACCTGTTGCCGCGTCCAGCTCTCCGCCCAGTTGGCGTCGGCAAAGGGATCCTCGCCGCGCGCGAAACGATTCAACAGGCTCAGGCCGTAGCGGAGGTGATCGACGTGAGCAGCGACCGACGATCGTCCTCCCGGCCGGGCACTGGCCGTGCCCGCCGGCAGCGTATCCAGCGAGGCAATCAACCCGCGATCGCCCGGGTTCAGGAAATAGGCATCGGACCCGGGGCCGTAGAGCACTTCGCGCAGATGGGTCATCAACACCCGGTGCAGCAACGCGCTGGTGTCAGCGCTATCGAAGCTCAGCTTGTCGGACATATTGCCCTCCCCTACCTGCCACCGATGATTTCCCGGCGCTGCCGCAGTCTATACGGCATAGAGAATCTGTTCACAGGAGGCGGTGATGCCACTCATCGATGGGTTGTTGCAGGAGCTGGAAGACGAGGCGGCGACGACTCGGCGTGTACTCGAGCGCGTTCCGAACGCCAAGCTGACCTGGAAACCGCACCACAAGGCGAGAACGCTTGGCGAGCTGGCGTTGCACGTCGCGATGACGCCGGGCGCCGTCGCCGAATTCGTCAAGGATTCCCCGGTGCAGGCACCCGATTTCGTCGATCCGAGCCCCAGGAGTGCGGCCGAACTTGTTCCAACACTGAACGAAAGCATTGCAACAGCGAAGCGTCTGCTGGAAAAGATGGACGACGCCACCCTGCACGAGACATGGCGCATGATGCGCGGCGACAAGGAAGTCCTCGCGATTCCTCGCATCGCCGTGCTCCGCTCGATCATGCTCAATCATTGGTACCACCACCGGGGCCAGCTCAGTGTGTACCTCCGCGAGCTCGATGTGCCGGTCCCGTCCATCTACGGACCAAGCGCCGACGAGAACCCGCTCTCGTGATCGCCGAGGTGTGACCCGGCGAGGGCAAGGGCAATCGCCCACCCTCGCTCTGACCAGGCACACGCGACAGCTACACTTGTCGCGTGCTCCCGTATGCCTGGCTCTCTCTCGCGATCGTGTGGCTCTGGCTTGCCCCGCAGGCGTCAGCCAGCCGCCTGACGTCGCGATTGAGTGTCTCTGCTGGTCTGCTGTTCCTCGCAGTGAGCCACGCATTCTGGACCGGTGTCGTCACACCGATCGGCGTGCTGGCGATCGTGGCATTCGGCCTTCTCTGCTACGGCTACTCGCATGGGAGGTGGCACCCACGCCTCGACGCTCTCGCTACAATCGCCACGATCGCGTTCTCGCTGGCGTTGATGGCGCACGTCGTCCCGGGGTTCTCGAATGTGCTGATCGTCCGCGATTCGGTGCTGAGCCCGGACGCCGTGCCGTACACGCTCTTTCTCAACTTCGACAAGGCGCAGATCGGCCTCTTCCTGCTCGCATTCGGACCACCACTGATTGCCTCACGAGCAGATTGGCTGCAGATGCTGGGCGGTGCGCTGCCGCGCCTGCTCGTGCTGATCGGCATCGTCATGGTCTGCGCGTTGTCGATCGGCCAGGTGCGCGTCGACCTCAAATGGGCGGAGTTCTTCCCGGTCTGGGCGTGGGCGAATCTGCTGTTTACCTGCGCTGCGGAAGAGGCACTCTTTCGTGGCGTGATTCAACGGCGGCTGCAGGGCCAGCCCATAGGTAAAGGCGGGGCGACGCCGCGAGAGATTGCCGGTCTGCTGATCGCCGGTATGCTCTTCGGCGTTGCGCACTATGCTGGAGGCGGATCCGCGATCGCACTCGCCACGGTCGCCGGCATCGGCTACGGGTGGATCTATTGGCGAACGAACCGGATCGAAGGATCGATCCTCGCCCACTTCCTGCTGAACACCACGCACATTTTGTTCTTCACCTACCCCGCGGTGATGTAGCGGGTCTTCATTTCGATACGAACGGGTCGACGAGTTGGCGCACGTAACCCGATGGCACTGGTTTGCTGTCCGCCAGCCCGTACGCGGACGGCCAGCGCTCGCCGGGAAGATAGCAGGTGCCGAAGAGGCGATCGAGCAGAGGCAGGTGAACGGCAAAGTTCTTGTCGATGGCCTCGCGCTCGGCGCCGTGGTGCCAGTGGTGAAACTGCGGCGTGGCCATGATCCATCGCAGGGCGCCGAAATTGAATCGGACGTTGGCGTGGATGAATGTCGCCTGAATGCTCACGAACGCGACGTAGGCGACGAGCGCGCTCTCGGCAAATCCAAGGACGTAGATGGGTACA
>JALDXQ010000333.1:0-5332 GCA_032156805.1 Acidobacteriota bacterium
GTCGGCAAGTGTATTTCGACCAAGCGGCTCGGGATTGAAAGTCACTGCGCCGTCACTCGTGACCTGACCGATGCCGGGGGAAACAAGCCACTTGGGCATCGTGCTTTGCGGTGATAGTGCCTCAGCAGGGGACGGGCGCCAGGCCAGCTTAGTTCTAGGCCTTGGCGCCCGCCGCGGCGTGTGTGCCGGCGATGTACCCCTGGACGGTGCCTTTGCCGAGGCCGTGCTTGTCGAACCCACCCGCCGCCTCGCCACCCGCGTAGAGGCCGGGGATGACCTGGCCCTGCATGTCAATGACCTGCTGGCGCCCGTTCACACGCAGGCCGCCGTATGAGTCGTGCCACACCACCATGATCGCGAGCGCGTAGAACGGCGGTTTCGCAATGGGGTGCATCGGCCCCTCCTTTTCCCGCTCGAAGTCGGGATCGGCACCGGCGGCCACGTAGCGGTTCCAGGCGGCGACCGTCTGGACCAGGTGCTGGAGCGGCACGCGCTGGAACTGGTTGCCGGCCTCGATCTTCGCGGCGAGCTGCTCGATCGTGTCGGCCTTGAAGGAGTAGCCGTCGTCGGCGACAAAGGGATAGCGGAGCGGCCAGTTCCGGCGCTCGACCGAGGCTTGATCGAAGATCGCCCAGATAGGCCCGGGGTAGTAGTGCGGCGCCGTTGATCCTTCGTTGACCGCGAGCGCGGCGTCGAGGCCGTGGTCGTTGTCGTAGACCTGCCTGATCCACTCCTGGCGGCAGTTGCGCCAGTCGCCCACCTTGTGGGCGACGCCAGGGTTCGGGAAGGCGCCGCCGCCGGGGTACCGGTTGAAGCTGTTTCTCTCCGGCAAGCGCACCTCGTTGAAGAAGCGCTTGCCCACCTGGTTCACAGCGATGAGGTCCTGGAAGCCGCCGGCGCCGACGCTGACGCCCGTGGATCGCCGGTATCCGAACGTAGGATGACCCGGCAGCATCCGCGTGTATGGGTCTCGCGTGCCGAGGCGTGTCGAGATGTGGTACGTGATCGACACCGTCATGTTCTGATGCATGCCGGCCAGGTTGGCGCCCACCTTGAGGCCGGCCTTCATCGCACTTGCGTCCTGCACGCGCGGACCGAGCACGGCCGATCCGCTGGTCAGGAACATCGGCTCCCGCATCCCCGGATGAAACATGCTGCGGACCTCGGGGTTGCCGGCGTGGCCGCCGCTTGCGAGCACCACGCCGCGGCGCGCGCGGATGCGCACGAGCGGCCGCTCCTCGTCGACGTTGCCGTTCCGCCAGTAGCTCTGAAGGCGCTCGCCGGTTTCGGGATGCGTGCGCGGCGACCAGCTGGCCTCTATGCCAAGGATCGGACCGGTGGAGGGCCGCTCGCGGACCAACTCGTCGAAGGCGCGGTTCAACATGAATCGCACGCCCTTCTCGCGCGCCGAGAACTCGAGCGGGCGCGCCAGCGCCACGCCGTTGCTCAGTGCGCCGGGCCCGACGACGCGGCTGGCGTCGTCCATCTGGACGGGTGCGAACGCGCTGCTGCGTTCGGGGTTGGCGCGGCCCGCGTCCTCGGCCGTGATGGTGCCTGCGCGCATGTCGGTCCTGTCGCCGAGCATGAGGAAGCACACGGCGCCCCTGGCGCGCGACATGCCGCCGCCGGAATGCGTGCCATTGATGCGCGCGAAGCGGACGTGATTGTCCATGAGGAACTGCCGCGTGGTGGGGCAGTTCTCGGCCCAGGCTCGCACCACCTCGCGCTCGTTGTAGCGGTAGGGGCTGAAACCCCTGCGGTCGACAATCGACCAGTCGACCAGATCGGCGAACAGGAGATCGACGCTGTCGTCGAGCGCTTCGGGGGGCTCGAGCGGATCGACTTGGATGCGCCCTTCGCCGTCACGAGCTCGCGCCCTGTCGCGGCGCTGCACCGGATCGCCGGCGCCGAGCGACACGAAGGAGCCGCTTTGCAGCATTCGTCCCCCGACGTCGTGGCTCGCTTCGACGACGAGCACACTGGCACCGAGATCGCGCGCGCGAATGGCGGCCGTCAACCCGGCGCAGCCCGCTCCCACGACGACCACGTCGAACTCGTAGTCCCAGCCGGTAGCCGCGCCGGCCGCGGGGGCCTGGGCCCGCGCAGCGGTTTGGGCCGGCGTCGCGCCGGGATCGAACAGCGCCGCTCCACCGAGTCCGGCAGCGCCCGCCTTGACGAAGTCCCGCCGACCGACCCCGCCCTTGCGCTTGCCGCGATGACCGTCCGCCGGCGACCCCGTTTTCTTCGTCATGCCTGCCTCCCAAGCTCGCGGGTAGTCTAGCCCCATCGCCGTCACTCAGGAGTGATCGCGGTAGAATTCCCGCGGAGTATGATGGCACTTGCCCCTGGCACTCGACTCGGTCCGTACGAAATCGCCGCGTTGATTGGTGCGGGCGGGATGGGTGAGGTGTATCGCGCCCGCGACACAACGCTCAATCGCGACGTCGCGTTGAAGGTCCTTCCCGAACACTTCGCCCTCGATCTCGATCGGCTTGCGCGTTTCAAGCGCGAAGCGCAGGTCCTCGCCTCTCTCAACCATCCGAACATCGCTGCAATTTACGGCTTTCAAGAATCCAACGGCGTGCAAACGCTCGTGCTGGAGCTGGTCGAGGGACCGACACTCGCTGATCGTATTACGCAAGGTCCGCTTCCACTCGATCAAGCGCTGCCGATTGCTCGCCAGATAGCGGAGGCACTGGAAGCGGCACAGGAACAGGGAATCATCCATCGTGACTTGAAGCCGGCAAACATCAAAGTGCGCGACGACGGCACAGTGAAGGTGCTCGACTTCGGCTTGGCGAAGGCGCTGGAGCCGGGGGGCATCACGTCTTCGAGTGGTTCTCAGTCGCCGACTATCAGCAGTCCGGCGTTGACACGGATGGGCATCATTCTGGGCACTGCCGCCTACATGAGTCCCGAACAGGCGCGGTCGCAATCCGTCGACAAACGCACCGACGTCTGGGCGTTCGGCTGCGTGCTCTTCGAGGTATTGACTGGGAGGCCGGCATTCAGAGCTGACACGATCAGCGACACGATCGCGGGAATCTTGACGAAGGAGCCAGACTGGCAGGCGCTCCCTCCCTCAGCACTCACTGTGCGGCCTCTCCTTGCCTTATGCCTGAAGAAAGATCCGAAGCGACGGCTGCAGGCAATCGGCGACGCGCGCATTCAGATCGAGGAGCTGATCGACGGCGTGCCTGAGGAAAGTCTGACGAAACGTGGCATTTCTTCCACGCGCTCGCGATCCGCCGCATTGATGGCGCTGGCAGCGCTCATGGTCGGTGGCGTCATCGGCGCGTTGACATGGGTAGCCATGAGCCGGCCGCCTGAGACGGATGCGCTGCCGTGGCGTTTCGAATTGATGCCGCCGCCAACACACTCGTTGGTGATGAACGACACTGGTCGCGTCCATTCCATTTCATCCGACGGCCGATACATGGTCTACATGGCCACTGAAGGTGGGGCCCGGAAGTTAATAGTACGCGCGATCGACAGCCTTGACACTCGAGCCCTAACGGGCATCGCCAACCCGCGCGAGCCTTTCTTTTCACCCGACAATCGGTGGATTGGATTCTTCGACGGTGTCGATCTCAAGAAGGTTCCGGTGACCGGCGGTCCCGCAATGACCATTGCGCCGACCTCGTCGTTCGTGTCCCGCGGTGCGAGCTGGGGTGACGACAACAGCATCGTGTTTGCCGCGCAGGATGGCCGAGGCCTCAAGCGCGTCCCGGCGAGCGGTGGCGAACCGACGCCGCTGACGACGCCAGATGCTGCCAAGGGGGAAGCAAATCACTGGTTTCCGTCCGTTCTGCCAGATGGTCGCGGTGTGTTGTTCACGATCAACGGCCAGGAGGGGCTCACGCGCCCGCAGGTCGCGGTTCTCGATCTCCAGACCGGCCACCACCGGGTCCTGATTCGCGGAAGCCAGGCTGAATACGTGGAGACCGGACATCTGGTCTATGTCCAGGCTGGTACGTTATACGCGGTCCGATTTGATCTCGAACGCCTCGAAATCCTTGGTGAGCCTACGGCCGTTGTCGAAGCACTGCTGAATTCCACGACAGGTGCTGGCAACTACGCTATCTCACAACAAGGCACGCTTGCGTACGTTCCCCCCGCGGCTCCGCAGCAACGATCGCTCGTCTGGGTCGAGCGCACGGGCCGGGAGACGCCAGTGCGTGGCGCACCGTCGAGGGCCTACGCGCAGCCAAACCTGTCGCCAGATGGCACTCGCGTGGCGCTGGCCATTCGAGAACAGGAAAACGACATCTGGATCTTGAATCTCGCACGCGAGGGCCTCGTGCGCCTGACTTCCGGTCCGAGCGTCGATTCATCGCCAGTCTGGACGCCCGACGGCCGACGGATCGTGTTCGGGTCGCGTCGCGACGGGCCGGAACAGAACCTCTTTGTACAAGCCGCCGACGGAACCGGCCCGGTCGAACGCCTGACTCGCAGTCCCGATTTCCAGGCACCTGGGTTTGTCGCACCAGATGGGAGCATCATCGGAAGCGACGTCGGCCCTCAGACGGGCAGCGATATCGTACGGTTCCCTGGAACCATGTTCGAGCGTTCCGCGCCTGGGCAGACATCGGTGTCAGGCCCGTCGGACGTGGAACGGCTCGTTCAAACGCGTTACAGTGAAGTGGGCTCGTCGCTCTCGCCAAACCACCGATTCATTGTGTACGGATCCACCACAGAATCAGGGCTCTCTGAGATTTTCGTACGACCTTATCCGCGCGTGAACGACGGCTGGTGGCAGATCTCGACGGGTGGTGGCACAAGCGCAGTCTGGGCACGAGACGGCAGCGAGCTCTTCTACATCGATTCCACAGATACGGTCACGGCAGTACCGGTAAAAACGACAAGTGCCAAGTTTGCGTGGGGTAACCCGGTCCGCCTCTTCAAGCTTGCTCAGGGGTCATCCGAGCGTCTCTTCCCCGACTATGATGTGGGGCGCGACGGCCGGTTTCTCATGATCAAGGAGCACGCGGCAGAAGGTCAGGATGCGGTGGTGCCAAGGATAGTGGTCCAGCTGAAATTCTTCGAGGAGCTGAAGCGCCTGGTGCCGACGAACTGAGCGTCTTGCGCCCACCGCGCTCCTGCCGATCCGAGCTTCCGCTCTCCGGATTACTCCTGTGTAGTCGGCCAGTATTTTCGATTCGACAGCATTCCTGTCGGAACTCACTGCGGCGCTGATCGCGAGAATGCGGAATCCGCGGTCCTCACGGACGAGAGCCGACGCCTCAGCTTCTCGAGCCCTGATCCGATCCTGTTCGCATCAGCAGTGCCTCGGATAAGCCCGGGGGTTCTCAGGTGCTGCTGGGCGGCGCCC
>JALDXQ010000334.1:0-5314 GCA_032156805.1 Acidobacteriota bacterium
CCGGCTGCGGAGGCCGCGGTCGTGGAGCTCCTTCAGTCGCGCGAACGCGCGTTCGCGAACGGCGGGGTCTGCTGAGAGTGCCGGCATCACGAACTCGAAACGCGCCTTGCGATCCGGGTTCTGCGTGCGGCCCGCCTGCGATTGCAGGATCTCCTCCCATTGGGGGACCTCACGCACGGCCAACTCGAGCGCCAGCGTCAGCTCGTCGGGTTCCGCCAGCGTCAGCCCCGGCACACTCTCCTGGCGCCGCCACACTCGTTCGAGCCACGCGAGCCCTTCGGGTGAAAGCGCAGTGTCGCGATACGCGTTGAACCACGCCGCCTTCTGACTCTGTGTGCGACCGCGGTCGATGCCGGCACGCAACACGGCCTCGAGCCTTGCCGTCTGCGTGAGGCGGACGTCCGGCGAGAGATATCGCCAGTAGAGGCGCGTCGTGTAGGCAAGCATCCGCTGCGCGTTCTGCTCGTCGAGCTCGCGCGGCAACGCTCGCAACGCCGTCGCGAACAACACACCCGGCTCGATGCGCTGCTCGATGAGGTTGTCCCACAGCGTGACCCACGCGGCTCCTCGTGTCAGTGCGTCGGGGATCTCCTCGATGTGAGCAAGCAGGTACTCACGACTCACATCATCCAAGAGGAAGAGTCCGTAGCCCAGGCCGTTCCCGCTGGGCAACACGTACAACGGACGCTCGAGGCCTCGCGGTATACGGACTGACGTGCGATCGCGCGTCACGTCGACCGACACGGTTCTCGCAGCCGTCGCATAGCCGAGAACGACGGAGAGGCGTTCCGGCCACAGCAGTCCGCGATCGAGCGGGTCGTCCGAGATCAAGTCGAGACCTTCGAGCTGGCCACGGTCGTTGACTCGTACCTGGGTGGTGAACGTCGGACGCCCGCGCTCCTCGACCCATGCCCGGCTCCACTGCACGAGATCACGATTCGTGCGGGCGTCGAGGACGCGGACGAGGTCGTTCCACGTGGCGTTGCCGTACGCAAATCGCTTCAGGTATTCGCGCAAGCCGTCTCGGAACGTGTTCTCTCCGAGGATCAGCTCCAGCTGCCGCATGACGACCGGCGCTTTCTGGTAGATGATGGCGCCGTACATCTGGCCTGCGTCATCGAGGTTCGCGAGCGGCTGCCGAATGGGGTTGGTTCCGGCGCTTCGGTCGACCTGGTAGGCACCGGGATGGTGCGCCAACAGAAACCGCAGCTCGTGATTCAACTCCGGAAAGGACGGATTCACGATCTTGGCGGCCATGAAGTTGGCGAACACTTCCTTCAACCACACATCGTCGAACCAGCGCATCGTGACGAGATCGCCGAACCACATATGTGCGGTCTCGTGGGCGATCACGCTCGCACGTTCGAGAAGCTGGTTCTGCGTCGCTGATTCGTCCAGGAGCAGATCCTCGGCGTCGTAGAAAATCGCGCCGGCATGCTCCATGCCGCCAAACTGAAACGACGGGATAAGCACGAAGTCGAACTTCCCCCACGGATACGGGATGGCCGTGTATTTCTCGAGCCACGCGAGGGCCGCCGCGTGGAGATCGAATACGGCGGCACGGTTCCGCATGACCTTGGCGCCATCGGTCTCACGGTGAAACATCCGGAACTCGCGGCCGTTGCGAGTCGCCGTCTCGACGGAAAACTTTCCGGCAGCGAAGGCGAAGAGATACGTGGGCAGTGGCTGCGTCTCTACGAACTCCACAGTCGTCCCAGAGGAGTCCGCCGCTCCACTCGTTCCACTCAGGCGTGTCTCGCTGACAGCTCCGTTCGCGACCGCCTGCCACCCGTCCGGAACTGCGAGCCGCAGACGATAGCGCGCCTTTAGATCGGGCTGGTCGAAGCAGGGAAACGCCAGACGCGCACGTGAAGGAACGAATAGCGTGTAGAGGAACTCGTCGTTGCGATTGAGCGCCTGGTCGCCAGCGATGAACTCGAGCTCGATCCGATTGCCCCCGGCGCGTGTCGCGCTTGCGGGAACGACGATGTGACCGTGCACGAAGCTGGCGTCGGCATCGGCGCCGTCGATCGTGACACTGAGCACGTTCTGGCGCGGCTGCGCGAAGTCGAAGACCACGCGTGACGGCGACTGCAGCGTCAGCTGCACGACGGCTCGGCCACGAATGGGATCACCCTTGGACCGCGGGATCGTGAACGTCAGGTCGTAGCGGAGATCGCGGATCGTCGATGCGCGCTCGACCGCCAGTGCCTGCGAGACACCCACGTCGAGTGGGCGATCCCGCACCACAGCATCCGGCTGCATTGCCGTCATCAGCGCCATCACCAGGAAGAAACTGATCATGCGGTGTTCGGCGTTCTACCCGGTCAGGCCCCGACCGGGAAGAACACGCGCTGGACGAACCAGTACGTGCCCGCGGCAATCACGACAATCGAACCGGCGAACGCAACGCGTGATCCCAGCAGTTGGTTGTATCGGCGAATGGCGGCGAGCAGGCTCGCGACGATCAGCACAACCGCCAGCTGACCGATTTCCACGCCGAAATTGAACGAGAAGAGCGACCAGCCGAGCGCCTCGCGGGGAAGGCCGAACTCGCGCAGCACGTTGGCGAACCCGAAGCCGTGCACCAGCCCGAAGACAAGCGCGACCCATGCGCGCAGGTCACGGCCGTCACCCCTGACCAGGTTGTCTGCGCCCACGAACACGATGCTGAGCGCGATCGCCGGCTCGATGATGCTGGGTGGCGGATTGAGGATGTCGAGGGCCGCCAACGACAACGTGATGCTGTGACCGATCGTGAAGGCCGTGACGATCTTCACCAGCGCGCCCCACGATCCACCGAGCAGCAGCAGACCGATCAGGAACAAGATGTGATCGGGACCGATCAGGATGTGGTGTGTGCCCGAGGGGATGAACGTCTTCATCACCTCGATGGCGCCCTGCGTCGTCCCGCGGTAGTAGACGTGCGCGTCGGACTCGGCGTTGAAGATGACCTGCTGCCGCAACGTACCCTCGTCGTACACGTTGATGAATGTCTGGTGAAGCGGGTCGTAGGGAAACAGATTGGTATCGACGGTCAGGGCGCCAAAGCCGGCGTTCGGGATCCGATACCGGAATCGGATCGCCTGTTCCTCTCGCATGAGCTCGTGGCTCTGCCATTCGATCGCGAGGCGGCGATCGCCTTCCAGGAACAGCCGCGGCGCCAGGATTTCGCCGATGCGCTTCTCCTGCTCCGCGAGGAACGACGCGTCCATCAGCCGTTCCGGCGGGACGCCTAACTCGTGGGCCACGTCGATGACGTGCACGACGAGCGTGCCCTCGATACCGCCGTCCTTGAAGACGACGTCCAGGTAACTGAAGGGGGCGGGATGGGCCCACGCCGGTGACGCCCAGCACAGGATCGCTACGACCGCGAGAGCTCGGAGGGACACGCGCAGCATTTTACTGGTTCAATTGGGTTTCAGGGGTTGGGACTCTGGAAAGTGAACCCCTCCCTGAACGGATCGTCGTCGTCGAGCAGAAATGTGTGTTCGGCGGTAATCCAGGCTGACCCTTCGACCTCGGTGACGAGCGCCGAGGTGTCACCGATGCGGGTGCGGCCGGCGATGCGGCCCCGAAGAAGCGATCCACTCAAGCCCTCGTGCACGAACGGTTCGCCTTCCGGCAGGAGGCCCATGGCATCGAGGACAGCCATCACGGCTGACGTCCCCGTGCCGCTCGCCGAAAGATCGACGGCGCCTGCCGCGGTCACCGTCACGTTGCGCAGATGGGCCTCGGGATCCTGCGGCGGTCCGGTGAAAATCACGCCGCCCACACCGGCAAGTTTTGAATCGGCAGGATGCTCGGGCGCGACAGCGCTATTCAGTGACTCGCAGATGTCTTTCCCCAGTCGCCGAAGATCGGGCACTCGCGCCGCAATGAGCGGGATGCCGGTCGACTCCGTATCGACGATCGCGTAGAAGGCGCCACTAAATGCGATGTCCACGCGCAGCTGTCGCGTTCCAATCTTCACGACCTCCGATGCCGCATGCACGAAGGCAGGAACGCTGGTCATCGTGACCGCATCCACGCGGTGTGCATCGCCGTGCGCAATCAGCCTGGCCTTTGCACGAACGAGACCGGCACGCGTATCGAAGAGCACTGTCGCTTCGGCGTGATTGAAGTCGCGGGAGAACAGCAGCCCGCGTTCGATCGCAATCGTGGTCGCTGCAATGATGCTGTGACCGCTCATCGAGGGATAACCGTCCGCGTCCATCAGCAGCAGACCAGCATGCGCCTGCAGCGATACCGGTTCGGTCAGCAGCGCCGCGGTCAGGTCTTCGTGCCCACGGGGTGGCAACACCACGGCGCGCCGGAGAGCGTCCGCGTTCCTCTTCGCCCACTCCTGTTGCTGTGTTGCGGTTCGTCCGTGTGGACGCGGGAATCCCTCGATGATGAGCCGGAGGAGCTGCCCACCTGCGTGCGCATCGATTGCCTTGAGGACGCGAATCATCGGCGCCCTAACGCTAACACGCACCCATGAGAGGACGATTCGCCCCATTCCGCGGCAGATTTGCGTGGCATACCGCACAAATCGGTGTGGCTTGTCGTTTGCACTTCACCTCCTCAGCCAGCGCCTCGGAGAACGAACATGGGGAATCGGCACCGGAGGCGGCTCGTCATAGGCGTACTATGCATTGCGCTCGTGAGTCCGACAGTCGCGTTCGCACAGAGCTTCGGGAGCGGCTATGACCGAGGCTACAGAGAAGGTGTGCAGCAGGGTGAACGGGACGGGCGCGACGGGAGAGCCCCGCAAGCCGAACGCAGCTCCGTCTACCGCGATGGCGATCGTGGGTATCAGGGCCGGTACGGCAGCCGCGACGCCTATCGAGACGAATTCAGGCGCGGCTTCGTCTCGGGCTATCGCAACGGATACAACGAGTATCGTGCGGTCTACGCGCAGGGGCGGCGTGATGGTCGTCGCGATCCGCGCGTCCTTCGCGGATATCAGGACCCGGCGTATGCGCGTGGCTACAGCGACGGCTGGGAGAAGGGCGCCGACGATCGACAGGACCGCGACCGATACGACCCCGTTCGGCACGGCGACTATCGCGACGGCGACGAAGGCTACAACCGATCCTACGGATCACGCGACGCCTACAAGAACAACTATCGGGCCGGGTTCCGGCAGGGCTACGAGGAAGGCTACCGGAACGGCGCGCGCTACCGGCGGTAGCCGGGCGGTTGCTGGCCTCGAGCAGGACGATCGGAGTAACATACGAAGTTCCTGCTCGGAGCCGGTATCGTCTAGGGGTTAGGACGGGTGGTTCTCAGCCATCAAACCGGGGTTCGAATCCCCGTACCGGTACCAGCT
>JALDXQ010000335.1:0-5308 GCA_032156805.1 Acidobacteriota bacterium
CGGCCTCCTGGCACAATTCGCTTTACTGCTGATGGATCTGCTGATTCGAGTACCCCTCACCCTCGATCCAGACGCGTGGTACTTCGGCAACTCTCTCGTCGTGCTGCTCGGAGTCGCCGCGTTGGCCACATACAGTTTCCTGGTGTCACTCGGCGGCCGGCCCGCTTTTGGTGGCGCGGTCTCTACACCGGCGGCAGGCGGACGATGACGGCGTCCGCAATCTCTCGGAGGCGCTCGGGCGTTGTCGTCGGCAACCCGAAGTACTCGAGGTACGCGGGAATCTGTTCGAACAGCATGTCGGTCCCGACCTGTACGCGGCAGCCGCGGGACTGCGCGGCCTTCAGCAAGGCCGTCATCCCGGCTGCCATCACGACATCGCCGACCCACGCGGTCGACTGGATGCGCTCGACGTCCACGGGCATCGGGTCATTGTCGTGCATACCCAACGGCGTGGCGTTGACGACGATGTCACGGCCGGCCGGGTGGCCAACATCTGCCGTCAACTCGAGAGCCGGATAGAGCGGCGCGAGGCGCTTGACCAGGGTCCGAGCGCGGTCGCGCTCGATGTCCCACAGCGCGATCGAACGTGCACCCGCCGCCGCCAGTGATGCGGCGATCGCAGCCCCCACTCCGCCCGCGCCTGCGATAAACGCCTGGGCGCCAGCGAGCCGGCAGCCTTTCCGGCTGAGGGCCTTGACGAACCCTTCACCATCGAACAGATCGCCGTGCAGGCGGCCGTCTTCCAGGCGACGCACCGCGTTACACGAGCCCGCGATGCGCACGGCAGGCGCGGCCTCGTCCACGAGAGCGGCAGCCGTCACTTTGTGCGGCCTGGTAATGAGAGCGCCGCGAACGTTCGTCAGTGTGAACACGGCTTTGAGGACGGTGGGGAAATGCTCGTTGCGGCAGCCCATCGGCACGACCACGGCGTCGATCCCCGTCTGCTCGAAGTACGGGTTGTAGATCAGGGGCGACCTGAATCCATCCGTCGGAAACCCGATGTGCGCGATGAGCTCGGTCGTTCCACGAATCATCGTCATGTCAGCTCGGCCGTCCCCGCCTGCACGCGCCGCCGCAGGTATTCACGGTCGTCCAGCGGCACGGCATTCGAGTTCCCAAGATCGCCGAGATGAACGCGATACGTCTCGCGTGCGCTCCACGCGGCGAGGGCAGAGACGACAGTTACCGCAAATGTGAGGGCGCCGATTGTCGCGGGGATGCGCGCCGAACCCGGAGGCGCGATCGCGGCGAACAGCGCTGGCAGCAGCGCCGTCAGCATCGTGCCGGAGTTCTGGGCGATCGCCATCGCGGTCACGCGCGTGCGGGCGGGAAACAGTTCCGGATAGAAGCTCGGGAAGTCTGCGTTGTAGCCCTGGTACAGCAGGCCCCACATCACGAGCGAGATCACGATGGCCAATGACACGTGCCCGATGCTGATCGCATAGAGGTAGGCGAACGAGAGCGCGCCAGATGCGAGTGCGCCAGCCACGATCGGCAGCCTCCGCCCGACGCGATCCGACAAGCGCCCGACGAACGGAATCACGAGCACGGCGAGACCGTTGCCAAGGATCGGAATCCAGAGATACACCTCCTGCGGCATCGCGATGCCGTAGCCGGGCTGCACGGCGTAGGCGGCGCCGAAGACGGTGGTCACCACGGGGATGACGTTCATCAGCGACATGCCGGCCACGCGCAGCATGTCCACGCCGCTGTCTCGAAACGCCTCCACGGCCGGCGCCCTCACCGTCGCGCCGCGCGCGCGCTGCTCGGCGAACACGGGCGTTTCCTCGACGCGGCGGCGAATGATGTAGCCAGCTGCCACAGCCAGCGCGCTCAGGAGAAATGGCACCCGCCAACCCCAGGCCATGAACGCGTCCCGCGGCATGTATGCCGCCAGCGGCAGAAACACGGCGGCGGCGAGAATCTGGCCTGCCTGCACGCCCTGGAGCGTGAAGCTCGAATAAAGTCCGCGATGGCCGAACGGCGCGTGCTCGAGGATCATCGAGCTCGACCCCGAGATTTCACCAGCCACCGCGAATCCCTGGATCAACCGCAGCACGACGAGCAGCGTCGGCGCGAGGATTCCTGCCTGCGCGTACGTCGGCAGCAGCCCGACGGCCATCGTGGCGCTCCCCATGAGGATCATGCAGGTGACCAGCACCTGCCGGCGCCCGCGCGTATCGCCCCAGTGCCCGAGGACGAAGGCGCCGATGGGCCTCGCGATGTAGCCGACGCCGAAGGTCGCAAGCGATGCGGCGATGGCAGCCGCCGGATCGCTGGAGGGAAAGAAGAGTTGGGGGAAGACGAGCGATGCCGCCGTGGCGTAGATGAAGAAATCGTAGTACTCGAGTGCCGAGCCGACCCACCCCCCTGCCACGGCCTTGCGCGCCCGGGAGATGTGCGCCACGCCATTCACCTCGTCACGCCGGAGACGTTCCCTCGGCACACGAGAGGGTACGTCGCGCGAACATGACGCGTCGAGTCCATTTACGGGATTGCGACAAGGACACGACCCGTGCTTTCATGCCCTCCGCAAGGAGGCACCATGACAGGCACGCCGACGCCCGGACTCTCGAGACGCGAGTTTCTTGCCGGCGCTTCTGCGCTCGGAAGCGTGGCGATCGCGTCCGCCGCTGCACCGACGCAAATCACGACAATGGCGCCCTTCGAGAAGCTGCCGCCGTACGGCAATAACACGCTTCCCGCGGGCGTCACACCGCGGCTCGTGCCGAACGTCAATGGCCTCACCGTCAACATGCTCGAGGCAGGGGCGCAAGGACGGCCTCTCGTGCTGCTGCTCCATGGGTTTCCAAACCTGGCCTACAGCTGGCGCAAAGTGATGCCGGCGTTCGTAGACGCGGGTTATTACGTGATCGCGCCGGACTGCCGCGGATATGGGCGCACGGTTGGCTGGGACAAATCCTTCGACGCAGACCCCACGCCGTTCCAGACGCTCAACATGGTGCGCGACCAGATCGCGCTCGTCTATGCGCTCGGCTACCGGAAGGTGGAGCTCATCGTCGGACACGATCAAGGTCAACTCATGGCCTCGTATGCCACCATCGTCCGTCCCGACATGTTTCTCCGCCTGACGACGGTGTCGGGACAGGGCGCCGCACCGCCATCGTTCCCGTTCGCGGGCGCGGAACGAAGACCTGCGTACACCGCCGCGGAGCTCGACGCGGAGTTCGCGAACCTCGATCCGCCGCGCCGCGACTATCAGGAGTACTGGGCCAGCAGGCAGGCCGATGAAGACATGAAGCGCATGCCGCAGAGCATGAGCGACTTTTTCCGCGCGTTCTATTACACGAAGGGCGGCGAGTTTCCCGAAAACCAGAACCTGACGCCCCTGCGCCCGATGCCGACCGCGAAAGAGGCCGCGGCAGAGAACGCGCGGATGCCCGAGTACTACGTGATGCGACGGGAACGAGGCATGCCGGCCACGATGGTCGCCTACATGCCGACGAAGGAGTACATCGCGAACTGCAAGTGGTTCACGCAGGCGGAGTGCGACGTCTACGGGCAGGAGTATGACGCCTCGGGGTGGACCGGGGCGCTGCACAATTACCGGCATCGCCGTACCGCGTTTCCCGCCAACATCGCCGAGCAGCTCACATTCTCGGGAAGGACCATCGACGTTCCCGCGCAGATGATTGCGGGCAAACAGGACTGGGGCGCCAACAGGATCGCGGGAGGCGCCGAGTCAGCCGGAAAGAACGGGTATACGAATTTCAGAGGAGTGCAGATGGTGGATCGTGCCGGCCACTGGCCTCAGGAGGAACAGCCAGAGATTGTGAGCCGGCAGCTGATCGACTTCCTGAAGTCTACGTGAGCGATCGAGCGGGCAGAACGGCGCCGGGAGAGGACGGCGCCGTCCACCTGGGTCCTGATCAGTTCGCGAAGCAGTAGAAGTATCCGTTTCCGCCGGTGGCGATGAGGTTCTGCTGCGAACAGCCTTTCGAGCTGTGCGCGGCGTTCCATGACGTGGGCGCTGCACCACCGCCCTGCTTGTTGTGATGGCCGACCATGGCCCCGCCGGTGTCGGCACTGGTCCAGTTGCCGCATGGCGCATCACCGGACTGCAACGTTCCGTCCGCCTGCGACCCGGTGAGGATGTCGTGCTGGTTTCCCGCGACAGGCGTGCCTTTCTCGGTCAGCGATGTGTCGCCACCGAGATTGTTGGCGTCGGAATGAAGATCGGCCACCGACTTGGCAACCACCACACCCTTCGAATTCATCCACGGCCCCTTGCCGATGCGATCGCGGGCGTTCACCGCCGGCTGCCCGGCTGCGGCCGCGGCGCTCAAATACGCGCGCCACGTGCGGTTGCCCGCCCCGGCGGCCGCGGCGAGCGTCTGACAGTGCTTGTCGGCCCCCGCGAGTCCACCGAGATTTGCCCCGTTGCCGGGTCCGGCGCTCGTGATGAAGAAACTCATCTGATTCTGCTGCGCCGAGACGCCCAGGGCTGCAGACGCCGCGACGACGACCATCACGATTGCGCTTGAAATCCACTTCGTCATGAGCAGCTCTCCTCTTCGAAATCGTCGGCGATCATAGCTTGTAATCCATTTCGAATAGGCTCAACGTCGCGGACGCCAATCCCTCCCCGCTCGATGGAGAACGCCGCCGGCGGGCGAAATCTCGCCGGCGTTATCCCATCAAGCTGCCGCCTTGTTGGTGATGGATGCGACTCGTATCGCCGTGATCTTGATGCGTCCCGCTGCCACTGGTGGTCTTGTCCAGGACACACAGCAACGTGATCGCGTTCTTGGCTTGTGAGCTCGTGCCCGGAAACGTATGCACGACGTTGAACGCCAGCGCCGCCATGTCGGTGCTGTTCAAACCGCTCGGACCGAGCCGCGCGACGTAGAACCGTTGACTACTTCGTGGACCCCAATCCCTCGGCGCACGAGAACTCGCGCAACTCGTCGTTCGGCGGCGACACCTTTCGATACGTACGGACCGAGGTAAAGGGCTCGATCAGCGCTTTCGGATCCGTGGACGTGATTCGATCCTCGAGGACGCCAGGCGACGTGAACCTGATGCGCTCGCGCACGGTGAACTGATCGCTGTGCGGCGAGAACGTGTCGAACAGCGCGTCCTCGCGAATGGCCACGGTGTCCACGACGAGCGTGTCCCCTTCCCAATGCCCCGTGGAATACCCGGCGAACGTCGGATCGTCGAGGATTTTCTGCGACGGCTTGCGGCCGTCGAGAAAGATCCGCCGATACACGTCGTTCAGCTCGCCGTAGATGGTGATCTTGTCTTTCGTGTGTTGAATCTCCATGCCGTAGGTCATCGACATCAT
>JALDXQ010000336.1:0-5302 GCA_032156805.1 Acidobacteriota bacterium
CGATGCGGCCATCAATCCAGGCAACAGCGGCGGCCCGCTCGTCGACCGCAATGGAGTTGTGATCGGGATCAACTCGCTGGCGGTTGCCGCACGCGAGGGGCAGGGGATCGGATTCGCTGTTGCAATCGACCATGCCACTTCGCTTCTGAACGGCCAGGCCGCCAGCGCGGCAGTACAGACGCCGCTGACGGCGCTGAACAAAGCCATGAATGGCGCCGGTGAAGGCGACGCGCTGCGCGCTCAAGGCGAGCAGGCGTATACGCAAGCGATCGAATGGGCGGCACGGAACAGCCAGCAACTCGACGACTACTGGAGTCGTTATGCCCCGAGCTGCGTGCGATCGTCGGCACGGTCCGGCGACCGGCCGTGGTTTGCCGTGTTCGAGCCGGACGGCATCAATCTCAATGTCGCGTCCAGCATCAACTGTCAAAGCTGGCTGGACACGCTGCGCACGAACGCCCTGCCCATCAGAAACACCCTGGGTCAAGCCGCTGAAGTCGCTCGCCGAAGCGGCGTCTATCCTGGCGTGATGCGCGACCTGAGGCGCCGGCATCGCCTCGACTGGAACGGTTGGGATCGCTGATCGCATCGATATAATGTCGAGATATGCGCGTCGCGATCGACACGCGAAAGATTCACGACTTCGGCATCGGGACCTACATCCGCAACCTGCTGCGGCAGCTCGCGCGGATCGATCGCGATACCGAGTACGTCCTGCTCTGCCGGGAGCCTGACCTCGGCATCGCCGCACAACTCGGTCCGAACTTTCGCAGCGTGCGCGAGCCCTCACCCAACTACTCGCTGCGCGAGCAGATTCACGTGCCGTGGGTCCTGCGCCGCGAGCGTCCGGACGTCTACCACGCTCCGCACTACGTGCTGCCGGCGGCCGTGCGCTGCCGGTCGGTCGTGACGATTCACGACTGCATCCACCTGATGTTTCCGCAGTACCTGCCGAACAAGGCGGCGTACGCCTACGCGCGCGCGTCGATGTGGGCGGCCGCGCGCCGCTCGGATCGGATCCTCACCGTCTCCGAGGCATCGAAGCGCGACATCCTGTCGCTCTTCAACGTCAAGCCGGAAAAGATCGTCGTCGTCTACAACGCCATCGACGAGCACTTCAGCGCCACACCGTCGGAAGAGCACGTCGCGCGTATCCGCGAGCGGTATCAACTCGATCACAAGTTCGTGCTGTACGTGGGCAACATCAAGCCGCACAAGAACCTGGTGCGGCTCATCGAGGCATTCAGCGAGCTGCGGCGAACCCACGACGATCTCAAGCTGCTCATCATCGGCGACGAGATCTCGAAGCTGCCAGCCCTGCGCCGCGCGGTCCACCGCAACAAGCTGCACAAGTACGTGCGCTTCCTTGGCTACCTGAAGGACGACACGCTCACCGTGTTGTATCGCCTGGCCTCGGTGTTCGTGTTCCCGTCGCTCTACGAGGGCTTCGGCCTTCCGCCGCTCGAAGCGATGGCCAGCGGAACGCCGGTCGTGACCTCGAACGTGTCCTCGCTGCCGGAGGTCACTGGCGACGCCGCGGTGCTGGTCGATCCCTACGATGTCGATTCGATCGGCGACGGCATACGCCGCATCCTCGACGATCCGCAGCTGGCCGAAGCGCTGCGAATCAAGGGACTCAAGCGCGCACGCGAGTTCTCGTGGGAACGTTCGGTCGAAAAGACGCAGCGCGTCTATCGTGAAGTGGCCGCCGACGGCCGCGCCGCTGAACTGGAGCAACAGGCCGGGTGAGGGCCCCTCGAGTCGCGCTCGTGCACGACTGGCTCACCGGCATGCGCGGGGGCGAGAAAGTGCTCGAGGCCCTGTGCGAGATCTACCCCGACGCCGACATCTTCACGCTCGTCCATCGCAAGGGCTCCGTCTCTGACACGATCGAACGGCATCGCATCACGACCTCGCTCGTCCAGCGTCTGCCGCTCGCCACGACGAAATACCCGCAGTATCTGCCCCTCTTTCCGTTCGCAATCGAACAGCTGAGCCTCGACCCGTACGACCTGGTCATCAGCTCGAGTCACTGCGCGGCCAAGAGCGTCATCGTCCCCGGGCGGAGCGTGCACCTCTGCTACTGCCATTCGCCGATGCGGTACGCCTGGGATCAGTTTGACGCCTACTTCGGACCCGATCGTGTGGGAGCAGTTGCGAGCCGGTGGGTGTATCGGCCGCTCTTATCGCGATTGGCGCGGTGGGATGCCTCGACATCCGGGCGCGTACACCGCTTCCTGGCCAACTCAGTCCACGTTGCCGCCCGGATCCGCCGATACTATAATCGCGAAGCGACGGTCGTGTATCCGCCTGTCGACACGGTCTTCAATCATCCCGCCGACGTCGTACCGGAGAGTCATTTCCTCGTCGTGTCTGCGCTCGTGCCATATAAGAGGATCGATCTGGCGATCGAAGCTTGCGAACAGATAGGAGTGCCCCTGCGCATCGTCGGAAACGGCCCCGAGCGCACGCGCCTGGAGCAGCGTGCCGGGCCGGGCGTCACGTTCCTCGGCTGGCTATCGAGCGACGAGATTCGCAACGAGTACCGGAGAGCCACCGCGGTCATCATGCCCGGTGAAGAAGACTTCGGCCTCGTTCCGGTCGAGGCACAAGCCTGCGGCTGTCCTGTCGTTGCTTTGGCGCGTGGTGGCGCACTCGAGACGGTGAAGGACGGCGAGACGGGAGTACTGTTCGACGAGTTGTCGGCCGCGTCTCTGGTGGCTGCCCTGCAACGGGCACGCGCGATGCCCTTCGACCGGTCGCTGCTTCGGACTCATGCAGAGCAGTTTGCGCGCGAGCGTTACATCAGCCAGATGCGGACTGTGATCGAGGACACGCTGGCGGCTCCCACAGGCACGCGATGGTAAGACGCTACAACCGACTACTCGTCGCGTTGTACATCCTGGGCGATGCGGTCCTCGCCATGTGGGCGTTCGTCCTCGCGTACGGGATCCGGTTCGAGAGCGGTCTGATCCCGGTGTTTCGCGGTTACCCGCCCTTCGAGCAGTACCTGAATCTCCTGCCGTTCGTCGCCGTGCTCACACCGCTCGCCTTCCGCGTTCAGGGCGTCTACCGGCTGCGGCGCGGGCGCTCCCGCGTCGATGATTTCTTTGCCGTCCTGGTCGGCACCATTCTCGCCGTCGTGTTCGGCGTGGTCTCGACGTTGTACGTGCAGGCCTACTGGGCATCCGACGAGGCACGCGCGCGCGGTGCATACGAGGTCTCACAGATCGTCTGGGGGCTGTTCCTCGCCCTCACCGTGCTGTTCACCTATGGGATGCGCGAGTTCGTTCGCGAACTGCTCGAGCGCCGCTGGCGCGCGGGCGTCGGACTGAAGCGCATTCTGATCGCCGGCGTCGGTGATCTCGGCCGCATGGTCGCGGATCGGATGCTGCAGCATCGGGAGCTCGGCTACCAGGTCATCGGGTTCATCGACGATCGCGCCGGTGGCGACCATATCGGCTATCGCGGCCTCTCGCTGCTCGGCACGCTCTCCGAGGTCGCCGAGATTGCGCAACGGGAACGTGTCGATCATCTCTACGTCGCATTGCCGCTCGAGGAGCATGCCAAGCTCCTGGACCTGATGCAGGTCTGCAATCGGGAGTGCATCGACGTCAAGCTCGTACCGGATCTGCTGCAGTTCATCGCGCTGCGGGCGCGCCTCGAGGATCTCGACGGGTTGCCGATCATCAACGTGAACGACGTGCCCCTTCAGGGAATCAACTCCTGGATCAAACGCGGTCTCGATATCGTGCTCTCGGCCTCGGCCATCGTCGTCATGGCCGGACCCGCGCTCGTCATTGCGTGCCTCGTGCGACGGACCTCACCAGGACCGATCTTCTTCAAGCAGGAGCGGATGGGACTCGACGGGCAGGCCTTCACGGTCTACAAGTTCAGGTCGATGTATCCTGACGCCGAAGAGACGACCGGTCCGGTGTGGGCAGGAGACGACGACCCACGAGCGACACCGATCGGGCGCTGGCTGCGGAAACTGGACCTCGACGAGCTCCCCCAGTTCTGGAACGTGCTGAAGGGAGACATGTCGATCGTCGGGCCGCGTCCGGAACGTCCATTCTTCGTCGAACAGTTCAAGCACCGCATCCCTCAGTACATGCTGCGGCACAAGGTCAAGGCGGGTATCACGGGCTGGGCACAGGTCAACGGCTGGCGCGGGAACACGTCACTGGAGAAGCGGATTGAGTACGACCTCTACTACATCGAGAACTGGTCTATGACCCTGGATCTAAAGATCATGTGGTTAACCCTCGTCCGTGGCCTGTTTCAGCGCGCCTGAGCACCCTCAACTGATGTCACGAATTGTCGTTACCGGCGCTGCCGGGTTCATCGGATCACATCTCTGCGAGACGTTGCTGGCTCGCGGCGATTCCGTTATCGGGATCGACAACCTGGTCACCGGCGACCTGCACAACATCGCCCACCTGCGGGCATTGGACTTCCAGTTCATACGACATGACGTCACGCAGTACATCGATGTCGACGGCCGGGTCGACTACGTTCTCCATTGGGCCAGTCCAGCGAGTCCCATTGACTACCTCGAACTCCCCATCCAGACGCTGAAAGTCGGCGCGCTGGGTACGCACAACGCTCTCGGGCTTGCCAAGGCGAAGGGAGCGACCTTTGTTCTCGCATCGACCTCGGAGGTCTACGGGGATCCACTCGAACACCCGCAGAAAGAGACGTATTGGGGACACGTGAACCCGATTGGCCCGCGCGGGGTGTACGACGAGGCCAAGCGGTTTGCCGAGGCGATCACCCTCGCCTACCACCGCACGCACGGTGTCGACACCAAGATCGTGCGCATTTTCAACACATATGGCCCGAGGATGCGTCTCCGTGACGGCCGTGCCGTACCGGCGTTCGTCTCACAGGCGTTGGCCAACGAAGACGTGACTGTATTCGGCGATGGTACGCAAACACGGAGTTTTGGTTACGTCAGCGATCTCGTGCGCGGCGTTCTCGCCCTCATGGACGCCAAGACCAACGAGCCGGTGAATATCGGCAACCCGCACGAGGTCACCATCGAGGAGATTGCGAGGACGATCGTCCGTCTGGTGGGATCCACGAGCAACATCGTCTACCGTCCTCTTCCTGTCGACGATCCAAAGCAGCGACGACCAGACATCACCCGCGCCCGGACGCTGCTTGGATGGGAGCCAACGGTTGGCCTGGAAGAGGGTTTGCGGAATTCGATCGATTACTTCAAGACCCGACTGTAGTGTCCGGCTTTAGACCGTTTTCTATATCGCTGTAGCGGCGGTTCACCGGGCGAGCCTGGCGTCGG
>JALDXQ010000337.1:0-5292 GCA_032156805.1 Acidobacteriota bacterium
AACCTGGTTCGTACAGGTCTGCCATCTGGTAACGACCCGACAGATAGAACCAGAGTTTGTCGCGCGCGATCGGTCCCCCGAACCCCGGGTTGAAATCGGCGTTTTTCTTGATGTTGCCCACCGATGGCAGCCCGCGAGCCTGCAGGTCGGCGTCGAGGTTGTTGCTTGCGAAGTCCTCGGTTGCCAGCGCACCGAAGACGGTTCCGCTGTAGCGGTTGCCGCCATCTTTGGGAATGAAGTTCATGCGTACGCCGCCGGTCGCGAACGTCGCGTCAACCGCGGCGGTGTCGATGGCGAACTCCTGCGTGCCAGTGGCATTGGGAACCGACCCTCCTCCCCAGCCGCCGCCGATCATCGTGCTGAGGGCCACGCCGTTGACAGCCATACGCTGGTCCTCGAGGCGGCCGCCGTGCGCGACGAGGGAAAACGTCGACGGGCCGAGTGAGCCTCCGACGTCCTGGCTCGAGTTGCCGCCGGTGCCGAGCGAGACGCCGGGGATCAACACGCCTACTGCAAAGCCATTCCTGGAGGTCGGAATGGCCGTCACGATCTCGGCGGTCATCGAGGTCTGCCGAGTCGTGCTCTGAAGGTCCACCGTCGGTGTCGCACCGGTGACGGTGATCGTCTCCTCCACGGCGCCGATGCGCAGTTCGGCGTCGGCCGTCGTGACCGCACTGCCGGTGAGCTGCACGTTCTCGCGCCGGGCCGTCGTGAAGCCGGCCAGCGTGAAGGTGACCTGATAGGTGCCCGGCCGTAGATCGATGATCTGATAGCGGCCGGTGTCGTCGGTCACCGCGGTACGAACTTTCTCGATCAGAACGGGACTCGATGCTTCCACCGACACACCGGGCAGCACTGCGCCCGAAGAATCTCTGACGAGACCCGAGAGACTCGCCTGGGCAAGGGCTGTCGTTGGAACGAGGATCGCGGCGAGCGCAACCAGAACCGACTTCCATCCACGCATGCGTCCCTCCCTTGAATGGCTGGTTCGTCAACCAGACCACCACTCTTGCCGAACACGTCGAACGCCTGGAGCGAGCGATGACTGCGGGGACGCCAATAAGAAAACCGAGGAACCGACGAGGGCCTACGCGAGACGGGATGAATTCGAGGAGCCGCTGACGTGCCGGATGAAAGCGTGACGATAGTGCGCGCCGGATTCCGCGGTTGTCAAGAACCCGACGCGCCCTTCGTGCTTCAGAAGTCGAACTGCGCGCTGATCTTGAAGAGCCGCGGCAGCAGGATCGTAGTCGGCTGTCTCCAGGTTGCTCCGTACGCCGGGTTCTCCGCGAGGACCGAGTTGGAGTTCATCACGTTGTAGAAGTCGAAGTTGATGTTCGTGCGCGTTGAGCCGAACCGGAAGATCTTCGACGCGCGGAAGTCGAGCTGGTTCAGTCGTTCGACGAACAACTCGCCGGGTTCGACGATCTGGAAGGCCTTGAACGGGATGAACGGACCAGGACCGGCAACGCCGGGAATCACCCCGTAGTTCGCGTTGGACACGACGAGCGCTCCGGGCAGGTTCTGGAAGGTTCCACTCAACTGAACGTCGATCTTCGGGAGCACATACGCTACGAAACCCTGGACCGACGTGCGCCAGCCGTTGTTCTGTTCGCAGAACTCGCTGGGCCTGGCCGCGAATGCAAAGAAGCGGTTCGGGTTGCCGAAGAACGTCTGCAGCATCTCGGGAAGATCATCCACGACCTCGCAGTCGTTGGTCAGCTGCCGCCCCGTTCCGAAGCCGCCCTGTATGACCAGGCCATTCTGGAGGCGGGCATTGACGTTCAGGTTCACACCGTCGAAGTGTTCCGTCTGTTTGCCGAAGTTGTTCGACAGCGTGACGAAGTAGCTCGGGGCCGTGGCTGAACCCGCCGCGCTGAGTGACATGCCGGTCAGGGAGTATCCGCCACCGTTCGGCAACCTCGAGTCTGCGGGTGTCGTGATCGTGACCGGACTGTAGTCTGAGGCGCCGACCGCGAGATCGTCCATGATCCGGATGTTGCCGTACCACCGCCGCGCATACTGGACTTCGACCGACATGCGCGGAACGATCTCCTGCTGGATGCTGGTCGTGAATTCCCAGTTGAAGGAACGCTTGCCCCAGCCGGTCATCAGGTCCGGGTCGTAGGTCGTGCCCGGGATGACGCTCCCGAAGTTGGGGTTGTTCAGGGCGCCGCATTCACCGTTGAGCGCGAAGTTGTTCAAGTCGCAGTCAGGCACGAAGTCACTGTCTGCATCAGCCCACGGGCGTTGTGCCGTGTTCGACAGGCTGAGGATCGGATTGGGTGCGTCCGAGACCTGCGCGGGCCCGAATCCAGTGGTCCCGAGACCCTCCAGGTACTTGTTCAGCGTGACCTTCAGGGCGGTCTTGCCGTTGCCGAACATGTCGTAGGTCGCGCCCATCCTCGGGGTGATGTCGTTCCAGCTCAGGTTGTCGGTCTCGTCGTACTGGATGTTCAGCGATTTGCCGAAGAACGTCCCCGAGATGCCCTGTTCCGGGAAACTGTTCGCGAACGAATCCCAGCGAAGGGCCCCTGCCAGCGTCCACCGGCCTGTCGTCCACTTGTCCTGCACGAAGAGCCCCATGTCGCGATCGACGTTGACCGCAACGGTTCGAGGCACCAACTGGTAGGTGATCGAGGTGGGCACCATCGACGTGAACCCGAAACTGTACGGCGCCGCGGGAGCACTGTAGGTCGTGTTCTCGTGATGCAGGTACGCGTTGTTGAAACCGACCTTGAACGTGTGCGAGCCGGTGATATACGACACGGCTGCCCGGTAGTGGATGTTCCAGTTCCAGGAGTTGTTGTAGGTCGTTGCTGCTCGATACGTGAGCGGTGTCCCTGTGACCGGATTGAGGCTGTCGCTCACCGAGATCATCCCCGGCTCGAGATGATCGATGTTGCCCAGCTTGCCGACCTGAGGCTCCATGCCGCCCCAGCGCTCCACGCGGTGGATGCCGCTGGCTTCGATGAGCAACCGGTTGCTGACCGGAGTACTCCAGTCCACCGTGACGAACCGCTGCAGCGGGAAGCGGCGGTCGTTGCCAGCCTCTGGCGAGTTCACGGCGCCACCGGGCTGCGGTCCTACCGCCGTCGTGCAGGCGCAGAAATTCTCCTGGTCGAACGTCATGCCGAACTTGTGTTTGGGCGACGCCTGCCAGGTGAGGCGCGCCTGGTAGATCGTCTGTTCCTGGTGCAGGATGGCCTGATTGGTCGATGGCAGGTAGTCGTAGCGATCCAGCTTGTTCGCGTTCTGGTTGAAGAACGTGCTCGCAACGTAGTTATCCGCGAAGAGTGCTCTGCCCGATAGAAAGAACCACAGCGAGTCGCGCTTGATCGGTCCGCCGAAGCCGGGATTGAAGTCTCCGTTGGCCTTGATGGTGCCCGGAACGGCCAGCCCGCGTTCCTGAACATCGCTGCCGGTGAAGTTGTCGCTGGCGAAATCCTGGTTGGCGTAGCTGCCGGCCACCGTGCCGCTGAAACGGTTTCCGCCATCGCGTGGAATGAAATTGATTCGGACGCCGCCGGTTGCCGCCTGCGCATCAACCGCGGAGACGTCGATCGCGAACTCCGAGGTGCCCGTTGCGTTGGGCACGGCGCCGCCGCCCCAGCCGCCGGCGATTCCCGAGCTCAGCGCCACACCGTTGACCATCATGCGCTGGTCGGACGTGCGACCGCCGTTCGCTTCGAGCGAGGCGACCTCCTGGACGACCGAGCCTCCGACGTCCTGCCCGGTGAACGCCCCCTTCCGCACGCCGGGGATCAGCACCCCGACCGCAAACGGATTTCGCGAACTCGGAATGGCGGAGACGATCTCCTGATCCATCACAGCCTGCCGTGTCGTGGACTGCAGGTCGACCACCGGTGTGTCACCCGACACCGTGATCGTTTCCTCCACTCCACCAACTGACATGTCGGCATTGATGGTCACGACCGCGGTGCCGCTCATGGCCACGCCTTCACGCACGACGGTCCGGAACCCTGGAAGCGTGAACGTCACGGTGTATTCGCCTGGCCGGAGGTCCGGGATGGTGTAGCGGCCAGTGTCGTCAGTGATCGCTGCGCGCGCCTTCTCGATCAGTACGGGGCTCGCTGCCTCGACGGTCACGCCCGGCAGGACAGCGCCGGACGTGTCCCTGGCGATCCCTGCCAGTGTGGCTTGTGCATACACGGTGCCTGGCGCAAGCACGAAGAGCATCAATCCCGCCAAGGCTCTCACGATTCCACGCATCAAAAACCTCCCGTATGGTCCTTGTGTGTCGAGCGCGTCTCTGATCGAAATCAGTGCGTCCGCGTACATGTATGAACGGGCGCGTTCACACACGGCAGGGAAGAACGTTCCCTCGAACGGATGGTGACGGGATAAAAGTGAGCTGATAGTGACCGTGCGATCGAGGCTTGTCAAGGCGTCCAGGCGATACGCTCGCCTACCGCGGCTCACGCTGTCCAATACATCTTTCGCTGCTCAGACATACCGATTTGATATAGCATTTGCGCCGCATGGACCTCAGACGGGTGAAGGCATTCATCGCCGTAGCTGAGACGCTCAGCGTCACCAAAGCGGCCGAGCGTCTGCATATCTCGCAGCCACCCCTCAGCCGTCACATTCATCAACTCGAGGACGAGCTGGGCGTCGCACTCTTCCTGCGCCACCGCCACGGCGTGAGCCTCACTGATGCCGGACGACGCCTGCTCGACAAAGCCAGGGCGGTGGATGCGGCAGCGTCGGAGTTCACGTTGGCAGCGAGCCAGATCTCTCGTGGCGAGGCCGACCAGATTCGCATCGGCATCGGCTGGGGACTCTGGGACATCGTCAATCGCATTCGCATCGAGTTCACGCGCAGGTGTCCTGGCATCAGCATCACTGCCACTGATGCGTACTGCTGGTACGACTCCGACGAGCAGTTGCGAAATGGTACGCTCGACGTCGCGTTTGCCCGGCCGCCGTTTACGCCCGACTTCGAGATCTCGGCGCCCATCATGCAGGAACGCATTCAGGCGATCATGTCCGACACGAGCCCACTGGCGGCTCGTGGATCGGTCTCGATCCGCGACCTGGCCGAGGAGCCGTTGCTGCTCTGGGACCGGCAGATTGCTCCTGTGCTGTACGACCAGATTCTGGATCTCTACGCCCGTGCGCGGGTGGAGCCCAGGATGATTTCCACCCCAGGTGCTGGTCCCTTCAATCACGCGGGCATGATGCTCGTCGCCTCCGGCAAGGGTGTCTATCTGGGCTACGGAGTTCCCATGACTGAGCCGCAGGCGCCCAGCGGCGTCGCTGTCCGGCCCG
>JALDXQ010000338.1:0-5265 GCA_032156805.1 Acidobacteriota bacterium
CGAAGAATGCCCCGGAATGCTCGGCGTTGGGAACACCTGGGTTAGCTTCAAGAAAAGACTGATCGAGGACAACGTCGATGCGGCAGCTTCGAAGGCGCTCGCCGAACGCTCGGACACGATGCTGCTGTCCATCATCAGTCTGCCGATAGCTAATGAAGACCTCAGACATGGTGCGAATCTACTGCTCGCGCTTCTCCCCCGCGGAGGAAAGGCCACGCGAAACCGTTTGGCGGCGTCGGGCATGGGGATTATCATTATCGCGCTCAGATTGCCGCGTGTGTCGTCGTGACAGGAGTGAGTGGACGGAAGGCGTGCAGCGGTTGTTCGCGCTACCAACGCCACCAGTCAACTGCTGCGAGTGGATTACCGTCACCGGGCACCCACCTTGACCGTGTCCCGTGAGGGATCGCCAAGTCTGCCCAGCACTGCGAGGGAGTCTGGATAGTGATGCGTTCAGTCTTGCCCGAAAGGCGAAGCAGAAGAGTGCGGTCAAAAGTGAGGAACCGCTGCACACTGTCGGTTTCAGCCTCAGCGACGGCCCTGCAGTCCATCTTTCCGTTGGGGTGCAACTGCTCGTAACGTAACTGCCGCGCCGTCACCTCATGTTCATCTAACCACTCCGGCAACATCGCTATGAGTTGGTAGTAGATCCAGTTGAGGTGCTCCCGCCGCGCGTCTTCCTTCGGGATCTTCTCGGCCTCGCTGGTGACCGTCGGCACTACCACGAGGCTCGCACCATAAAGAAAGAGTCTGTAAGCTGCAAGGCGCTCGGGCCTGAGGTTGTCGTCTGGATCCCGTGCTGGGTCGTATAAGCCGCTTGCAGCCTGGAGGAAGTAGGTGAGGATGTTGGAGTCGAAGGCGACAAAGAGATCTTTGGTTATCACTCTTTGAACCTCTCCCGCACCTTGACGATGTAGGCGACTTCACGCCAGAGTCACGCAGCATGCCAATGCTTCAAAAAGTCTGGCGCCCTGCCCGACGAATGCCGTTCCCTCTACCACTGATCGTAGTTCGGGCCCACTTGTCCGGATCATTGCCGATCAGGTCGAAGAGAAATTCGTCTGAATACGAGGCATCGATCTTCTCCCTCACTCTCGCGAAACTCATCGCGTTGTATCGGTTCCAGTCAAGATTGTTGAGAATGTGTTTCGCCGCCAATGCGAACTCGTGTCGCAGCCGTGGTGGCGCAGGATTAGCCAGAAACCATCGCACGTCACGTTCCACTGCGTCTTTCAAGTTAGTGATTCTGCTAACCAAGTCGCTCTAAAAACACTGCGCACGCATCGCCTTGACCTCACCTCTTCGAATTGTCAGGAGAGTGCGCGACGGCGATGGCTCGGAGTGCTCCTGGCTATCGCGTCGGTGGGCGTCCAGCTGGCGAAAGCACGGGCCACGTACGTGGAGCAAATCAGAAGGGACAGCACCCATGAACTACAGGGCTGCCCCCACACGTTGGAAACGATCCTACTCGGTCCCGACATTGCGAACCGGGCTGCCGCGGGACTGCGTCTCACCATCCACAGACCTGACGGCAGAGGCGGTCTTGAGCAAGTCATGGAATACGTAGGCGACCAACGGGCGTCCGACAAGACCGTTGGAAGGAAGCTCTCGGAGAACGTCGGAGTGATCGGCCAAGCGTATCGTGAAGCGCAGCTTGACCCTGGTAGGTTGGACGTGTTTCACGACTTCAGACGAGCCCTGATCATGACGCGTTCGTCGCTCGGATGGTTCGTGATTACTCGCTTACGCCGAAAGAGGCTGCCGCTCTTGTGCCGGCCGTCTACTGTGTGTGCCCGTCGTCTGCCGAGGCGTCGTTTGAGTGGATCCCCTCAGTCGCAGTGTCCTGCACTTAGCGTCGACGGCGTGACAAGCCGACTGCCGCTAACCCTGCGCCGAGGAGTAACAGTGTGCTCGGCTCGGGCACGGACCGGACGGGATCAGCGCGGAACACGCCGTCGGTGCCATCGGCCAACGACGCACGGAACGCAAACTGACCGGCGTCATTCATACCTTGTTCGCCGAAGGTCAAGAATTCGACTGTTGACCCGAAGAGCGAATCACCAGTCGCGATAACTTTATCGATCGACAAATCCGGGCGAGCAACGAAAATTCCGTCGTTGAGGAAATCAAGACTCGCTAGAAACGCCACTGATCCTGAATCGTTGATGGAAGGCGCACAGCAACCGAAGAAATCCTCGAATTGCCCGCCGGTTTCCGCAATTGTGGTGAACGAACCAGCTGCGCTTGTAAGTATTCGTTGTTGGCCTGTATCGAGGTCAGACCGAAACGCGACTGTCCCAGCATCATTGATTGAAGCCAGGAACAACCCGCCTAGAGGTCCAGCCGAGTCGGCGATGAGCGACAGTGGGCCTCCGCTGCCCGCGAACAGTCGATCCCCATCAAGGCTGCCGTCATTAAGGCTGAAGGTTACTGTGCCTTTATCATTGATCGAGAGTGAATTACCAATGAACTCCGAGGTTGGCCCGACGATGCGAGTGGAAGAAACGCCGTCACTCACATGGAGATTTAGCCGGCCGCTAGGGTCAAGAGCTCGAAACGCGACATTCCCCGCGTTGTTGATAGGTGTATCTACCACGTCGAAGAAACTGAACATTCCGCTACTCTCATCGGCAATCGTGGTTAACGCACCGCCAGCGCCGGAGAAGACGCCGAACCCTCCCGTATCGAATACGCCCATGAACGAGACCGTGTCGAAGTCGTTGATCGACACGTTTCCGAAAGCCTGCAGAGGACCGCTGGACTTGGCAATCGGTTTCAGTGTTCCACCACTGCCCGTGAAGACTCCATTTAGAAAAGAATTGAAGGCAACTGTCCCCTTCTTGTTGATTGCCGGTTCCCCAAAGCTAATCCCGAGCGGGTCCATCATCCGAGCGATCTGGACGAAGTTGAAGCTGTCAGCTCCTGCGCTCGACGGTAAAGCAACGAGAACACCGATCGCCGCGCCCCAGAACCTCAATTGTCGCCACATTCGGCACCTCCCTATGGATGTCAATAGGACCGGACGCCGCGGAGCTCGCTCGGTGGGAACGATTACGAAGCCTGTCGCTACAAGGGCCACTGATATTAACGATCCTCCGGCCGTGTCTCAAGCCTTTCATGAGTGCGCATTCTCGCTGGCACCGAACAACTCAAGCACTGTGCTCGCGCGGCGGATCCTGTTCCGCGGAACCGATGAGATCAAACAATTTTCTGTAAGGTCGCTGAGGCATCGGGTTGTAGGACTTTCCAACGGCTGCTAACAAAGTGGATGACCAGCGCTGTCACCGTCCCGGCCTACGTTCTCGGCCATGACACCACCACCACCACCACTTGCACCCGGCGACGAACTCCGCTGCCCGCATTGCGGCCGTTGGCATCCGTTGGCGTTGAACACCAGCATCGTCCGCTGTGCCGATGCTCTCTCGCGCCCGGTCATGCCGGCGGCGCTCGGACGGATCGTCGCGCGGACTTTAGGGTGCCACAGGAGACGTCACGCTGCCTGTTCTTCTCCGTTATCCCCTCCTCTGTGTTTCTCCAGTCAGCACGTCGTCCACATCGCCGCGTACCACGTCGGCGAGGTGGGATCGGCGGAGATGGATCCGAAGCCCCAAGCGTGATCGCTGCCCGGATCGACGCCCTGCTTGCCGACCCACATCGCGCCGACCCACACGTCCGGTCCGTCGGGCGGCGCGGCGCCGTTGGTCGACGGCTGGATTTCCTGCGCGGTGCGGAACCACGCATCGATCAGCGTGCTCCCATCCTGGGCGTACTGCGCGATCCGGCGCCCCTCTTCCGTGTTGTCGAAGGTGATCGCGCCGTATCCGAGCAGGATGTGCATGCCGTCGAAGGCGCCGCTCCAGCGCTGGAAGACGTCGCCGCCTCCGGCGGAGATCACTTCGTCCTGCAGCGGTCCACAGGCCGCGATGATCGCCCATTCGAGATCCTGCTGACCCCAGCGGTCACCGGGAGTCTGCGGACTCGCCCCAGCCTCCGTGAAATGGAGGAACCCGTCGCCGCCCGTTGCCGCCAGAACCCAGCCGTCCATGTTGGCGTGGCCGGTGTAGAAGACGAAGTCCGCGGCATCGACCCAGTTGTCGTCGTCGCTGTTCCAGTCGGACTCCCAGGCGTTCCCGTCTCCCCAATTGAAGTTGACGTTCCAGCCGGCCCCCGCCCATTCGTCGACGAAGCCCTGTGCGTTCGCCTGGCTGCCGGCAAGCCCGCCGCTCAGGCCGATCCACGACGTGCCCGCCTCGAAGCTCGAAACGGCCCTCGCATAGCTGCGGCGCGGCGCATTGCCGCTCGCGCCCTTGCCGTCCCTGCGGACGTATTCCGCCGATCGCTTCGGCCGGTAGGGCTGCGGCCCCGGCGCAACCGGTGGCGGACCGAACTCGGTCGCCGGCAGGAGGATCTGGCGCAGCGGGACGCGGTTCTTGCCGAAGAGTGCCGTGGCACGATACACATAGACCGGGTAGAGAAACTCCTGCCGCTCGAACGCCGGCGCCGAGTAATACGCGAGCGACGCGTCGTAGCTCTCGATCTTCAGCTTTTCAGTGAGCGCGCGGAACTGCTCGTCAGCGCGCCTGCGATCGATCACCTTCGCCTCGAACGATTCGCGCGGCGTTCGCCAGACTCCGGAGACGCCGATGAGCCGGCCCTGGTCGCCGAGGATGATTTTGAAGTCGCCGCCGCCGCCCACGAGCGGCAGGTCGCCGACAACGATGGGATAGGTGATCTGGATATCGAGCCGGTGATTCTCCCGCTTGCCGGATTTCACCTCCTGCACCGAGGCGTACGTCCCTCCCGTCACCGGCTTGCGGAAGCGAAACGGCCCGGTCAGCTTGGGGAGGAGCTGCAGCTGGGCGGCGACACGCTCGGCCCGCGCCTGTGCCTCCTGCTCCGGAAGGAGATAGGGCCGGAGGTTGGGTTTCCAGAGCTGGGATTCGTCGGCCGCCCACAATCCGCCGCTCTCGCCGGCAATCTCTACGACCCGGCGATCTCTGCGGAGGATCTGGCTGTTTCCCCGACGCCCGAACTGATAATCATCGTTGATCTCGAAGAGCCCTCGCGCATACTCCATCAGGCGAGTGGGCGTGGAGTCTCCGGCGCCGAGGCGATAGATAGGAAGACTGTCAGGCATGGAACACCTCCTGCACGTACGCGGTCCTTCGCGTGGCGACGTGTCGTAGTCGGCCGCTCTGCAATGCGGAGGACCTCTGTCAGTGAAACGTTCCGGAGATGAAAACCAAACGCCGAGGAGACCACGGA
>JALDXQ010000339.1:0-5245 GCA_032156805.1 Acidobacteriota bacterium
CGCCGAGGCACAGAGAATTGTCAGCAATTGTCTTCGCGTCGCGCCCGGAAGCGCCCAGGACCTCGCCGCGTGCGGCGCCGAGTGTCAGCCGGATGCCGATTTCCCGGGTCCGGCGCGACGCGGAATAAGCGAGTGTGCCGTAGATGCCAACAGCGCCTCAGTCCTCAGTCTTGCGTCGCGACAGCCGCTTATTCAGCGCCTGCCGCGAGAGACCGAGCAGGCGCGCCGCAATCCCCTGGTTGCCTTCGGCCCGGCGCAGCGCTTCGGCAACGAGCGCATCGGCCGCCTGGTCAAGGGTCGGCAGGCGATCGCGAAGCATTTCATCGATGGGCGTGGGCGCCGCTGCCTGGCTCTCGACCAGCGGTGACGTCGCGCCGATCGCATCCTTGAAGCCCTGAAGGCCGAGCATCGAGCCCTTCTGCCGCGCCACTGCGTCGAACACCATCGCTTCCAGTTCACGGACGTTCCCCGGGAACGGGTGGGTTCTGAGCAGCGTGTACAGCGCTGCCGGGATCGTCGGTGCAGACTTGCCGAGCGTGGTCGCGGCCCGCTCGACGAAGTGGTTCACGAGCAGCGGAAGATCGTCGAAGCGCGCGCGGAGCGGTGGGAGCGCGAAATGATGGATCCGCAGCCGATAGTACAGATCGTTCCTGAAGGTGCCCTCTGCCACGGCACGCGCGACGTCGCGATTGGTAGCAACGATGATGCGAGCGTGCGATTGACGGGGGCGATCGGCTCCCAGCGGATAGTAGCCGCCGTCCTGCAGCAGTCGCAACAGCTTCACCTGCGACGCCATCGCCAGATCGCCGATCTCGTCGAGGAACAAGGTGCCGGCGCCGGCAACGCTGATCAGACCCTCACGCGCGCGATCGGCTCCAGTGAAGGCACCGCGCGTGTGGCCGAAGAGCGTATCGGTGAACAGCGTGTCATCGAGGCCGGCGGTGTTCACCGTGACCAGTGCCCCTGGTCGTCCGGACAGGTGGTGCAGCGCCCGGGCGACGTGCTCCTTCCCCGTGCCGGTCTCGCCCGTGATCAGCACCGGCTGCGGCGAGGGAGCAATCGCCTCGAGATAGCGAAAAATCGCGAACATCGCCCGATCGCGCGTGATGATGTCGGCAAAGACCGAGTGCTCGTGCGGCGTCTCTTCCAGCACGCGCGCCTTCAGCGACAAAAGCTCGGATTCCAGGGAACGCACTTCCATCACGCGCTTCAGCGACGACACTAGGCGGCCGGCGTCGACCGGCTTCACCAGGTAGTCTTTCGCGCCGGACTGCATGCAGGCGACGGCGGTGTCGAGGTCATTGGTTGCCGTGAGCACGATCACCGGCACCTCCGGGTAGTCAGAGGTGACTCGCGCGAGCAAATCGCGGCCAGGTATGTCGGGCATCGACAGATCGAGCAGCAGCGCGCCGATCGGTTGCTCGCGCAGGAGCGGCTCGACATTCTTGGGATCCTCGAGCGTCATGACCTGCGGGAACCCCGCCGAGCGGAGGGCCACGCTCACGCTGTGCAGCAGCTGCGGCTCGTCGTCGACGATGAGGATTGGAAGCGGGCACGCCGGCTTCATGCGACGCTCGCTCGTTTCTCGAGCGACGGCCGGCGCTCTGGCAGCGTCACCGTTGCGTGAGTGCCCTTGCCAGGTTCCGATGCGAACGTGAGCCGTCCGTCGTACAACCGCACCAGCGACGAGGCGATCGCGATCCCCAGACCGGTACCTCCCGTTGCTTCCTTCGTCGTGAAGAACGCTTCCCCGAGCCGCGCGAGGTGGGCCGCCTCGATCCCCGTCCCCTCGTCACGAACTTCGAGCACGATCAGCCCGTCGGTGGCGTCGTAGGCGGTCGTCACCGTCACCGACCGGTCTCGGTTGGGGAGTGCCTCGAGCGCATTGACCACCAGGTTCACCGTGACCTGCTCGAGGTGCTGCGCGTTGCCCCACACCGGCGGCAGGCGTTCGGCCAGCTTCACATGGAAGGCATCTGTCCGTTTGCGTACGAGATACGTGAGCAGGCGAAGGGCCCGTCGCACCGCCTCGTTCACGTCGACGTACTCGTTGGCACGGCCACCCGGACGCGCGAAGTGCTTGAGGTCTCCAACGATCCACTCGATACGCCGCGCGCTCTCCTCAATGTCGAGCGCGAGGCGCGGCAGCGTATCGCGCGTTTCGGTATAGGGAATGCCCGCAACAGTGAGGTCCTTCGCAGGGCCGCATCGCTCGTCGAGAATCTCCAGAGTGTCCTCGACCGCCGTCGCCAACACACCGGCATTCGTCAACACGATCTGATTCGGGTTGTTGATTTCGTGCGCGACGCTCGACACCAGCATGCCGAGTGCGGTCATCTTGTTGGCCTGAATCAACTGAAGTTCTTTGCGGCGGAGCTCGGCTGCGTTGGCCCGCAACCGGGCGAAGAGATACAGCAGGTAGGCGAGCAGCACGAGAGCCGACCCGTATAGCAGGTAGCGGAAGCGGGTGGCGCGCGCTTCTGCGGCTGCGGCCGACTGCAGCAGTGCCTGCTGCACGGCCTCGACGTGCGCGCCGACAGGCGTCGCCAGGATCGCGCGCAGGCCGCTGTCCACCCCTCGCAACAACTCGACGATGAGCTGGCCATGGGACTCCAGTGCTCGTACGGTGGCACTGCTGGAGTCGGAGGTATCGAGAGCGTCGAGTGCTGCATCAACAGCCTCCATATCAGCCAGCTCGGGCGCCTGCACCAATTGCATCAGAGCGTGCGCAGCCTCAAGTGCACGCGCGCGTCCTCGTCGGTCCCGACGGTCATCGCTCAGGCGTTGCACCAGATAGCCGAGATACGTCGTCGAGTTCCGAAGCACTGCGTTGTCCGACGTGAACTCCTCGATCAGCCGACGCTTCTCCGCCAGAACATCGTTGAGGCGCTGTGTCTCGCGTGCCACGACGTCGTCGTCATTCGCCGCCAGCGCCGCTCCCTCACGTTCGAGCGCCTGCAGTTCGCGGCGAAGGTCGCGGCCGAGCGCCGGCAACGAGTCGTAGTGCGGCAGCAGACCTGCCCGAACCATCAGGACCGCACGATTGAGTGCCGCGTCGCTCAACTGCAACGCCTGCAGCGCCGTCTGACCACGCGTTCGGAAATCCTGGTCGGAGCTGCCGCTCCTGATGACCAGGTAGGTGAGGAGGAGCAACAGCGCCGCAACGGTCGTGATCGCCCTTCCGTGCGTCATGGAGCTCTGCCGTCGGTGCGTGGCGTTGACGTCAGCCGTTGGCCGCGATACTGGCCAGTCAGGGTGCGGAGAAAAGCCAGCACGACACGAACGTCTTCAGGGCTCAGTTCCCGCCCAAGCTGGTGACGCCCCATCACGCGGACCGCATCTTCGAGCGTCTCGGCCCGGCCGTCATGGAAATACGGGGCAGTGACTTCCACGTTACGCAGACTTGGCACGCGAAAGACTTGCCTGTCGCGGGCGTTCTGCGTAATCCGATATCGGCCGGGATCGTCAGTCAGCGGCGCCACGAGACGGACCGTGTCGAAGATGCCGAAACGTGTGTAGAGGTTCCCACCGGCGTTCACCCCCTGATGACACGACGCGCAGCCGTATGCCCTGAAGCGGCGATAGCCCTCGACCGCGTCGCTGCTCAGCGCGCTCGCATCACCGAGCAGGTACCGATCGAGCGGCGCACCCGGCGTGATCAACGTCCGTTCGTACGACACTATCGCGTCGATGACGTTCTCCTCGGACACCTCCTCCGAATAAACGGCGGCGAACCTGCGCTTGTACGCGGACGTGCTCCGCAGCCGCGCCACGAGCTCGGCCCACTCGATGCCCATCAGCCTCTCGACGACAGCCGCCGTGTGTCGATCGAGCGCGTCTGTAGCGCCATCCCAGTTGAACGACGCATTCAGGGCGGCATTGAAGATGGTCGGCGTGTTTCGCGGCGGTGCACCCTCTGGGACGATCGTGGCGAGCTGAAGCCCGTCCATGCCCGCGCGCTGGAGGGGGTGGCAGGTTGCGCAAGAGTATTCACGGCTGCGCGACAGACGCACGTCGCTGAACAACTCCTCTCCCAGTACTGCCCGGTCCGGGTTCACGTGGTCGGCCGGAGTCACCGGCACGATCGGTCCCGCAGGGCGCTGCGCCGCGGCGGGCAACAGAACCACGACGCACGATATGACGAACAGGAGAGGTAGATATGCAGCCACGAGGGCGACGGCCCACGGCCGGGACGGGTGACTCGGCGTTGGTGAGACCTGATCAGCGTGAGCCGATCAGGTCGCGCACTTCCCTGTCGAGATCGACATGAGTTCGTGTCGCTTCGGCAAGACTGGCACACGGGTCGTGTGTGTTGCAAGTTCACGCGGTGACATCTCTTCGCAAGCTCGACCTGGCACGCACGGGGCCAACCACCGTTGCGACATTGGTTGCTGAGCGCACCAGCATGCACACACCGCCGGCCGCGGACTGACCAGGCGTGATGGCGCGGGCTCTCGTGGTGCAGGCATGCCACAGCAACGCGCGCGGTCTGCGCGCATGTCGCGATCCGTCGCACGACCCAGACTCGGTCGATCCGCAGAAACGAGCAAATGGCCGCACGATTCCATGTACCGGCGGCTGGCATGCGCGCCGCAATGAGTCTCTATGAATCGGTCATTCACAAGGAGACTCACCATGGCAATAGCAGCGAACGACATCGAACGGATCGTGCGCAAGGTGCTCAGCGAGGAACAGGACGAAACGGCCGACGCCGTGCGAGAGCTGTCAACGTTGCTCACCGAGCAGGTCATACCGAAGCTCTCGAAGAGCGATGGCGACGAGGTCGATGGAGACGATGAGGTCGACCCGGACGAGGCCGTCGATGCCGACGACGACGAAGACGACCTCGTGACGATGTCCGCGTTCGACGATGATGAGGCGCCGAGATTCGCCCGCACGGTGAAGCCAAACGGCGGCGGCGCCCACGACGAAGACGACCCGCCCGAACAGGAAGTTCCGACGGCGGCGATCGATGCCTTCACCACCCTGTACAACTCGCTGTCATCCGAACAGGCCTCGGCCCTCGCCGAACTCTTCACCGTCATCGACAGCGAACTCGATAAAGAGGGAGAGGCCGACGAGGAGACCGACGAGGAGGAGATGCGTGCCCAGGGCTGACACCTGATGCACGGGGAGGTTCATCATGCCAAACATCAATCGAAGGACGTCGGCGTCCAGCGAGGTGCGGCGCCTGACGACGCGCCTGAACGATGCCCTCGGTCGCGCCGCGCACGAAGACGATCTC
>JALDXQ010000340.1:0-5240 GCA_032156805.1 Acidobacteriota bacterium
GTTTGGCACGGGGCGGAAAGCTATCTGATCGGTCGGCGGGCGCTGTGCGTTGACAGTTCAAGGTCCTTTGAACTTACACCGAGGACAGTTTGTGCCCCAGCTTGTCCTTCTTGGTCTTGAGATAGCGCCGCGTGTGGTCGCTGGCGGGAATTTCGAGAGGGACAGCTTCGGATACGGACAGACCGTATCCCTGGAGTCCGACGAACTTACGCGGGTTGTTCGTGAGCAGTCGCATCGTCCTCACACCCAGGTCGCTGAGGATCTGAGCGCCGATGCCGTAGTCGCGCTGGTCGGCCTTGAAACCGAGCCGCTCGTTGGCCTCGACCGTGTCGAGCCCCTGGTCCTGCAACTCGTAGGCGCGGATCTTATTGACGAGTCCGATGCCCCTGCCTTCCTGATTCAGGTAGAGCAGGATCCCGCGTCCTTCCTCGGCGACGCGCTGCATCGCCGTATCGAGCTGCGGGCCGCAGTCACAGCGCGCTGAATGGAAGACGTCGCCGGTCAGGCATTTGGAGTGCACACGCACGAGCACATCCTTGCCATCACCGATTTCCCCGCGCACGAGCGCCACGTGCGTCTGGTTGTCGAGTTGGCTCTCGTAGGCGTAGATGCGGAATGCCCCAAAGACCGTCGGCAGGTCCGCCGACGCCGCGCGTTTCACCAGCCGTTCTGTTCGCATGCGATGTTGAATCAGGTCGGCGATCGTGACCATCAAAAGGTTATGTTTTCTGGCGAACTTCGCCAGTTCCGGCACGCGTGCCATCGTGCCGTCCTCATTCATGATCTCGCAGATGACGCCTGCCGGGGTGAGCCCGGCTATACCTGCGAGATCGACGGCAGCTTCCGTGTGCCCCGCACGCACCAGCACACCACCCTTGCGAGCCCGCAGCGGGAACACATGCCCCGGCCTCGTCAGGTCCTTCGGTCGCGAAGCAGGATCGATCGCCACACGGACCGTCTGAGCACGATCGGCGGCCGAGATACCGGTCGTCGTGTTGTCGAGAGCATCGATCGACACGCACATCGCGGTGTCGCGGCGTGAGGAGTTGTCATTGACCTCGAGCGGAATCGCCAGTTGATCGAGGCGCTCTGGGACCATCGCCAGGCAGATGAGACCGCGGCCGTGCCGTGCCATGAAGTTGATCGCCTCGGGCGTCACCTTCGAGGCGGCCATTGTCAGGTCGCCTTCGTTCTCGCGCCCTTCGTCGTCGACCACCACAACCATGCGGCCGGCCGCAATCGCCTCTACGGCCTCATCGATCGAGGCAAATGGCCCACGGCGACGGGCCCCTTTGGCAATACGCAATGGCGTGTCTTTCGGTGTCATGGTAAGAGCCCGCTCCGCGTGGTCAGTTCCATCGAGCGTGCCACGTACTTCCCGACCATATCGCATTCCAGATTGACGCGATCACCGGCACGCAGCGACGAAAACGTCGTATGAGCCCAGGTGAACGGGATGATCATCACATGCATCAAGCCCCGCTCGAGGCGCGCAACCGTCAAACTCACGCCTTCAACGGCAATCGACCCCTTCAGAATCAGGAAAGGCTCGAGCTCGGGCGGAATGCGGATCCCGATCCAATAGGACTCGCCGTCCTGCCGAATCGACGCGGCGATGCCAATGCCGTCGATGTGCCCCTGCACGAAATGGCCACCGAACCTGCCGTCGGCGCGCATGGAGCGTTCGAGGTTGACCGGCTGGCCGGGGACCAGGGTCCCGATCGTCGTGACACGCGCCGTTTCGGGACCGATATCCGCTGACCAGCTCACCTCGTCGCGCGTCGTCGCCGTCAGACAGACGCCGTTGACGGCCACGCTCTCCCCCTCGTGCAGTTCCGCCGCGAGCGGGGTCTGGATCGCCAGCCTGAATCCAGACGACGTGCCCGTCAGATCCGACACGATTCCAACCGCTTCAATGAGGCCTGTGAACATAGCCTTCGATCAGGACATCCGGTCCCAGCTGTTCGACCTTGCGTTCGATCAGGGACGTCGACGAAAACGCGCGCTCCCCAAGGAACGGCACGCCCCCATCACCAAGCGACATGGGGGCGACATACAGTTGGACGTAGTCCACGACGCCTTCGTCCCAGGCCGCGCACTGCACGCGAGCCCCGCCCTCGAGCACGAGACTCTGCACGTCGAAATTCGGCAAGACAGAGAGCGCAGCAGCCATTCCCGGCCGCGGTACCGGAATCACGCGGGCACCGGCCGCCATCAACGCGTTGGCGCGGTCGGTCCGCGCCGATTCTGCGGCTGTCAGTATTATCACCGGTCCCGACGAGAGGGTCGACAGCAGCCGGGCTCCGACGGGAGTCCGCAGCCGGCGGTCGAAAACCACCCGCACCAGCGGCCTCTCACGGTAGACCTCACGAGCGGTGAGTTGCGGATCATCGACGAGAATCGTCTCGGAACCTACAGCGATCGCGTCCGCAACCGCCCTGACGTAGTGCGCGTGGCTCACGGCCCGCGGAGAGGTCAGTTGCGTGCGTTGCCCGGGCCCGGCGGACAGGCGCCCGTCCAGACTGGTGGCGGCCTTCAGGATCACGAACGGCCGCCCCTTCCGGGTGGTCGTCAGAAACGGCTGATTGAGTCGGACCGCCGCCTCGTAGCCAATACCTGTGTTCACCTCGATGCCATGGGCACGCAGCATCGCGAACCCACGTCCGCCAACCAGCGGGAATGGATCCTCCATGGCCGCCACCACCCGGCGAATTCCCGCCGCGATAATCCGCTCGGTGCATGGACCGGTCTTGCCTGTGTGCACACAGGGCTCGAGGGTGCAGTACAGCGTCGCACCGCGAGCTCCACTGCCGGCCTCTTCGAGTGCATTCACCTCGGCATGTGGTTCACCGGCTCGCTCGTGCGCACCCTGGCCGAGCACTACGCCTTCGTCCGACACGATGCAGGCGCCCACCACCGGGTTGGGCGTCGTGCGGCCAAGGCCCCGTCGTGCGTGCTCGAGCGCACGTCGCATCCACCGCTCGTCGTCTACCACTTTTCCTGAAATAGCGCGTCGACGTAGTCCTGCGGAGAGAACGGAATCAGATCGTCGATGCCCTCACCCACACCGACATAGCGGATGGGGAGCTTGAGGTCATGGGCGATCGAGACCGCGACTCCTCCCTTCGCGGTTCCATCGAGCTTCGTCAGCACGATGCCGGTCACGCCGGCGACAGTGGTGAATTCGCGTGCCTGCTGCAGGCCGTTCTGGCCAACGGTCGCGTCGAGCACCAGCAACACCTCGTGCGGCGCTCCTTCGGCCGCTCTCGCGGCCACGCGCCGAATCTTGTCCAGCTCGTTCATCAGGTTGACGCGCGTGTGAAGACGGCCTGCAGTGTCGACGAGGATTGGATCGCGGCCGCGCGCCTTGCCCGACTGAATCGCATCGAACACCACCGATGCGGGATCTGACCCTTCGGGCGCGCGAATGATGTCCACACCCGCTCGCTTGGCCCAGATCTCGAGTTGCTCCACTGCCGCGGCGCGAAACGTATCCGCCGCGCACACCAGCGGCGACTTGCCCGACGCCTTGAGCAGGTTCGCCAGCTTGCCAATCGTCGTGGTCTTGCCGGTACCGTTCACACCGACGATGAGCGTGACGTGTGGACGGTGACCGTTCGGCGCCGGCCGTTCGACACCGTCGAAGATCTGGCGAATCTCGTCTTTCACCAGATCGCGCAAGCTCTCGCCGCGGCGCGATCGCGAGCGCACGGCGGCAACGATTCTCTCGGTCGCCGGCAGGCCAACGTCGGCCGAGATCAGCAGCTCTTCGAGCGCCTCGATCGTGTCGACGTTGATGGGCCGCGTACGCTGTTCACCCTCGTCGGCCTGCTGGACGATCTCCTCGAAGCGGCTGACAATCTGCTGCTTCGTCCGCGTCAGGCCTTCACGAAGTCGATCAAACAAACCCACGGTTCAACTCCCAACTCCCAACAGTGATCTACCCCGCTTCTGCACGCTGGGGCCTGAGCATCAACTCATAGAGCGCCGTCTTCGGATCCTTGCGGCCGGCGAGCAGTTCGCCAACCTGCGCGGCGATCGGCAGCTCGACCTGGTATCGCGCCGCGAGCGCCAGCGCCGCTTCCGTCGTACGGACCCCTTCGGCGACCATCTTCATTCCGGCCAGTACATCAGCGACGGCGCGGCCGCTGGCCAGTTCAATTCCAACATGGCGATTCCGACTGAGCGCTCCGGTGCACGTGAGCACGAGGTCGCCCAACCCGGTCAGCCCGGCCAGCGTCTCACGCTTGGCGCCCGCCGCACAGGCCAGGCGCGACATCTCGGCCAGGCCACGCGTAATCAACCCCGCCAGCGCGTTGTGACCCAGTCCGAGTCCTTCCACCATGCCGGCCGCGATCGCAATGATGTTCTTGAGCGCGCCACCGATCTCCACGCCCACCACGTCATCGGTTCCATAGAGCCGAAAATAGGCGGCCCTGAATTCCACCTGCACGCGCTTCACGATCTCGGGGTCGCGCGACGCGATCGACACAGCTGTGGGCAGTTCGCGGGCCAGCTCCGCCGCGAAGCTCGGGCCCGACAGCACCGCGACACTCACCACATCGCCAAGCTCCTGCGCGATGATCTCCGAGACACGCAGTAACGTATCCTGCTCGAGCCCCTTCGTGGCACTGACAATCGTCGCGCCGCGGTGAATGTGCGGCGCCGCACGGCGGAGGATGTCGCGAGTTCCATGCGAAGGCACCGCCGAAACGATGAACTCGGTCCCGGCAAGCGCTGCACGCAGATCGTCGGTGACCGATAGAGTCGCCGGGAATCGGATGTCCGGCAGGTACACCGCATTGGCGCCACGCGCGCGCATGTCGGCCACGAGCGCCGGGTCACGCGCCCAGAGCCGCGCTTCGTGACCGATGCGCGCCAGATGGATGGCCAGTGCCGTGCCCCAGCCTCCAGCCCCTAGAATCGTGACCTGACGAATGGGAAGCTCCTAAACCGCGGTCTCTTTCACCGCGCGCTGACCGATGCGACGCTCGGTACCCGCGATCAGCCGTAGCAGGTTCTCGCGGTGCCGATAGATGATGATGAACGTGGAGACTGTGGCGCCGATCGCCACAACTCCCGGAACGTCGGTGACTGCCGCCACCAGCGTGAGCGTGAGTGCGCCAGCAATCGAACCGACAGAAATGAATCGGGTCACGACGACGGCCAGCAGGAACACGAACGCCGCAATGCCCAGAGCCTCAGGCGCGAGCAGCGCGAACGCACCCGCGGCCGTGGCC
>JALDXQ010000341.1:0-5239 GCA_032156805.1 Acidobacteriota bacterium
GTTCATATGCGACGTTTGCGATCGCAGCCCGCGCTCAATCCCAGCCGCGCGCAGCGCGGCCCACACGTGCCTCACGGACCTCCAGTCGAACTGATGCCTTCGCGTCTTCGCGTCTCCGCGGCGATCCGTTTTCTCCGTCAACCGCCGGTGGTTCTGCCCGACGTCACCGGTCACGATCCCGACGCGCCATCCGATTGCCCACTGACGTGCCAGATCGCGTTGCCAACGTCGTCTGCCACGAGCAAGGCACCGCGGCTGTCGAGCGCAACGCCGACCGGGCGCCCCTTCGCCTCGCCCTCGTCGGTGATGAACCCGGTCAACACGTCAACCGGTTCGCCGGACGGCTTACCGTTGCGAAACGGCACGAAGATCACTTTGTAGCCACTGAACGGCTTGCGGTTCCAGGAGCCGTGTTGTCCGACGAACATCCCGTTGACGAACTGAGACGGCAGACCCGGCATATTCGAATAGGCGAGCCCGAGGGATGCCGTGTGAGGCCCGAGTGCGTAGTCTGGTTGGATGGCGACATCAACGAGATCCGGGCGCTGGGGCTCGACCCGCGGGTCGAGATGACTCCCAAAGTAACTGTACGGCCAGCCGTAGAAGCCGCCGGCGCTGACCGATGTCATGTAGTCGGGAACGAGGTCGCCACCGAGTTCGTCGCGCTCGTTGACAGCAACCCAGAGCGCGCCAGTCTCAGGCACCCACGCCATTCCGACAGGGTTCCGCAAACCGAAGGCAAAGACACGCGAGGCGCCCGTTCTCGCGTCGATCTCCCACACCGCGGCGCGACCTTCTTCCTGGTCCATTCCGTGCTCGGCGACGTTGCTGTTGGAGCCCACACCGGCATACAGCTTGGTGCCGTCCGGGCTGGCGATCAGGCTCTTCGTCCAGTGATGGTTCAGGGGTCCGGCAGGCAGATCGGCAACTTTCGTGGGCGTGTCCGTGATCTGCATTTGCCCCGCCATGTACGGAACACGGACGACTGCATCCGTGTTCGCGATGTACAACGTGTCGCCGACCAGGGCCATACCGAATGGTGAGTTCAGGCCCGCGAGAAATACAGATCTCGTCTCGGCGACACCGTCCCCGTCGGCATCACGCAGCAGCGTGATACGGTTCGCGCTCGGAACCGCGCCTCCCGCCTTCTTCTGATACCGCCCGAACAACCACCCCTTGAATCCCTTGCCGTGCTCCGGCCTCTCGGGCGCGTTGGTCTCGGCGACCAGCACGTCGCCATTTGGAAGCACATGGAGCCAGCGCGGATGATCGAGGTCGCGGGCGAAGGCCGTGACCGTGGTCCCTTTCGCTGCGACAGGGGCGGCATCCGGCGTCCACGGCTTGGCGCTCACGACGTTGATCGTCGGGACAACCGATTTCTTTGGAGCAACCAGTGTTGGCGATGGACCGGTAGTTTCCTGAACGGTCAGCTGCGCCGCAGTACCACATCCGGTGGCCAGGACTGCGCCGAGCAGCGAGCACGTCATCAGCAATCTCATGATTCAACTCCTGCGTTCGCGTGAACACACCGGTCGTGAGTGCAAGTCGGAGGCCCGTGCACACGTGGCGGCGGGAGACGCAAAGGGAGGCGATTTCACGCGGCATCGCGTCGCCAGCTCTGGCTTTGGCAGCACTTACAAGAGGTGCATCGCCGAGCCGCAGAAGTCGTCGTATACGCTTACATGAGCCATGCAGTCGTAGTGTCCGGCTTTAGCCGGACCATTGAATGACGAACTTGACACTGTGAACGCCGTCCTCTTCGGTGCAACCGGCATGGTTGGTGCGGGCGCGCTCATCGAGTGCCTTGCCGAGACGCGTGTTCGCTCGGTGCTGGTCATCACTCGATCGTCAACCGGTCGCAGTCATCCAAAGCTCCGCGAGATCTTTCACACCGACTTCTTCGAGTACGACAGCCTCGCCGGCGAGTTCGCCTCGTGCGACGCCTGCTTCTTCTGCCTGGGTGTGTCGTCGGTCGGAATGAGCGAGCCTGACTACACGCGCATGACGTACGACCTGACGCTCGCGGCGGCGCGCGCAATGGTGGCCGCGAATCCGCGCATGATCTTCTGCTACGTGTCCGGCGTTGGAACCGACAGCAGCGAGAACGGCAGGACGATGTGGGCGCGCGTCAAGGGCAGGACGGAGAATGCGCTGCTTGCGCTGCCGTTTGCAGCGGCCTATATGTTCCGACCGGGCTACATTCAGCCCGTTGGCGGAGTGAGGTCGAAGACCGCCTGGGTGCAAGCCGCGTTGACCGTCGTGGCGCCCCTCTACCCCGTATTGCGTCCACTGCTCCGTGGTACCACGACGAGCAACGTCGGTCGAGCGCTGATCGAGGTGGCAGTCTCGGGATACCCGAAGCGGATTCTCTACTCGCGCGATATCAACGCGCTGGCGGCTGACCGCCAGCGCTGACGAGATGTTCATGAAGACACCCGTAAAGGTGGCGGCCCTGACGCTGTCCCTGCTCGCAACGGGGCAAGTGGCTGGTGACGCCACTCCCATGAACAGGCAGACTTCCGCTGTGGTGAGCCCGCGTGCAGGCTTTGTGACCGTCCGAGGCGTGCGGCTGCACTATGTGGACTGGGGCGGCAGCGGTGAACCATTGATCTTTCTGACCGCGAACGGCGGGAGGCCGGAGCGGCAGTTCGATGCGCTGGCCCCGCACTTCGTCGATCGGTTTCGCGTTCTCGGGCTGACGCGCCGAGGTCAGGGCGAGTCCGAGAAGACGGCGTCAGGCTACGACACGGACTCGCTCGCGCGCGATATCGTCGATTTCATGGATGCCATGCAGATCCGGCGCGCCAATCTCGCCGGCCATTCGATTGCCGGTGCCGAGATGACGCACCTCGCCGCGACGTTTCCAGACCGCGTGAGGACGCTCGTCTACCTCGATGCCGCCAATGATTACGCTCAGCTCAGCGCGATTTCAGCGGAGGCGAAGCTGGAGCCGTCGTCCGACAAGGCCGTTGCGGCGGTTCTCGACGGTGCGAGTCAATCGCACCCGGCCTACTCGAAAGTCGAAGCACCGTCGTTGGACATCGTCGTGGTCTACGATGCGCCTTGGCCGGTCAGGCCCGATGACACCGAAGCCTACAAACGCTACACGCAACTCGTGTTCGACCGGGATTTTGTCGGCGATCAACTTCGACAGTTCCGCACACAGATGACGCTCGGCGAAATCGTGATGCTCCGCCGCACAGATCATGTGGCGTTCCTCCATGACCCGGCCCAATTGCAGATTGTGATCGCCGAAATGCGGCGTTTCTTGCTGAAAAACGGGCTTCAGTAGCTGGCACGTCGATGCCCGTCGAACCGTTGGAGCGTTCTCAGTTCAGCGGCGTGTTGAGCGTGCTGCGGAACGTCGTCGTTCGACCGGGCACGACCATGATGTCGAAGACGAGCGGCAGGAACCCTGGCTCGACGACGGTGATCTGATGCGGCCCGGCAACGACCTCGAGGTGGTTGTAGTAGCCCTTGAAGTCCTCGACGCGACCGGCATAGACGCCGTCGACGAACACGCTCGCCCGCCAAGGCTGCACGTCCAGCTGAACGCCGCCGGTGGGACCATCGACGAGCGGCGTGCTCACGCTGTCCACATAGAAGGGCAACGTTCCCCAGCCCCAGACGATCGGGAACACCGGAAGTGTTAACCCACGAAGCGGCAATCCCGGCGCACGCACGAACGGTCTCGGCCTGAACGTAGCCGCGTTCCTGAATGGTGGGTTAGCGGGAGTTGGTGCGGGTGCTGCCGGCCCGCTCGCCTGCGAACGGATCGGCGCCGGCCGCTGCTGTGCGACTACGGCGGTGCCACTCGCGACGACGATCAACGCCAGGACGAAACCGAGTTGCCTGTTTAGCACGTTGCACCTCGTACCTGGAACCTACGACCTGATCCCTTTGACCTCGCCTTTGACGCTTGCCCGTCGCCCTTTGACCTTTGACCTTTGAACTTTGCCCTCCGGCCCTACTGTTTGCTGACAAGCTGTCTGACCACGTAAGGCAATATGCCCCCGTGTCTGAAGGCCACCAGTTCTTCCGGTGTATCGATGCGACAAGTGGCAACGAACTCGTGCGACGCGCCGTCGGCTGCCTTGGCAATCACGCGAACGTCGCCACGCGGTTTCAAGCTGTCCCCCATCCCTCGCAGCGTGAACTCCTCCGTTCCGGTCAGCTTCAACGACGCCGCGGTGTCGCCGGTCTTGAACTGCAGCGGCAGCACACCCATGTTCACGAGATTGCTGCGATGGATCCGCTCGAACGACTCGGCAATCACTGCCTTCACGCCCAGCAGGTAAGTGCCTTTTGCTGCCCAATCGCGTGAAGACCCTGAGCCATACTCTTTGCCCGCGATCACCAGCAGCAGAACGCCAGCCTGCTGATACTTCACCGAGGCATCGTAGATGGTCATTTGCTCGCCGCTCGGCTGGTAGCGCGTCCAGCCACCTTCGGTGCCTGGCGCCATCTGGTTGCGCAGCCGCACGTTGGCGAACGTACCGCGCATCATCACCTCGTGATTGCCGCGGCGCGCGCCGTACGAGTTGAAGTCGGCCGGTTTCACGCCCTTCTCGATCAGATACTTCCCTGCCGGACTGTCCGCCTTGATCGATCCAGCCGGCGAGATGTGATCCGTCGTCACGCTGTCACCGAGGACGGCGAGCACGCGACCGCCGACGATCTCGCGCGGTGGAACAGCCTCCATCGTCATGCCCTCGAGGAAGGTCGGCTTGCGCACGTACGTCGAGTGCGAATCCCACTCGAAGCGGCTGCCTTCTGCCACCGCCAGGTTCTGCCACCGTTCGTCGCCGCGGAAGACATCCGCGTAGCTCCGGCGGAACATGTCCGCCGTCACCGCCTTGAGCATCGTCTGCTGCACTTCCTGTTCGGTCGGCCAGACGTCCTTCAGATAGACAGGCTTCCCTGCACTGTCGTGCCCGAGCGGTTCGGCCGTGATGTCAGTGGTGATCCACCCGGCGAGCGCGTACGCGACAACGAGCGGAGGTGAAGCGAGGTAATTCGCGCGCACGTCCTGCTGGATGCGGCCTTCGAAGTTGCGATTGCCGCTGAGCACGGAGCAGACCACCAGGCCCTTCTCACGAACCGCTGCCGAGATCTCGTCCGGCAATGGCCCGCTGTTGCCGATACATGTCGTGCACCCGTATCCAACCAGGTTGAATCCGAGCTGATCGAGATACGGCGTCAGCCCCGCGGCATTCAGGTACTCGGTGACGACCTTCGA
>JALDXQ010000342.1:0-5175 GCA_032156805.1 Acidobacteriota bacterium
TGACCAAGAGCAGCAAGCCCCAGTGGACCGATGAGCAAACCAAATCCTCCAGCGGCCCCGAGCAGGACCGGAAGGCTCGAGTACGCGTACGGCGCCTGCCATCCAAACACACCGTGATAGATCGCCGCGACTGACGTCGAGGCACAACACAGGAGGAAGCCGTAAAACGTGCAGTGATGAAACCACCGCCGCCACGGCAGCCGAACTTCGAGGTTCGACACGCAATCGCGCCCGCTGCCATGCAGATGACGGAGCGTCAACCCATCTCGCAAAGCGCCCACTCGAAGCGTGACCGGTCCCGCACCGCTCCCACGCCAGAATCGAATCGCCGACACGCCCATCGCGAGCAGAACGAAGAGCGATACGGCCCCGAAGAGCGAGACCATCGCGCCGTGCGAGATCACGCCATAGAAGTCGGCGGATCCATCGGACGACCACAGCGCCTCGAGATCGGTCACCGATGCAATGACCAGCACCGAGATGACGAGCGTCAGCGCCGCAAGGCCCGTGCGGAAGGCATGACGTCGAAACGCCTGTCCGAAGATTGATGGCCACGCGTGCTCCTTGTAGGAGTGCGATCGGACTTCGGCCAGCAGCGTCGGGATGTTCACCCCGAATTCGTGCGGCGGCGCGAACTGGCACGCGTACAGGCACTCGCCGCAGTTGTGACAGAGATTCGCCAGGTATTCGAGATCGGCCGCCTCGAACGTTCGTCGCTTCTCGAGCGCCGGAAACACGGGACAGTACTGCTCGCAGTAGCGACAGGCGTTGCATACCGTCAGCATGTGCCGTCCGCGGTGCACTACCTCAATGGGCAGCATGTCGAGCGGCCTCCTCACCCGCAATCCGGCCAAAGACGGTACCGATGGTCATCCCCAGGCCTGCCAGATAGCCCTTCAGCAGGATATTGCCCGCCATCACCTCTCCGCCCGCGTAGACGTTGAGCGCCGGCTTACCATCGGACATCAGCACCTGTCCGCGTTCATTCACTTTCAGTCCGAGATACGTGAACGTAATGCCCGGTCGAAGCGGGTACGCCCAATAGGGAGGCGTATCGAGCCGCTGAGCCCAATGTGTCTTGTTCGGGCTGAGCCCCTCGGTACGGCAATCGTCGAGCGCATCCAGGTTCAATGTGCCCGGGCGTACCGCACGATTGAAAGTATCGATCGTGGCTTCGAGCTGTCCGCCGGGAAGTTCCAGCAGGCCGGCCAACTGAGCGATCGAGTTCGCCACGATCGGTGGGAACACCGATGGCATGAACGATCCGGCGGTCTTGGCATCGACGATCGAATAGGCGATCTGGTCGGGCTGCCGTGCGATCAACTTGCCCCAAATCGCGTAGCGTTTTGGCCAGACGTCTTCACCCTCGTCGTAGAACCGCTCGCCGCGCGCGTTGACGACGATCCCCAGTGGAAGGCAGTCGAGACGGGTGACGATCCCGCCGTCGAACCGGGGCGCGCGCGCGTCCACGGCAATCGCGTGGCACTCGCGCGCCTCGCCGACCGGTTGCGCGCCGGCATCGAGCAGTCGCTTCAGCGGCACGCCGGTGTTATGCGGGGTGCCGCGCACGATGAAGTTACTGGCGGCATCACCCCAGACTTCGCGCAGCCAGTCGAGATTCGACTCGAACCCTCCCGAGGCGATCACGACTGACCTTGCCCGGACTGTCTCGGCGCGCTCACCCGTGCGGACGTCTGCCGACTGGAAACGACCGTCGACAAGTGTGAGATCCACCACGTCGGCGCCGTAGCGCACGTCGACCCCGAGGCGTTCCGCGGAGGCGTAGTAGCTGTTCATCAGCGCCTTCCCTCCCCCGAGGAAGAACAGATTCGTCCGGCCCAGCTGCAGCGTTCCGTGCAGCGCGGCTTGAAAACGGACGCCTTCGCGAGCCATCCATTCCGGGCACGTCGCCGATCCACGGATCACCTGCAGCGCGAGCGTGTCATCGGCCGCACCGCCATTGACGCTGTGCAGGTCGGACAGGAACTCGTCCTCGGTGTAGGAGCCGGTCAGATACTGATCGGGTTCAGCGTGGAGGCACCGAAAATTCCGCGTGTGCCGGCTGTTGCCTCCCCGGAACTCGCGCGGTGCGCGTTCGAGCACGATGACGTGCGCGCCGGAGCGCCGGGCGGTGATCGCCGCGCACAACGCGGCGTTGCCACCACCGATCACGGCAACGTCGTAGTGAGATTCTCCGGCCACTACGTCTGCACCAGTTTCCTGGTCACCACTCTCGATCCGATCAACAGCATGACGGCCGCGAGCAACAAGACCGCCGAGATCGGCCGAGTCACGAAGATTGTGAGATCGCCCTCGCTGATCGCCATCGCGCGACGGAACTGGAGCTCGGACAAGGGGCCGAGCACGAGACCGAGCACCGCCGGCACGAGGGGAACTCCGTACAGGCGCATCGCGCAGCCCAGTGCTCCAACGAGATAGAGGATCGCCAGGTCCAGCAGCGACCCGTTCAGGCTGTAGGCCCCGAGTGACGCCAGTACCAGCACGCCCGCAAAGAGCAGCCGCCGAGGCATCAGCATCACCCGCGCCCAGACGCCGACAAGCGGCAGGTTGAGCACGAGCAGCATGACGTTACCGATGTAGAGGCTCGCGATCAGCGTCCACACCAGGTCCGGTCGCGACGTGAACAACAGCGGGCCCGGTTGGAGACCGTATTGTTGAAACGCCGCCAGCAGCACAGCCGCGGTTGCTGACGAGGGGATGCCGAGCGTGAGCAGCGGCACCAGCACGCCGGCAGCGGCGGCATTGTTTGCCGCCTCGGGCCCGGCCACTCCTTCAATGGCGCCGTGCCCGAAGCGCTCCGGCTCCGAGCTGAGTCGCCTTTCAGTGGCGTACGAAACGAACGTCGGAATCACTGTCCCACCGCACGGGAGCACGCCGAGCGGAAAACCAATCGCTGTCCCCCGCAGCCAGCTCCGCCACGATCTCCTCCACTCGTCACGGTTCATTCCCGTGAAGTCATGCAGCGCCACTGCCTCCGGCTCGTCGCGTCCGTGCTGCCACGCCTGAAAGATCGTCTCCCCGACCGCGAAGAGGCCGATCACCAGGATGACGACATCGATGCCGTCGAGCAGCTGCGGAATGCCGAAGGAGAAGCGCGCAGCACCGGTGAGCTGATCGATCCCGACCAGCCCGACCGACAGCCCGAGGAACAGACTGAAGAGTCCCTTGACACGCGAGGGCCCAAGCAGCAGGGACACGGTGGTGAAGGCGACGACCGTCAGAGCAAAGTACTCGGCGGGTCCGAACCGGAGAGCGACCTGTGCCAGCAGCGGCGCGAAGAACGTCAACGCAAGCGTGGCGAGCGTGCCGGCGACGAACGAGCCGATTGCCGCGGTGGTGAGGGCCGCAGCGCCGCGGCCCTGACGCGCCATCATGTAACCGTCGATGGCCGTCGCGATCGATCCTGTTTCACCTGGCGTGTTGAGCAGGATGCTGGTCGTCGACCCTCCGTACATCGCACCTGAATAAATCCCGCCGAACATGATGAACGCGCTGATCGGATCGAGTGAGAACGTCACCGGCAGGAGGACGGCAACCGTCAATGCCGGACCGATTCCCGGGAGTACTCCGATCGCCGTCCCAACCGTGGTCCCGACGAGCGCCCACCCAAGATGGTGAAGGGCGAACGCGCTGGCGAACCCGTCGCTCAGAGCACGAAAGGTATCCAGCAAGGGTTAGATCCAGCGCTCCACGAGACCGGCGGGAAGAGGGAGCTGCAGCAGGCGTCCGAACAATAGGTACGCGAAGAGCGAGAGCACCGCCGCAAACAGGATGTCCCGAACCGGATGCCGATCGTCGAACGCCCTGGCGGTCAGCCAGAACAGCGATGCCGACGCGACAATGAAGCCAATGCGCTCGGCGAGCACGAGGTTGATGACGAGTGCCAGCACGATCCACATGACCGTGCCGGGAAACCTCGTGCGAGGCAACTGGAACATGGCGCCAGATGTCGCGCGCCCGGAGACGATAGCGGCCACGGCACAAAGCGCCAGGCCAGCGAGCACGAACGTCGGGTACATGCCGACGGACGCAAGCACACCTCCGCCACGCTGCCCGGTATCGAGCTGTTGAAGTGTCGCGCGCACCCTGGTCTCCTCCGCATCGGCGAATCGGGCAAAGGCGTCGCCAGACATGTAGCGGTCCAGCCATCGGTATCGCTCGAGAGCCGCGCGCCACTCGGGCGTGGCAACCATCGCAGCAACGAGCGACTCGAGCCGCTGACGCTCGGATGCATCAATGCCGGGAGGTGCGACCACCGATCGCCAATTCTCGAACTCGACGTCGACGCCCTGCTCGCGCAGCGTTGGCACATCGAGGCCCGGCAGACGCTCGGCGCTCGAGATCGCCAGCGCACGCACGGTTCCCGCCTGGATCTGTGGCTCGAGTTCTGCGAGACCGTTGACGCCGACCGAGACCTGCCCGCCCAGAATTGCCGAGAGCGATTCGCCACCGCCGGAAAACGCCACGTAGTTGATGCGTCCCGGCTCCACGCCGACGGCTTCGGCCACGAGGCCCGCCAGGATCTGATCGCTGCCGCCGGCCGATCCACCTCCCCACGACAGCGACTCCGGCCGCGCGCGAAGGATGTCGCCGAGCGTGCGGAACGGTGAGCTCGCCGGGACGACAATGGCCTCGTATTCCCCTGTGATGCGGGCGATCGGCGTGACCTCGCTCAGCGTCACCGGCGAGCGATGCATGACCACGCCACCGAGCATGATCAACCCGGACACGAGCAATGCATCGGCACGCCCCTGTTCGGAACCGACGAAACGGGCCAGCCCGATCGTCCCCGCCGCGCCGGGAATGTTTTCGACCGGCGCGCTGCGAACGAGACGCGATCGCTGAAGTACCTGCTGCATCACGCGCGCTGTCTGATCCCATCCGCCTCCGGGCGCGGCGGGCGCGATCAACCGAAGCTGATCGAATGAGGGTTGCTGCGCAGTGGCCGCACCACTACAGAGCACGACGAGAATCGTCGCGAACGCGCCGCGCAGGCGGCACTCACCCGGGAATCGGGGCATCGAGATGCATTCTATGCTCTGGAGTTATCGGAGGGGACGGAGGAAACGGATCGCCGCGGAGGCGCGGAGACACGGAGCCTTGGACGTGCGAGGGCGTGGAGAGGTGGGGGGGGGGGGGGGGGGGGGGGGGGGG
>JALDXQ010000343.1:0-5165 GCA_032156805.1 Acidobacteriota bacterium
GTTCTTCGTTCGAGAAGGGGCACCATTGGGGGACCGCACGTCACGTGTCTTGGGAGTACTGGCAATAGTCGTCGCGCTCGCCGTTTCGGTCGTGGCTGAACAGGCAGGTGGTGGGCGGCAAGGAGCCGCAGGTGCCGGACAGGCGCCAGCGGCTGGGCAGGGACGCGGTGGCAGGGGACAGGCACCTGCAGAACCACCGCCGACGCCGCGCGCGGCGGCGCCGATCGATCTCACGGGCTACTGGGTTTCGGTCGTCACCGAGGACTGGCGCTGGCGAATGGTCACGCCGCCGAAGGGCGACTACGCGAGCATCCCGATCAACGCGGAAGCCAAGAAAGTCGCCGACGCATGGGACGCGGCGCAAGATGCCAAGGGCGATCAATGCAAGGCGTACGGCGCGCCCGGTCTGATGCGCCTGCCCACGCGCCTCAACATCACATGGCAGGACGACACGACGCTGAAAGTGGAGACGGACGCGGGCAGGCAGACGCGACTGCTGCACTTTGGCGAGTGGAAGCCGCCGTCGAGTGATCCGACACGGCAGGGCAACACGGCCGCAGAGTGGGAAATGCGTCAGGGACGACGCGGTCAGCCACCGCCTCCGCCTGAACAGCGGTTCGGCAACCTGAAGACGGTGACAACCGCCCTGATGCCAGGTTACCTGCGGAAGAACGGCGTGCCGTTCAGCGAGAAGGCCACGCTGACCGAGTATTGGGATCTGCTCCGCCAGCCGAACGGCGATCAGTGGATCGTGATCACGACCATCGTCGAGGATCCGACCTATCTGACGCGGACGTGGATCACTTCCCTGAACTTCAAGAAGGAACCGAATGGGTCGAAGTGGGATCCGTCGGGTTGTGAAGTCAAGTGACGTGGTACGGTCCGGTGGTACGGTCCGATGGGGCGATGGTGCGAAGGTTCGATGGTCCGGTCCGAGGGTACGAACGGTCCGGTCCGAGGGTACGAGATGAAGAAGATCGTGAGCGTGATTGTTTCGGCTGCGATGTTTGCCGTTGCCGGTCCGGTGTTCGCGCAGGGACAGGTGGAGGCTGCGGCGGCAGCGACACGAGGCCAGGTGATCGATCTTGCTGGGTCGTGGGCGAATCGCCTGCACGAGGATTGGGTCGAGCGCGCCCCGGGACCGCACATCGGCGATTACACGGGCCTGCCGATCAACGACGAAGCGCGTGCTTACGCGGATCTCTATCAGGTGTCGATGCAGAACATGCCAGAACGGCAGTGCATCCTCTACACCTCGCAGTACATCGTCATGGGCCCGCAGAATCTGCGTATTGAGCCCGAGGTCGATGCGATCTCAGGCGCGGTCATCGCGCTTCACATGACGGGGACCGTCGACCGTGCGCCTCATACGGTGTGGCTGGATGGGCGTCCGCACCCGTCGAAGAATTCGCCGCATACGCCTGGCGGGTTCACGACCGGCGTCTGGCAAGGCGGAATGATTGCCGCCCGGACGACGCACCTGAAGGCGGGCCTGGTGTGGCGGAATGGTGTTCCGCACAGCGATCAGGCGACCATGACCGAATACTACGCCCGGCATGGCAACCTGCTGACGGTTACGATGATCCTCGACGACCCGATCTACTACGAGGAACCCTTCATTCGAAACGCGACGTTCGAGCTCGATCCGCAGACGCGCGTACTGCCCGAGCCGTGCGAACCACAGGTGGAGATCCCGCGTGCGCCGGGCGAGGTGCCGCACTATCTTCCCGGCGAGAATCCCTATCTGCGCGAGTTTGCGGAGATGTACAACCTCCCGCTCGACGCCGCACGTGGCGGCGCCGCGACGACCTATCCGGAGTATGGCAAGAAGCTGAGGGCGACCTACAAGTCACCTGAGAAGTGCACGGTGTACTGCTGCGGCGGCACCGGGCTCACCGTGCCGAACAACAACAACGCCGTGTGCCGCGAGGGCGACCCACCTCCTGCAACGCCAGCCCGGTAGTGTCCGGCTTCAGCCGGACCTCTGGGCCACGCACATTCGCTCGCGGGTCGCGCCTCTCCGCGGCCGCTCCGCGCGGCGGGAAATCGCTCTCCGCTCGTACCCTGATGCGGTCGCCGCGAGTAGTACCTGATTCCGACACCCCGCTACGACCGCACGCCGGGCCTCGACTTCTCAGATCTCCCGCTCGATCGCGCGGCAGCCCTGGAGCGCCGGTCACCTCCGCAGCTGCTCGGCGAACCCGAGCCGATCCACCACCTGCCAGTGGCCCCGGATCCTGCCGTCCTTCACCTCGTAGAAGGTCTGCCCGGCGAACGCGAGCCGCCTGCCGGTCCGCGGGAAGCCGCGAAGATCTCCGTGGTGCGTTCCGGTCGCGCTCCACCGCACCGCGACCCGTTCGCCCGCGGCGACGACCTCTTCCACCGTGAACGCGAGGTCCGGAAACGCCCGGCGCGAGTACTCGACGCGCTCGCGGTAGGCGCCCTGGTCGAGCGTCCTGCCGTCCCATGCGTCCCCCGGATCCGAGTGGACGACGTACTCGGGCGCGACGAGGCGCGGGATCGCGTCGAGGTGGCCGCGGCTCCAGACGGCATCGTAGAGCTCCCGGACGAGCTCCTCGTTCGGGCTCCGGGCGGCGCCGCTCTCGTCGCCGGCGCGGAGGAGCGCCATCTGCTCGAGCACGAACGCCCGGATGTCCTTCGGCCACCTGGCGACGAGCGCCTCGAACCGCGCCGCGTCCGCCTGGAAGAGCGCGCGCGTCGCCTCCTCGTAGTTCGGCCGGTCGCCGGCCATGCTCGTGAGGAAGCGACCGAGCGCGGCCTGGATCCGCCGCACGCGCTCGTCCCCGGGCTCCTTGATCGCGTCCTCGACGAGCCGCCGCAAGGCGCCCGAGATCCCCGTGTCCTTTTGCTCGAGCCAGTCCCAGTGCCGGGGCAGGAGCGTCACCTCGCGGCTCGTGACCCCGAGCTTCGGCCGGCCCGGCCTGGGCCCGGGCGCCGCGCGTTCGAGCACCTGGTCCAGGGTGCCGCGGAGATCGAAGTCCATCTGCCGCCCCGACCCCACGTCGAACACGAGCACGAGCTCCGAGGGATCCCGGTCGAAGCGGTCCTTCAGCACGGGCAGGACGTCTCGAAGGACGGCGTCCGCTACCTTCCGGACCCCCGAGAAAGCCACGAATCGATCGGCGGTGTTCATGCCTGACATATTACCCGGGTAAAACAGTTGTGGCAATATTACCCGGGTGTTATTTGTCGGTCCGGAGATCAGGGGCGCAGCCGAGAGGTGTAGCTGCATTGAGATTACGTGTCGTGCGTACGTGATCTGCTCCGACGGAATGTGTTCGGAGCAGATCGCTAACCAAAAACGGCGCACTGGCTTTCGATCCTGACTCGCCAGATGGAAATACGCTTGCCGACGTATCGTTACGTAAACGCCCGCAAGCTTGTAAGCCAAAACGAGCTTACGCCTTCGCGAAGTCAGCTGCGTGATCGAGCGGCCATTCGCGGAACGCTCGTGCCGCGGTGCCCGTGATCGAGGGCGCTATACCCATCACAGCTGCTTGAGGCTGCTCGCGCCGTTCTGGATCACGAAACCTACCAGCCCTGTACCGCGGCACTCGACGCCGGTCACAAGAAGGCCCGTAAGGCCACGGCAAGGCCAGCGGTGTATCCGAGAAGCGTATTCGGCGTGCGCGCGGGAAGAACGATCAGGAGTTTGGGGCGCTGGTCGAAGGGGATCCCACCGGGCAAATTTCTGACAAATATCGGACTTCTTTTCTGAATCTCGACCCGGGCGAGCGCTAACCGCTCACCTGTGATGCCCAGGCGAGACGGCTGCCGCATTGAAGCCCCGCCTCTCCAGGCCTCACGTTCATCGTGCAGGCCACATGTCCGACAGTAACCAGCACTCTGACTCCGGGAATTCGTCCGCTCATTGACCATTGCGACCGCACGACAATCCGCGAAAGCGTGGCGGAAGCCACTCACAGCAGCCGATCGTGAGGCGGCTGGCATGATCGCCGCGTTTGGAGTGCTCGCCGACGACATCGAGCTCGTCAACGTCGTGAGTCGAGTCGCCACGGCCAGCTTTTCGTACGAGACGCTCGATAAGGAGTTGGCGCGGCGACTAAGGTTCATGCGGGAGACGAAGTGGAGAGGCTTCAGATCGCGGCAGAAGAGGCCAGGTGGCAGGGAGCCTACGCCCTCGGCCTGGCAGTGGCGATTCGACTGGCGGCAGGCGCGCCATGATGGCGACACCAAGTGGTCTCATTCTCGCCTTCCAACGAGCTTGAAACGATGCCTTCACCAGACGTCGACACGATCAAGAGCATGCTCGTGGTGCTCGAGCACACCCTGACGGTGCTCGATAGGCCAGTGCCGCGGCAACACAGTTGATCTGCGCGGCGATGTCTGGGAAGCCGTTGTCGGTGGAGACACTCTTGCACTACGAGCGGCACTTTCAGGAACTCACAGGGGCATTGCGAACGGATGCTGGACATCATCGAAAAAGTGGTGGGCGCTCGTGGAGACGAGCGTCCGCCCTGAGAGCGAATCAGTGCTCAGGTTCCACCTGCCCAAGAATGACGAGGCACTTGAATGCGCCGAGACGTGGAACTCCTTCGAACAATTCTCGTGAACATCGAAGGGACCCCTGACGCGACCGGCCCAGGCCAGGAGCTTGTGATCGAAGGGCGCCAGCCGGAAGAGGTCTCCTATCACATCAAGCTGCTCCACCAGGCGGGGTTGATCGAGGCCTATCCCGGTTTCGGCGGCACCATGTGCGTGTGGTTTCCAGGTCCGTTGACTTGGGAGGGTCACGAGTTTCTCGCCGCTGTTCGGATTGACTCCGTCTGGAAGAACACTCTCGCGAAAATCAAGGAGGCGGGCGGCGCGCTCCCGTTTGAGGTGATCAAGGCATTGGCTCTGAAGTTCGCCGCGAAATACGCGGCCGTCGAAGGGCTTGGGGATTGAATAATGGGGAGTCTGAACCGCCGTGTAAAGAAACGGGAAGCAACTGCCGACCTGGTGGATGAAGTCCCAGCACGGGTCGGCCGGTGCGCAAGAGCACAGCACCACGAAGGAAACCGTCGCGCGACGCGTGCTCCGATCGCAGCGCTACTGCTGAACCAGGACTGAGGCGTCAATCGATAGGTCCTCGTTCACGGCGATCTGGCTTTCGATCCTGACTCCCCAGATGGAAATACCCT
>JALDXQ010000344.1:0-5151 GCA_032156805.1 Acidobacteriota bacterium
GCCCCGCGCCTGCCGTGGATGCGATACGACAGCGCGATGATGCCGCTGGCGGGGAGTGTCTTCTGATCCACGAGCGCGAGCTTGGCCGGGGCACCCGGTGGCAGCAGGGGAATCCCGCTTCCGAGCAGCACGGGAATAACCGCTACTTCCACGGTATCCACGAGACCGGCATCGAGCAGCGAACGAAAGAGGACACCGCCACCGAAGAGCCAGATGTCCCGTCCCCGCTGTGCCTTCAGGGTTGCCACGACCTCGCGAGGATCGTCCTGTGTGACGCGTACGCCTTTGCTTGTTTTGGCTGGCAAAGTGCTGGAGAACACGACAACATCGAGGCCAGTCAGCCCGCCGTCGCCGCCTTGTGCCGTCATCAGCTCGTAGGTTTTGCGCCCCATGACGGCGGTATCGAATTCCCTGAACAAGGCGCCGAAGTCGATCGATGGATCGGACACGATCCAGTCGTACTCGCCGTTTGGCCCGGCAATGAAGCCATCAAGGCTCACTGCCACCTGGTAGCGCAGCTGTCTCATCAAGCCCTCCTCATTCAGCGGGATTCGCGTTGTCGCACGCCTTCATCCACGACTTGTAGAAACGGGCCCAGGCGCGTGCCGGGAGTGATGGCCACTATAAACGGCTGCGATTATATGAGATGCAGTCGCGACAACAGATAGACGCTTGACCGCGAACGTCTCGTAGGCGTAGATCTTCTTCGGGCGTCAGCCGGTGGCTGCCGACCTTCATGTCTGCGACTCGGCGGAGCGCCCCATGCAGCATCTCGCCCCCGTTTCTTCTACTCAGCGGCTTGAAACGCTGGACGTCCTCCGTGGCTTCGCGCTGCTCGGCATCCTGATGATGAACATCCGCGCGATGGCCGCGCCCATGAGCGCTTACATGTATCCGAACGCGCTCTTCGACTACGAGGGCCCCAGCCGCCTCGCCTACCTGTTCACGACCGTCTTCTTCGACCTGAAGATGATGGGACTCTTTTCGATGCTCTTCGGTGTGGGCGTGCTGCTCTACGCGAACAAGCCCACGGAATCCGGACAGGCGCCGCGCCCGCTGTGGTTCAGGCGGATGTTCGTCCTGCTGGTCATCGGCCTCCTGCACGCGTACTTCATCTGGCCCGGCGACATCCTCGTGCCGTACGCCCTCTGCGGCATCCTCCTGCTGTGGTGGATGCGCAACCGTACGGCGCGCACGCTGCTCATCGCCGCCGTTGGAATGCTGGCGATCGGCGCCGCCCTGGCCATCGTCCACTGGCTTGCCTGGGGTTCGATGAGCGAGGCCGACCGTGCGACGGAACTCGAGATGACGATGCCGACGCGCGAACAGGCGCGTGGCCACGTCGAGCTGATGCTCGGCGCCTACACGAGGTTCGTGTCAGCGAGCGCGCCAGGGACATTCATGTTCGAAACGATGTACTTCCTGATGTTCTTCCTCTGGCGGTGCGGTGGGATGATGCTGCTGGGCATGTCGCTGTACAAATCGGGGTTCCTGAACGGGCGCCTGCCCTCGTCAACGTATGCTCGTGTCGCGCTCATCGCGACACCCGTTGGACTCGCCCTCGCGTTCATTGGGGCACTCGAACTGGAGCGCGTCGCGTACGCCATGCCAATTCGCGCGGCGGTCGATCTCTGGAACTACGTTGGCGCGGTGTTCGCGTCGATCGGCTATGCCGCGGCGCTCATCTGGATCGTCAAACGCGGGATGCTGGCCGGCTTGCGCCGCCGCCTGGCTGCCGTTGGGCAGATGGCGTTCTCCAATTACTTGTTCCACAGCGTGACCGCTTCCGTGTTGTTCCTCGGCTGGGGCTTCGGGCTGGCCGGCCGCTTCGACTACGCCGCGCAGCTGCTGATCGTCGTCGCGATCTGGATCGTGCAGTTGATCGTGAGCCCGATCTGGCTCCACAGCTTCCGTTTCGGGCCAGCCGAGTGGCTGTGGCGCACGCTGACATACGGGCGCGTGCAGCCAATGCGTCACGAGGCACCAACGTTCGCACCGCTCGTCTCCTGAACATCGCAACCAGGGCCTCGCCGCGCAAGGAGAAGAACAAGCGCTCGACCACATTCATCCGTGTTGGGTCGGCATCATCTGCCACGATGACTCGGACGTCTACTTGTTACGATCGCGCACTCGCTGAGTCGGACGACTAGTAGGAGAACGTCTTTGCCCTTGACGACCGGAGGGCTGATAGGGGTTAGACGGCCGATCGTGAAGGAAAAATGGATGGCTCATGGGTCGAGAGTTGTAACCGAATCCCGCAGCGCGCCAACAGGGCAAGCTCGGGCGGTGCGAGCGTCACCTGCGCCGATGACTCTCGTGGGTCCCCGCTGAGCCCAATATGCAGTTCTGCATTCGCTCGGAGCTCCCCGATCGCTTCAAGCGTCTTTTGACTCTGGCGCACCCACTCGCCTATCGGGACCGTGAGTCGTGGACGAATCGCTGGATCGACGAGAGGCAGATTGAAGCCGGACTCACGCTGGTCTGACCCTCCGACAACCCGATCGGAGCGCCAGAACACCGCCGTCGTCAATCCGTGTTCTCGTACGAACCATTCGGCATCCCAATCAGCTTTGCATACGCGCAGGAGTGCAAAGGCCATTTGCGGGTCCTCTAACAGTGTGAGCATCGCGTGCGCGACGTGAAGTCCCAGGCCGTCCGCGTTGTTACGGTCATGGTTCCGAGCAAATCATCGTGATTCTTTCTGCCCGTTGATGCCCTCTAACGCTGCCGCGCGGCCACAAGATTCGCGAGCCGCGTCGGCTCCATTCGGCTGTTGGGCCGCCGTGAATTCACAGCCGCTGAGCGCTGTCAATCTTGCCCAAGTCGCGGTCAAAGGTGCCGAGCGGCGCGTGCCCCGCCTTCCGAGCGACCTCCACCATGAGGCAATCGGAGAATCCGACCTTCGGCCGTTGCCGGAACAGCGCGACCGCAGCGGCGACTACCTCAGTGTCTTGGAGTGTGAGGTGTTCGTGACTTAACAGCATTTCAACAGCGGTGGCGATCGCCTCGGGCTCACGATCGTAGACGGAGCTCAGTACCCACGTCGCCTCGGCGACTGCCAGGTGCGGTACCCATGCGCCATTGGCGACGAAGGCCTCAGCGGCGGCAACCTGCCCAACGTCGTCTCGCGTGATGAGTCGGACCAACACGTTGGTGTCAACGGCCCGCATGGCGCTTCTTGATATCCCGCCGAATTCCGTTCTTCATTTCCCCGACAGTTCGCCGTCTTGGGGTCTTCGAGAACAACACGCGATGAATGTCTTCGGACGAATAGCGGCCTGCCTTGCGGACGACCACGCGGTCTCCATCCTCGTCCCACTCGAGCACCGAGCCCGGACCCACGCCCAGCCTTTGCCGCACCTTGGCGGGAACTGAGACCTGCCCTTGCGCCGTGACCTTCGAATGTGCCAGCGCCATGTGAGTATATTACCACGGTAATGGAGTCGCTCCAACCGAGACGAGATCAGCGACTGGCATCGTCTGGGCGGCTGCGTGTCAGATCGCGGGCCGTCGCGCGGTCAGCAGCCGCACGCGAGGCTTTGTCATTTCGTCCGGACGAACGAGGTGCGCGGACGCCTCGGCGATCATCCAGGGTTCGTCGCTGAAATCATCGAGAGCGTCCCGGTGTGCTATCCGCTCACCGAGCTCAGTGTCAATCGGGCACGAACCCGACACCGTTTTCTCGAGTGCGCGCCTGCCGCAGACGCGGAGTTCATCGTGACCGTCAACACGGCACCCGGACACTTCGATCGCAAGCAGTACTCATCGGTGAACGTGGCGAGGCCCAGCGAGCTTCTGAAGATCCCGGAAGTTGGACGATTGGTGAAGAGGCTCATTCGAGGCTGAATCCAGCCGTCGCTCCGGCGGCTCATTGTCCGGGAGCGCTTGGGTGCGTCAAGGGTCCGCTTCGCCGCTCCGCGCCCTTGACCCGCCCCGCGCGCTCCCTTTCGTGGCAACTACCGGAGCGACAAGTTCATGACGACGGCCAACAGTTGCGCCTAACGTCTGCGTTTCAGCCGCGAAGGCGCATTCCGAGGTGCATGGTAGCGGACGTCGCCGCGCCTTCGTCGACTGCAAGCGCTTGTTAGGCGGCGTGGACGTCGATGACCTCGCCCGTTGACGATGGCCTCAGCACCGCCTGCCCACTTTGCTTGAGACCTTCGATGTGAAACTCGATTGCATCTCGAATGAGCGCGAGCGCTTCCTCTCGTGTTTCACCAGCTGCGACACAGCCGGGAAGATCGGGCACGTACGCGCCAAATGACGTTGGACCTTCTTCAACCACGACGAGGTACTGCATTCCGATGCTCCTACTTCTTCAGCGCCGCCTGCTTCAGCACGCTGTTGAGCGTTCACGGTGGAACGTCAGTCCCAGGCTTGCCTGCGATCGTAACCGTTCCAGGCTTCGAGGAATGCTGAAACTGCCGTCGGACCCCGTCGGTTAACCCAGGAAGGGCAACAACCCAGGAATTGCAATCAGGATCAGAACAGGAGGAGTGGGATGACCACGCAAAGGACCAGCAACCATCGCGCCTCTCGTTCAACGTGAACCCAACGACACGGCGTTTCACCAGTCCGTCTAACGTCTGCCGCTCACCTGCGGCACGTGCGCGTCAACGATAGCATTGAGCGCGAGGGGCACGTGCGAGCGGGCCCCGATGCCGTCAGGTGCAACGGCTGGTTAGGCTGCCTCTCACTACTCAAGCAACGTCTTGATCGCTTGCTGCCAGGCTGGACTTGCGCGGAACCAGTGACCTTCGTAACCGGTGCCACGATGAATAGACTGAGCGTTCAGCTGAAAATGCGCGTCGGTCCTTCCTGGCAGATAGACAAAACCCTCGCCCGTTGTGGGGTCCCTGTCATAGAGCACGACGTACACGAGCCGCTCCGAGCCAGTGCCGCGGTCGCGGACGAAAAACTGCACTTCGAATCTCGACAATCCACTGCGGCGACCTGCGATGGCACCACTCGTCCAGTCTGCAATGAATCCGGTCGTTGACTCAGTCTGCTGATTCGCAGGTCCGGAAAACGTCCCCGGCCCATCCCAGACGTTGAAGCTCGCAAGGACTGTCGGCTCAACTAACGAGACCGTACGCCCATCGCTAGTGTCGGTGATAACGATCCTCGTCGTCGGGCCCTTGGCGACCAGGG
>JALDXQ010000345.1:0-5129 GCA_032156805.1 Acidobacteriota bacterium
GACCAGGACCGACAGAGCCGGATCGTTCGGATCGGGCACGACGACGTTGCCGCGATCGAGGCGGTAGACAGCCGCGGTGAACGAGAATGCCGGCACGATGTCCCACTTTGCGCCCACCTCGTAGTTGCGGAACTCCTCCGGGTCGAGCGCCTGGTTCGTCAGGTTCAACGAACTGAGCTGCTCACCCGCACGTGGCAGGTACGAAAGGCTGTAGCTGCCGTAGAGCGACAGCGGGACGATCGGCTTGTAGATCAACCCGAGGCGCGGCGACAGCAGACCATCGCTGCTCGAGAAGTCAGTCGCCGTGCGGTTGTTGGTGACGTCGCTGTCGACGCTCTCGTAGCGCAGTCCGACAACGGCTTCGATCTGCTGCGACAGCGCCACCTGATCCTGCGCGTACACCGATGCGACCGTCGTCACGCCGTGGTTGTCGGCGTCGGTCGCGTTCTGGCGGAATTCGAGCGGCAGCGAGATCGTTGGTGCGCTCAAGGGGGCGTTGACCGACGTCACGTTCGGTCCGATGCTCGTGAAGAACCCGGTCGCGCGGAAGTTGTCGGTCTCCTGCCGGCCGAACTCGGTTCCCACGAGCAGTGTGTGTCCAAACCGGCCGGTCTGTGCCGACACGATGACGTCGGTCTGGTTGAAGACGTTCTCCCGCGTCGTTGCGTTGTTGTACGCGGAAATCGAGACCATCGTGCCGGCGGCGTTCATCGCGCCCGGAAAGACGTTCTGATAGAACTTGTCGTAATCGCCGTAGGTGAGGCGATTGCGAAGAGTGACCCGCGGGTTGAAGCGATGCTCCAGGACCGCTGAAAACAGGTTCACCGTCGCATCTGTCGGGCTCTGAGCCGGGTCGCCAAAGAACGTCTCGGGTTCGGTGACGACGGGTGCGCCGTTGAACGACGAGATGCCGCGGTCCGCGATGCGTTCGTCGCGGAAGTACTCGTAGCTGGCGCGCAACGTGGTCTGCGGTGCGAGGCGGAAGGCGACGGTGGGATTGAATCCGTAGCGTTCGACGCCGACGCCGTCACGATACGAATCCGAGTTCTCGTACATCCCGGTCGCGCGCACGGCGACGGTCTCGTTGAGTCCCTTGCCGATGTCAGCCGTGAACCGCTTGTTGTCCCACGAACCGAACTGAATCGACGCTTCGCGCGACTGCCCCCAGTCGGCCTGGCGCGTGACGCGATTGATCACGCCGCCGACGCCGCCACGCCCGAAGATCATCGCGTTCGGTCCCTTCAGCGCCTCGACGCGGTCCACGTTGTAGACGTCGCGAAAGTACTGCACGTCGTCGCGAACACCGTCCACGAAGAAGTCCGATGTCGTGGCGTTGCCGCGGATGATCGGTGTATCGCGATTGCCTTCACCCTGGGCGAAGCCGACGCCGGGCATGTAGCGCGCGACGTCGGCCATGCTGGCCATGCGCTGATCGGCGATGAGCTCGCTCGAGACGACGCTGACGGCCTGCGGCACATCGCGCAGGGGAGTCGACGTCCTGGTGGCTGAGGTGACGTCGCGCACGTCGTAGCTGATGTGTGCGCCGACGCTGACGGTCTCGGTGAGGCCCGCGATCTGCAGCTTGAACTCCAATGGTGCGCCGCCGCTGGCCGTTGCGGCCTGACGCTGCGTGGTCTCGACGAAGCCCGCTGCGTTGACGCGGACGCTATAGGAACCGGGCGGCACGACGACCTCGAACTCGCCGGCCTGATTGGTCACGCTGGACGTCGGGACACCAGCGCGATCGGATGTCACCACGACCTGCGCGCCAACGACGGCGGCGCCGGTCGGGTCGATGACGCGGCCGCGAATGACGGCCTGCGAGGCTTGCGCCTCGTCGGTCGCTGCGGCATGGCTGGAAGTCACGGAAACGAGGAGGCAAAGGAGGACGGAGAACAGTACGGGACGCATACAGCCCTTCTGAGAACGAGTCTCAATTTCAAAGAGACTAGTCTAGACGCCCACGATTGCCAGGGTCAACCGTCGAGCGTCTATCGTTCAGCCGGGAAGTCGCGAGTCGCGTCAATTCGAATGTGTCGCCTACGGAAGGTAGTTCGTCAAACAGCGGAACGTCAGCACCGATCCGGACGACGGCCCCTTGAGCATGCCGGCAAATTCCTCGAAGAACATCCTGGTATGCAGCGAGGCGTAGAAGTCGGTTGAGTTCGACGCCCCGGCTGGCTGATCCAGTGTCGAGACATTGTGGCCGCTGCCGCGCATCTCGTACCAGGTCACTCGGGCGCCTCGTGCAGCAGCAACGGCGCGCGCAAATATCGGCGGAGCGGCATATTCGAACCGGTGCGTCACGACCTGATCGCTGTTCGCTGGATTGGCGTCGAGCACGGTGCAGTCGGTATCCGGGCTCTCCGGCAATTGATGCCGGGCGCGCAGCCAACCGACCGTTGAGATGTCGTCGCGATCCTGGAACTCGCCACCATAGTCCATGGAGTAGAGCGGGTCTTCGTCGAGTTGGCATTCGTCATCGTTGACCGGCGGGCGCCCTGCCCAGCACCCGGGTTCGCCGGGATGCAGCAGATTGTCGTCTTCCGTGCCATGCATGTAGATGACCGGCTTGGTCGGCGCTCCCCAGAGCGGGTCGAAGATCGAACCGAACCTGCCGTATTGATCGGGCGCTGCACCGGTCAGACGTTCGTACCCGGTGCGGGTATCTCCCGTGCCTGGCAGTTGACCATCGCCGCAGCCTTCGTGCTCGAGCACGTGCCCGAGCTGTCGCGAGTAGATGCCGAAGCCTGCAAACAGGGACGAGCGATAGCACAGCAACATCCAGGTCATCGTGCCGCCGCTCGAGAATCCCGACGCGTAGACCTTGTTCGCGTTGATCTGCGGGTTGTTGACGAGCAGCCTGGTGACCAGCCGTTCGATGAATGCGACATCGCGGAAGGCATCGCGATCGTCGCCGCCTCCCGGCACCTTCGGGCTCCGCCACATGATCACGTCGTCGGGGTCGCTCGACACGTCGTTGAGATACGTGACCCGCAACGCTTCTGGGTAGACGAGCACGGTCGGGGCATCGTGCGCGATGCGGTTGAACGACCTGCTGTTGTGCATCGTCGTCGTGTCGCCGTTCTTGCCGTGGAAGACGAGCCACAAGTTGACGGAACTGTCGGCGCGCGACGCGAAACTGCGCGGGGTCGAGTAGCGAAACTTCCGCGTCTCGACGACCCCGTCCGGCTGATGATGGTCGAAGGTGATGACGTCGGAAAGCGCACGGTTGCCGTCGGCGTTCACGCCAGTCCCCGTGAGCAGGAACTTGCTCGGCTCAGTGTCTGGCGGAACGTTTGGATCGGCGGTGTCGTCGTCCGGCAGGCTGGGCCCGCTGGTATCCGGCACCCAGCACTCGCAGCCCGGATCCCACGTGTATCGATGGGCTGACACGGCTGCTGTCAAGCAGGCGAGGACGAGTACGCAGGTCACGGGCAGCGCAGATTTCATAGTCACCGTAGTTCTCCTGTCGTCATCCGCCCGGAGGCGGGGCTTCGGCAGGTACTACGCAATCTGGCCGCGGGTCCGGACACCACGCCCGCGCTGACGACTAGAACCTCGTGCGGAATGACATCAGTCGCGCGGCTTCACTGCGACGCGGCGCACGACGCGCGTCCACCACATGGTGAACCCGGTCACGAACAGAAGCGCCGGCGACAGACCGAGGATCAGCCAGGCGGCTCGCACGCCGTTGCCAGCGAAGTTCCCGATATGCAACGGCGCCACCCACGCCAGGATGACGTCGCCGATGGTTCGTTGCATCGCCTGCTCAGTCAGGATCGCTCCGGAGTGCTGATCCAGATACACAGCGGTGAGGTCTGCCCCTCCTGCTGGTGTTGGCTGAACAGGTGAGAACATCACGAGGAAGGCCGCCCGCTCAGAAGAGGGCAGGACGACGCGTGCGACGTGCTGTCCGGGTGCGTGCCGGCGCGCTTCATCAATCAACGCTCGCCATGTGGGACGTCCTGGCACCGATACGGACGCGCCTGATTGTGGCGCACGCGCGACGGTGATCGGCGACAGGCGATTCACGACGGCGCGGAAGGCGGCGGGGAAGGCGAAGTACGCGCCAGTGAGTGACCACATGGCGATGAGCGCGACGGTCCAGATGCCGACGGCGCCGTGTAGGTCCCAGATCACGCGTTTCCACGACCGTCGAACATCTACTGTCAAGCCGCGCTTCCAATTGCTGCGGCCCTGCCACCAGATGACCAAGCCGGTGAGGCACATGGTCAACAGGATGAGGGAGCCGACGCCGTTGACGATCCGGCCGGTCCTGCCGGCAAGCAGATCGAAATGCAGGTCCTGCAGGGTCTTCACGAACGACTGGTCCGACAGCTCACCGAGCATCCCGGCGCTGGCCGGATCGAGCAGCAGTGTCAGGAAACGGTCGCCGCTCGTCGCATAGGCGAGATACGTCGGTCGTGCGGTGGTTGGCGCGTCGATGCCTGACAGCGTGGCAGCTGGGTAGGCGTTCGTGACGCTCTCCATGATCGCGACCGGGTCGGCTGTCGGGCCAGATACACGCAGCGTGAAGAGCTCCGGGTAGATCGCGCGCTGCATGTCGATCCGGAAGACGAGCGCCGCTCCGCTGACACACACGACGAAGACGTACAACCCGGTCAACACGCCCAGCCACAGATGCACCTGAAAGAGCGCGCGCCGGGCCCATACGGTCTGAGGGCTGTCGAGAAAGTTCTGCAAGCGACCCTGTCGGCGCCGGCGAAGCGAGGAAGGAGCTACTCGGGCTGAATCGATGACAGCAGTTGCTCGAACCGTGATTGCTCGGCGGCGATCGTCTTTTCCGGGCCGGTGAGCTTGAAGAACACATTGCCGCCGCGGCCCTCCGCGATCGCACCAAGAAGGCGGTATCCAGCCACTGGCTTGCCGGCGGCCATCGGGCCGCCCAACCCCGTATACATTCCCGACGCATCGACGATGGTGATGCGCACGCCTCGCACGGTGCGCGAGGTGACTTTGGCTGCGGCGGGCTTGCCATCGCTCCCCAGGATCTGTCCCTTCCATCGCTCGACGTTGGCGTCGATGCTTCCGCCCTGGCCGGGGCCGAAGTAGTTCACGACACACTCAGCCACGCCACGATCCCCGGCGGCGGGCACGATCGAATA
>JALDXQ010000346.1:0-5099 GCA_032156805.1 Acidobacteriota bacterium
CGCTCTTGGAAATGTCGCCGTGGCCGGTGAGAAAGACGATCGGCAGCGGATCGTCCGCCGTCATCAATCGTTCCTGCAGGTCCAGGCCACTCGACCCGGGCAGGCGAAGGTCGAGCACGATACAACCGCCCCCCGACGGCGGATCGACGAGGAACTCCTCGCCGGTTGCGTATGCACGCACGGTGTAGCCGGCGTGCTTGAGGAGTCGGGACGATGCAGTTCGGATCGATTCATCGTCCTCGATCACGTGGACGACGACTGAGTCGGCAAGCGTGGACTCAATCAGTGCCATGTGGCGCCGTGTTGCACCGCGCGTGCCACGATAATTCGTCGTTACCTTGAAATTACTGCGATTTTCTGCACTCTGCCCGGCTCTTCAATGTGACGACCGGCCGCGGGTCACTGGCGGCCGCGATATACCGTGACGCCGAAAAGCCTCGGCGCTGGATGCGCGGCAGACCCTATTCGATGCCTCATCGGACGAACTCCAGTGCCAGCTCCGCCCAGGGCACCTCGTCGTAGAAAAGCAGAGCAACAAACATCGCGGTGTAGGCGCGCCCCAGCCAGACGTCTCGAGGCGCGAGCTGCGCGAGGCCCATGACGAGCAACAGCCAGCCAAACCCCGCGACCGGCGCGAACGCGTACGTGATGCCGCAGAACGACAGCAGCGTCGCATGCCGCAACATGAGCGAGATTCTGGTCGCCGGCGCCATCATCGACACGGCCACGACTGCCTCGAGAGCGAGGATTCCGAAGGTCGAGACGCTGGCCAGCATCCGGAGGCGGGCTGGCTCGTGAACGAGCGGTGGGTCCAGCAACTCGGCGCCGTTCGGGAGAGGAACCAGGGCCTCGCGGTTTTCGTCGAGTTGCGACTGGGAGAGCCCTCCAACCAGCTGGGTCACGGCGTCGAATCGTGGGTCGGTGAGCAGCGTGACTCGGAAGAAGCGTCCGTCGAGAAAGTCCGGAGAGAGAACGGCCTTCCACAGCACCGCGAAAGTGAACGCGAAACCGACCAGCCATCGACTCGCGAAGGCGAGTGTTCCCGGCGCATCAGCGGTGCGAAGGGTCAACGCAATGGCGAACGACCAGTAGCAGAGGAGATAGATATGGTTGTCGGCCAGCGGCCAGTCGCTGGCTATGCGGATCGCGATCAACAGGCTGACGCCGCCCCACACGAGCGGATGTCGCAGCGCACGCGGAACGATCAGCACGACGATCGCCGCCGCGAGGATTACGGGACGGACAAACCAGGGGCCCATCGGGCGGAGCAGAAGAGCGATCGCGGTGAGACGCAGGGCGACATCGACGTACCAGTACGTGTCAGAGACCGGCACGTGGATCGGGGCGCGTGCGGCAACGGTGGGAGTGACGGAAACGCGGCCACACCTACACACTCATCCGCCGGCCCGACGGGATGACGGACCTTGACGCTGTCGTGGTGCGCGACGGCAAGAACATCAAGGGGCGGCTGCTCGGTTCGTGCTTGGGTTCTTCGGCGAGCGCGTCCTGCGCAAGGAAATGGCAAAGACGATCAAGGCGATCGACGCTCGGAACGGCGGGTCGAGGGTGGCGAAGCTCGCCTGAACCCGTAGCCGTCGTGAATCGATCGAGCGCCGCTGCCGCCAGTCAGGCAGTGGTGTGACCTCAATCGGGTCGTGGTGCGAGCTTCCCTCTGACCGCCGCTGGTAGAGCTTGTTCTCGCCGGTCTGACCGCTCCACCCGACGAGCTGTTTACTCAGCCGATACCTAGGTATCGATCGAGACCATCGTCCAATGGATCGCCGTGTGCGTGAATGCTCGAATCATCGTGTCTGGTCGCCAACACAATTGAAGTGTTTTCGCCGTCACCGGACAATGATCGTACCCAGTGGGCAGCTTCTATCGGATCTACACTGAGGACTTCCAGTCACGGCACGAAGGTGAACAAGAGTCTCACGTCGTGCGCCGAAAGGAGCGTGAGGTTTGCGGCGTTCGCGACTGCTGTGGATCGTGCTCGCAACCGCGGTCCTGAGTGGATGCCGCTCGGCTGCGGAGACCACTCCCCCGCCACCGCCCGCCGTCGTTGTCGCAGCACCGCTTGCGATCCGGATGGCGGAATGGGACGAATATACCGGCCGCTTCGAGCCGACTGATCGCGTGGATGTGCGCGCGCGAGTCGACGGATACGTCAGCTCCATCCATTTCCGCGACGGCGCCATCGTCAAGGCCGGCGACCTGCTGTTCGTGATCGATCCACGGCCGTACGAGGCCGTGCTCGAAGGCGCACGCGCCGACGTCGTGCGCGCGGAAACGCGGGTCGAACTGGCGACCACGGACTTCACTCGCGGTGAGGAGATCTTCGCGATCAAGGGCATCAGCCAGGAGGAGTTCGACCAGCGAACTCAGGCGAAGAAAGAAGCTGAAGCTGCCCTGGTCGTCGCGAGAGCGGCCGAGCGCGCCGCCGCGTTGAACGTCGAGTTCACGAGCGTGCGCGCCCCGATGAGCGGGCGCATCTCCGAGAACTTCGTCAGCGTGGGCAACCTCGTGTCCGGCGGCCAGGCCGGATCGACGTTGTTGACCACGATCGTGGCGATCGATCCGATCCAGTTCGTGTTCGACGCGAGCGAAGCGGACTACCTCAAATACAGCCGCTTGAACGTCAGAGGCGACCGGCGCAGCTCGCGCGACGCGCCCAACCCGGTCCGCATCCGCCTGCTCGACGAGACGACGTTCACCCACACCGGCACCATGGACTTCGTCGACAACCGCCTGGACCCGGCGTCCGGGACGATACGCGGACGCGCCATCGTCCCCAATCCTGGCGGCTTTCTCACCCCGGGTCAGTTCGGCCGGCTGCAACTGCTCGGGTCGGGTGAATTCGAAGCGCTGCTCGTACCCGACAGCGCCATCCTGAGCGACCAGTCGCGTCGATTCGTGTGGACGCTGAACCAGGACAACGTCCCGGAGCAGCGCGTCATCGAGCCCGGCAACCTCGAACGCGGCTTGCGAGTCGTGCGCGCAGGTCTCGAGCGCGGCGATCGCATCGTCATCAACGGCATGCAGCGAGTGCGGCCGGGCGCCAAGGTCGCTCCGACGGAAGGAAAGATCGAGCCACCTGCCGGAAGTTGAACCAGCCATGGGATTCTCGAAGCTGTTCATCGACAGGCCGATCCTCGCGTGCGTGATCTCCGTGATGATCATGCTGGTCGGTGGTGTCGCCTATTTCGCCCTGCCTGTTTCCCAATACCCCGAGGTCGCTCCCCCCAGCATCACGGTGACCGCGAGTTACCCCGGAGCGAATGCCGAGACGGCCGCGGCCACGGTGGCGGCGCCCCTCGAGCAGGAGATCAACGGCGTCGAGGGGATGCTGTATCTCTCCTCTCAATCGACCGCCGACGGCAGAACCACGATCACGGTCACGTTTTCGCTCGGGACCGATCTCGATCAGGCACAGGTCCTGGTACAGAACCGCGTCAACATCGCGCTGCCGCGGCTGCCCGAAGAAGTCCGCCGCCTCGGCGTCGTCACCAACAAGAACACGCCGGACATCTTGATGGTGGTGCACATCTATTCCCCGGATGGCTCGCGCGACCAGTTGTATCTCTCGAACTACACGCTGCTCAACATCCGCGACCGGATGGCGAGACTGGAGGGCGTCGGCGACCTTCGACTCTCCGGGGCGCGCGAGTACTCGATGCGCATCTGGCTCGATCCGAACCGGATCTCGTCGCTCGGACTGACGGCAGGCGAGGTCGTTCAAGCCCTTCGGAGCCAGAACGTCCAGGTGGCAGGCGGCGTGCTCGATCGACAGCCCGCCACGCCACAGGGCGACTACGAGGTCGGCGTCCAACTGCTCGGGCGTCTCACGGATCCCGGACAGTTCGGAGATGTGCTGCTCAAGAGCGGCGCGGAGGGGAAGCTCGTGCGCGTCCGCGACATCGGGCGCATCGAACTCGGCGCAGTGGACTACTCGAACAACGCGTACCTCGACGACAAGCCTGCAGTGGCCATCCTCGTGTTCCAGCGTCCCGGCTCCAACGCGCTGGCGACGGCGCGGGAGATTCAGGACCAGATGGCGACTCTACGGTCGCAGTTTCCAAGAGGACTCGACTACGACGTCGTCTACAACCCCTCCGAGTTCATCGCCGAGTCGGTCAACGAGGTTCAGAAGACGATCTTCGAAGCGGCCATCCTCGTCGTGGTGGTCGTGGTGCTCTTCCTGCAGTCCTGGCGGGCGTCGCTGATTCCGCTGCTGGCGATTCCGGTGTCGCTCATCGGCACGTTCGCCGTGCTGAGTGCGTTCGGCTTCTCGTTGAACACCCTGTCGCTGTTCGGCCTCGTGCTCGCAATCGGCATCGTCGTCGATGATGCGATCGTGGTGGTGGAAGACGTCGAGCGCAATCTCGAGGAAGGGATGACGCCGCGGGATGCCGCGCACCACACGATGGAGGAAGTGGGCAGCGCGCTGGTCGCGATCGCGCTCGTGCTGTCAGCCGTCTTCGTTCCGACCGCCTTCATTCCCGGCATCTCGGGGCAGTTCTACCGCCAGTTCGCGTTGACCATCTCCTCAGCCACCGTGATCTCGTGCCTGGTGTCGTTGACGTTGTCTCCGGCGCTGGCGGCGCTGTTGTTACGGCCGCGATCCGCCCCGCCGCGGTCTGGCATCGGGGCGCTCGTCGGCGTGTTTTTCGGCGGGTTCAACGCCGGATTCAATCGTCTTGCGGACTTCTACGGCAAAGGCGTCGCCCGCATCGTTCGCGTGTCCGCGCTGGTACTTGTGGCGTACGGCGGCCTTCTGGTTCTGACCGGCTTTCAGTTCTGGCGCGCGCCCAGCGGCTTCATCCCGGCGCAGGACCAGGGCTACTTCATCACCATCGTACAGCTGCCGCCGGGTTCGTCGCTCGCACGCACCGACGCCGTGGTCCAGCGCGTGATCAAGGAGCTGCACTCGATTACGGGCGTGGAGCACACCGCCAGCTTCACCGGGTTCGACGCTGCCACGTCCACGAACGCCAGCAATGCCGCGGCCGTGTTCTTCACGGCAACGCCGTTCGCGGAGCGCGCGGCGCGCGGCGTCGACGGCGCAGCGGTGCTGCAAGCGGCGCGGGCGCGCCTGGCGG
>JALDXQ010000347.1:0-5052 GCA_032156805.1 Acidobacteriota bacterium
CTCCATGTGGAAGCGGAACACCGCTCCATGAGCCAGAGCCGTGGCTTCCAGGCGGCGCGGAAGGAGAGAAAGGTGTGATGTCCAGCATCTCGCTGTCTCAATCATGGGCAAGACCGGCGCTCAAACACCATCCAGTCATGACCGGAGATTTCGGCCCTCGTCCGACCGATCCCGTTATCCCGGCATTGACGCATATCGTCAAAATCGCACGCGCCACCCGATTCTGACCGCACCTGAATAGAATTCCTCGGCTAGAGTGCGGCCGGGTCTGACGCGCCCGTTATTCACGACATATCGTGAACAATGACGATATCTGGTGGTTGAGTTCCTGGGTCAGCCGCAACGTCAGAGCGCACCGGCGACTGCGCACCCGGTGCTCTTCGAGGCTGGGCGTCAGGCATTCGGGTGAGGGTTTCACTGAAGACGGTGCCGGTTGAGCCGCTTTCCGCCCATCGCCCGACGAGCCGGTTGCCGTCGATCGCATAGAGGGCGACGCCGAGCGACCGACCGTAGTAGCTCACTGCCAGCATGTCGTTGGTGACGATGCCGATGCCCAACGCCGAGAGGCGGGATCCGAATCGCCATTGGACGTAGTAGATGTCGTCGTGCTTGGCGATGACGACCGTGCCGCGGTATCGGCTGCCGTCGAAGTCAGTGCCCTCCGAGTCGTAGGTTCCGTGCAGGTTGGGGGCGCTTTCACCACGGATGATGGACGAGTCATGACTCACCAACAGGGCAACGACGAGTAGGAGCATGGTGATGCGGAACATGAGGCGCTCCTCCAGTGCTGATGAACATGCCGAGGTGTGCAGCGAGCAGCCCACGGCGGTGGGGTCGGATACTCCTGGTTGCAGTGCAAGAAGTCATCCGCCACGCCGGGATCCGTGTCGTCAGGTGTTCGCGACCGACGATTCGCGTGTGAGGACTTCGAACCTGAACGTCGAGGCTGAACCAAGACGTCACCGTGGCATCGTTCGCGCATTCCGTATGCACGGGTGAGGCCTGCTCAGGCGGACAGGACGCTGCGACAGAAGAGGAACGCGTGTCCAGGTTGATCGCTGTCCTGTCCGGCGTATGTGATCCCGTGGAGGCCGGTGACGGCCGCTCATGCGCGGCGTTCAGGAGCCGTCATGTTCTCAGCCTTCGTGCTTCCCGTCGTCATCATGCTCGTGTGCCAGGTCGCTCTGCCGGTCTATCTGATCAGGAGCGTGTGGCGTGCGCGTCAGGACACACGGGCGGTCTGGTGGCTCGCGGTTGCCTCCGCTGGTGCTTACGTTACGGCGTTTTTCCTCATTGGCCGCTGGGACTGGTTCAGTTACTACCTGCGGTTTGCGCTTGTGGCTCTGTTTGTCACGGCGACGGGGGCAGGACTCCGGCGTGCCCGAGCGTTGCCCCGGCGGGTGAACGGCAGACGAGGCAGCAGATCGGCGATGGCGAGCGCGCTGACCGTTGCAGCGGTGATGACCTGGTTCACAGGAAATGCGTTGCTCGGATTGCGCCATGAGCCCGACGAGCCAGTACGGCTCGCGCTACCGCTTGCCAACGGTGCGTACTACGTGGCCCATGGCGGTGACAGCTCCCTGCTCAACCACCACAACGGCCATCCTGCGCAGCGATATGCGTTGGATATCGTGCAACTCAACGTCTACGGTGCCCGTGCAGGAGCGTTGTTCTCGACCGATGTCCATCAATATGCGATCTTCGGCGCGCCGGTGTACAGCCCATGCGACGGCGTGGTGGCCGACGCGGTCGACGGCCTGCCGGATCGAGTCCCACCCGATGCCGACCCTCAGAACCCGGCGGGAAACCATGTCGTGATCAGCTGCCGCGGTTCGCTCGTGCACCTTGCGCATCTACAGAGTGGCAGCGTAAAGCCCTCGCCAGGCGCTCGCGTGTTCTCGGGTCAGGTCATCGGCCGTGTGGGGAATTCGGGAAACACCTCGGAGCCGCACTTGCACGTGCATGCCGTAACTGCGGATGGCGACGTGGTCGAAGGAGAAGGGAAGCCGATTCTCTTCGATGGTCTCTTCCCCGTGCGCAACAGCCTCTTGCATCGATAACTCCGATCAGCGCAGTGCCTGGCTCGAAACGCCGGCACGGCCGCGCTCCAGTGGCCCGGAGCATGCACGATGGTGTCGTGCAGGAGGCGCATGAGAGCACCATCGCCACCGGGTGCATTGTTGACGTGAGATGACTCATGCACCGGCCGACCCGGTTCATCGGCGCCGCAGCGAAAGGAGCTGAGCGATGCACATCACAGCAATCGGTGTTCTGGCTTCGGTGTTCATGATCGCCTCGTGGGCACAATCTGCTCCCGGCGGCGCAGACACCCACCGCGAAGCGTACACGGCGGTCGCGCTCAGCACTGGCGGACCACGCACGTCTCCGGTCGCCGCGCAGCTCGAGATCGTGATCGAGCGATGGTCAACGGACGCCGAGAGGCAGCGGCTACTGGACGCGCTTCCACGCGGACAGGACGCCATGCTCGAGACGCTGCGCGATTTGCCCACGGCCGGGTATATACAGAACCCCCCGGCACTGGCGTGGGACCTGCACTACGCGCACGCAGTGCCGGGCGACGAGGGCGGGCGACGAATCTTCCTCGCCACCGACCGTCCGATCGGTATCTGGGAGGCCATCCATCGTCCCCGCCTGATCGACTATCCGTTCACGTTCATCGAGCTGCGCGTGGACGAAGAGGGCGACGGCGAGGGCAAGCTGTCGCGGGCGACGAAGATCATCGCGAGCAAAGACGGCCGCCTGGTGGAGCTGGAGCGCTATGCGACGCAGCCGGTCGATCTGACCGAGGTACGTCGCAGCAATTGACATCACTGATTTACATGTTGCAAACCGGGTCCTTCGGACCCGGCTCGAGGCCGCGCGTCATCCGGGCGACCGATCATCGAAGGAGATAGAGTCCGACGAGCCCCGACGCGTACGCCACCAGCACCGCCAACGAGTCCACACCCATTCGCAGCACGGTTCGATCGCGCCGCTCGAGCAGGCCGATCAGCAGAAAGCACGTCACGACCATCCCCATCGTTCCCGCAAACAGCGCCGAGCGATCGACGGCGGCCAGGATCGGGCCGCCGCGATACACCACGTCGGCCAGGAACAACAGCGCGAGCTCGAGACAGTTGGTGCCGAGAATGCTCGACACGGCCATCTCGTGATTGCCGCGCCGCACGGCGCTTATCGTCGTGCTGAGCTCCGGCAACGACGTGCTGCCGGCAACCAGGGCCACGCCGACGAAGCTCGCGCCAAGACCGGTCTGCTCGGACAGGGCGTCGCCGCTTTGCGCGAGCGCCCAGCCGGCCGCGAGGATGACGAGACCGCTCACGCCGCTCAATGCGAGCAACCGGGCCATCGTTCGCTCCGGGTGATGATCGGGCCCACCGGCCGGCTCGTCGTCTCGACTTGGTGGTTCGTTGGTCGCCCGCCATCGTGGCAGGTAGTCGCCTGGCCGTGACAGGCGCACCGTCACGAGATAGCCGGCGAGGAGGATGAATGGCGTCAGGCCGACACCCATGAACGCCACAGGCTCGCCGGCGCTGGCACCGGCAAGCGCCACGGCCAGCAGCAGAAGGAGCATCACGCCCTGGAACAGCAGCACCGGCTGAGGTGTGAAGTAGGTGAGCGCCCCGCGCACAGCAGCCGCGTCGGCAATCGCCAGCACGGCGATCTGCAGCGCGACCCCCCCGAACAGATTGCCGACCACGAGGCGCGGGTTTCCGATAGACGCCGCAGTCACAGTAGTGGCGATCTCGGGAAGCGACGTGGCTATGCCAAGCATGACCACACCGATGAACGCCTGACTCAGTCCGCTCCGTGATGCAATGGCATCGGCGTACCCGGCCAGTTGCGCGCCCGCGAGCCACACACACACGCCGGCAACGAGGAAGATGCCAATGTTGACTGGCAGTGAGAGAGAGTGAAAATCCAACGGCTGTGGCGCCTCAATGTGATAGTCGAACCGATGACCCAGGTGGGTTGTGAGGCAGGTACTCTCGAGGGCCGCGTTCGACGAGCACGGCGAGTGTGAGCGCAACGAAAGCCACCAGGTTCAACACCGCGCCAGCGGCATGCGAGTACTCCCATTGCGCCCGCAGGTCGATCCAGTTTGGCGGGAGCATGGTCCAGTTTGCGGTCGCCACGTTGGCGCGAAACGTAAAGGTCCAGAAGATGGCCTGACCTCCGATCAGGCAGAGCAGCGCGGTCATCGCCGGACGGAAGGCCTGCCGGACGCGGCGTACCTTGATCGTGAATACGAGAGTGGATACCAGTGCAGGGAAAATCACGAAGCCGAACAGCGCCCAACCCGCGTAGATCTGCGGAACGGTCAGATATTCGCCCCGTGAGAAATCCATCTTGTTCGGCAACTCGGCGAGGTGGGCTCCCGACGGAATGAGCACCAGTGCCGCGAAGAGAAGCGCAGCGAATTCAACGACCCTGCCAGGGCCGCTATCTTCATGTCCCGTTGGTGACATCGTCGTGTCCCGGAAGACGCTCGTCGTTTCGCGTCGTCGCCTCGTGAATCGGCGAGCGCCGGCGCCGGAAGCGCATGAATGAGCGGGACCCACCGATGCTCAGGACGCTCGCGTGGCTGCCGATGGATAACACGGATGCACTACTGCCAATCGACAGTAGGGAACCGAAACTGCCGACACTCAATATCGACGCGGCGCTTGCGACGCTGAGCAAGCCGGCCCAACTCAACACCGACCACTTGCTGTCTGAGCTGAGCACCGACCGTCGAGCAGGGGATGTGGACTTCGCCGGTGACCTCAGCGCTGTCAGGTGCATTCGTATTCCCCCATCGAAAAACGTGCAAGGTCAGGACCAGCGCCGTTCACCTCGTGCACTCGGATATAAGGAGCTCTGATGTTCGTGGCGGGTGAGTCATTCCTGGCACCCGCGCTCAGATCACACGACATATCGTCAACTGACGATATCGCGTGCTCCAAGCAGATGGCGGAAGTCCGCAGATCCTGCGGTTGCGATGGTATGTCCGTTGCAGTTCCTGCATTAATCGCGCGAGTCGCGGGCATCGTT
>JALDXQ010000348.1:0-4951 GCA_032156805.1 Acidobacteriota bacterium
AACACTCGGATGGGCGGCACACTCTCGATTCCCATCACCAGATTTCAGTCGATAAAAGTCGTCTATAGCACGGGCGCCTCGACCCGTCGCGGAACCGACTTCGACAGCTTCACCATCAACTGGCAACTCGCGCGATATTGAGGCATCCCGTGCTGCGCACTGTTCCGGCAGTCATGCTGCTCACGGCAATATCGTTCACCGCACCGTCAGCTGTTCGAGGGCAGGAGGCTCCCCGGCCGTCGCTGCCGCTCGACGTCGTCAACGAGCGTTGGACCGGCGACTTCGGCGAAATGGTGAAGCGACGTCGGATTCGACTCCTGACGCCGTACAGCCGCACTCACTATTTCGTCGATGGCGGCGTCCAGCGCGGGCTCGACCACCTCGCGCGCACCGAGGTTGCGGTCCGCGAGGGCAGCAGCGAGCTCGAGGGGCTCGTCGCGCTCAACGAGGCCTTCGCGCTCGAAGGCAAGCCCCCGATCGTCATCCGCACGCTCCCACGGACGCTCGAGGACGAAGACCTGCTCGAGATGGTCCATGCGGGACTGTTACCCGCGACTGTTGTCGACGAGTTCACCGGCAGGTTCTGGAGCCAGATCTTTCCACAGTTCTCGCTTCATGAAGGGATCGTCGTCCGCCCGAACGTGGCAATGGCGTGGGCGGTGCGAAAAGGGAGCCCGGATCGGTTCCCGATAGTTTCCTGGACGAGACCGACAGGTCGACGAACCTGATGTCAGCTCGATGCCGTAGGCCGTCGCTTCTCGGGCTGCATCCCGGGCTCGCCCGTTCGTGATTGACGCGTCTCGCTCACGGCTGCACCCCAAAGTGATGTCGGGAACGAGCCACTTCGTGATCGCGAGTCCCTTGAAATCCCCAGTCGTTGCATCCGGGCAATCATAGTCGTTCGAGAGAGGCCCAGCCTGGAGGCTGCTCCGTTCCAACCGCCTACGATCCGGTTGGTCTCCTGCAGCGTCTCCAATATGTGCTGGCGCTCGACGCCGGCAAGCGTTCGTGACTGCGGCGCTCGGTCGACGTTCTCCATTTCGATCCGTGGGGGAGAACGAGGGTGTTCCCTGGAGTGGCGATCACCGCGCGCTCGACAACGTTCTGCAATTCCCGCACGTTCCCTGGCCACGGCAGCCGTGTGAAGGTATCCAACACGGCGTTGGGAACCACCGGAATGTCCTTCCGGTGCCGCTCCGCGAGCCCCGATGGAGGATCGGCGAAGGCCGATCAGTGCGTTAGGATGGTGAAGTGTCGCTGCCGACGTTCGCTCTTATCGTCGTGAGTGTCTTGGCGTTCGGCTCTCAACAACTCGACGCGCCGAGGCGGCTGGGAGACGTTGCCTTCCGTCTGTCCGAGGATGACATCTCTCAACTCGAACGCCTGGCGGGCGAAACCTCCTGGCTGCTCCTTGGACATCGAGCACAGTTTTCCAATGACTGGTCAGTGGAGGTCTACGCGAGACCGTCGACGGCCGACGGGCTGCTGCGCCGTGGCGTGTTGGTATGGGCATGGACAGATCCCTCTTGGGGAAAGGACGTTCGGGACGCGGGCCAGGAACCGCCAGCACCGCGGCAATGGCGAACCGACGCGATGAAGACGTCCTGGGCGCAGGTGGAGCTTCCGGGCCGAGCGCTCGACGACGTCAGAGACCAGCGCGACTTGAACCGTCCGTTTCGGCTCGTCGGCGACTTCGGCGATGCGGAATTGGTTAGGCTGGTCGAATTCGTCAGGTCCGGCCCCGCTATTGCCGGAGCCACCGGCACGAACGTCGTCACTCGAACGTCGCCGATTGTTCATGTCGAGCGGAAAGCAGATGGCCTCGTTGAAGTGCAGCTGCCTCTTGGCGAATGGGAACAGCAGTTCGTCACTCTCAGACCTGCTGGCGATTCATGGTCTCTTGTGCGAATCGATAAGGTGATCAACTGAAGGTCAGATCCAAGAAGTCCTAGGCGGCCCGCAACCATCCACCAACGGCGACTCCAACCGCTGAAGTCCGCTGTGGGGACGTCATTCGAAGCGGGCGGTTGGAAGCCCCGCTCGCTCCCTGGTCGACGCCACGCAGATGAACCGCCGAAAGGTCGTGATGCATCCGCTCGTCGAAGACACCGCATATATCAATCGGGGAACGTTAGTGCTCGACGACGCACCGCCAGCGCTCCTGTGGATCGGCAGTCGTTTCTCGACGGCGTAGCTGTCAGCGCTGCTGTACGCGAGTTTGATCGGTTGCGTGATTTGCGGAGCGATGATTGTGCGCCGACGCTGAGAGCGATGAGCGGCTTGTGGATCCGTGAACCGTCGCTGTTTACGCCGGGTAGCCACAGGACGCCCTGCTCCGAGCGCTCAGCAAGATCGTGCTGTAGCGGAGAACCTGCCGTCGAGCAAGCAATAGTGCACGGCGGCGCTTGGTCGACCACGAACTCATTGGGCTTGCTCCTGGCGCGGCGCTTTCGAAGGCGCACGGCTCAGCGGGAAAAAACAACACAGTTGCGTCAGATATCTGTACTGCTGGTGCTTGGACGTCGAAGCCGTTCTTTGCTATAGCGGTCGGTTTGGTTGCGACGCGCTAAATAACCGCTTGAGTGCGCAGGGATGCAAGAGCTTCGATGGTCTGCTTGCAGGCCTTGGGTCACAAGGCCCGCGCTTTGCAGTTGCGCCAACCCAGTGTCCACACTGAACGATTGATTCTCGAAACAGCTATCGTTCGATTAACTCAATGCCAATGTCTTCGGCCAGCCAGAGCAGCAATTGAGTTGTTTCCATGGCCACATTACGCGAAGACGACGATGCGTACACGCGAACACGTTCTTGGGCAGCATGTGCGACTACGCACAACGAGCTGGGGCCGCATGCTCCTGAAACTTCGCGCATTCGCACGTGCGCCGCGCGAAACACTGCTGCGTAGCGGAAGAATCTCGAGAGGCCGTTTCGGGTTGCGTCTGTCTTGACCGACGAATAGACGGATGTCGCCGTGGCGTGTCCTGCTCTCTTCTATCTTCTTCGCTCTAGCCATGGGTCTTCCGGCCATGGCTCTTCTCGAGCCGGTGCCGCCGAGGATCAATGTCCGCTGGGCCGCGTCGGCCACGCCGGCCGATCGGTTTCAGGCTGAGCACGAGCTTCACCTGACCGCACCTGAGCGACTCGGTGAACGCACGTGGAGCTACGGCCTGCAGGACGATTCGACTGAGACGATCGCCACAGTCGTCGCGCTTCCCGGGGTTGAGGACACCAACTACATCGATCGCGAGCGGCTGCAACTTACCACCGAACGCCCCCCGATTCGTGCCACGCTTCGACAGTTCTACAAACGCTGGCCGCTCAACGCCGTCATGCGCGTGTGGCCGGCGCTCATGGCCGTGTGCCTTGTCGCTGCGATTGTGCTCGGCTGGCCAACGCTTGCGACCGCCCGCCCCTCCGGCTCCGGCATCGTGCTTGCCGCAATCTTGCTGTCGTCCCTGCTGCTGCGGGTCGTGCTGATCGAATCCGGTGGCCAGTTCTACTGGCCCGACGAGGGCCGCTACCGAGTCGTTCGCGAAAATGTCACCAATATCGTTGCCGGCGCAGGAGCGGAAGCCGCGACGAGCATCCACGAGCCGGCCCACCTTCTTTTCAAGTTGCTCGCGGCGGTGCCTGCGTCGGTCGAGTACATACGCGGCGAAGACACGAGGATTCCCGCTGGGTTCTTCGCGATCTTTTCCGTGCTCAATATCTGGCTGGTGGTCCTGATCGCAAGGCGGAGGGGCGCGAGCGTGACGACGTCGCTCGTTGCCGGTGCGCTTGTTGCGCTGTCATCGTCGATGTTTTACTTCTCGCGTCATCTGCTGCCGTACGACGTCGCGATGACGTTCGGGTTGATGGCTGTCTTTGCGGGAAGCGCGCCCCAATCCGCGTGGCGCGACTCGATGGCCTGCGGCGTCTGGGCCGCCTGCGCGTTTCTCGCCTACGCGGGCTACTGGACGATGGGTGCGGCGGCGTGCCTGATTCACGTGTGCGACGCATCGGGTTGGAAAGATGCCGTACGACGGTCCCTTACGGCGGGGGCAGGTCTGGCGCTGGCCCTGGTTATCGCGATCGTCCTGTTCGTCGCCGTCAAGTCAGGGAACCCGTTCGAGCAACTCACGGCATTCGCGGGGCAGGTCACACAGGGCCGTTTCGAAGAAGGGTGGCGTCTTCCAGTGGAATATTTGTGGCACGCGGAGCACCTGGTGCTCGTGCTCTGGCTCGTGTCGTTCGTCTGGTGTCTGTTCGGTTGGCGTTCGTCGTGGAAAGACCGCGGCCTCAGAGCCGGACTGGTCGGGGCTATCTCCGTCTATTCCGCGCTGGTTCTCTTCTCTTTCTTCAACGTCTTCGTCGTCTATGGCCGTCTCGCCCGACAACTGGTTCCATTTTTCTGCCTCATCGCCGCGACGCTGCTCGTCCGGACGTTGGAAGCCCGACCCCGCGTCGAGCGACGGGTACTCGCCGCTCTTGCGCTAGTGGTACTGGTGGCCCAGGCATCGATGAACATGACTCGCCCGCTGGAGTTGGTGTTTCCGGATGAGTTCCAGCGCAGCGTTGAGACGCTGGCCGCACGTGCCGGCGCGCCCGAGCCCACGACCATCTATGTTCAGCACATCTACCCAGTTCCCGAGCCAGTGGCTGTGCAGGCGGGGACCGTCGTATTGGCAGAGGAGCCGCACCCGCTGCAATTCGTGCCCTATCAATACGAGGGGTTCGACCCAGCCGCGCGCCAAGTGCTCCGGGCCACGGACATCAGGATGCGTGCGTTCTTGTCCGGTGAATGACGCGCGAAGCCCCGCCGAACTCCTCCAATGGAAAGGAGCGCGTCCCAAAACTGAACGAGCTCCGCTGTTATAGACGTGGACGTGTTTCCATTCCAATTCTTGGTCGCGATGATGTGCGGTTGGCTTCGACACGAACAGGACAACATGATCGCGTTCTTGCGAGAAGA
>JALDXQ010000349.1:0-4872 GCA_032156805.1 Acidobacteriota bacterium
GAGCGCTGGAAAGTCGAGATCGGAACCGGCTACGCCACGCCGCTCGTCGTCGGCGACCGCATATATCAGTTCTCACGCATCGGCGACAACGAGACGATGACCGCGCTCGATTCGCTGAGCGGAAAGATTCTCTGGCAGGCGGGGTATCCCGCGACGTTCACGATGAACCCGGCCACCAAGCAACACGGGCCCGGACCGAAGTCGACGCCAATCTTCTTCAACGGTCGTCTGTATTCGATCGGCATGACCGGAACCGTGACGGCGTGGGATGCGGCGAGCGGCAAGCAGGTCTGGCAGAAAGCCGGGACCGGCCCGGAAATGCTGTACACGACGCACGCGTTCTCACCGCTGGTCGACGGCGGGAATGTGATCTTTCATGTCGGTGGCAACGACAAAGGCGCGCTGACGGCGTTCGACCTGAATACCGGCGCTGTGCGCTGGAGCTGGACTGGTGACGGCCCCGGTTACGCCTCGCCAGTCGTCGCGACAATCGACGGCGTGCGGCAGATCATCACGCCGACGCAGGTGAAGATCGTCGGCGTCGACGCGAGCACGGGAACGCTGCTTTGGGAGCGGCCGATGAAGCACCAGTTCACGTCGAACTCGATCACCCCGATCGTGAGCGGTCAGACCGTGATCGTCGCCGGGACGGGTCCGCTGTTTGCCTTCGCTGTCGCGAGACGCGGCGGCCAGTGGGCGACGGAGCAGATCTGGGAGAACACGGAGCTGCCGCTGCGCTACACGACACCGGTCGTCGCCGGCGACGTGCTCTACGGCTTCTCTGGGCGCAACGCCGGACAGTACTACGCAATGGACGCGAGGACCGGCAAAACGCTATGGACGTCGGATGGGCGGCAGGCCACGCATGCATCGATGGCGCGCGCAGGCGATCTGCTCTTCAGCCTCGAGAGCGACGGTGAGCTGGTGATTGCTCGCAACAACCAGACTGCCTTCGAGCTGGTCCGCCGTTACAAGGTGTCGGCCAACGAAACGTGGGCACAACCCGCGATTACGGGGAACCGCGTCTTCGTGAAGGACGTGACCTCGCTGACGTTGTGGTCGTGGAATTGAGTTGATTAAATGTGACGCGCTGATCGTCGGTGGCGGCCCGGCCGGTTCGACGGCGGCGAGGCTGCTTCGCCTGGCCGGGTGGGACGTCGTGGTTGCGGATCGCGCGCGCTTTCCGCGCGATAAGGTGTGCGCAGGCTGGCTCACACCCGACGTCTTTCCCCGACTCGACCTCACGGCGGACGAATACCGCGCGACCGGGCTGACACTTCAGGAGATCACTGCCTTTCGCACGAGCGTCATGGGTGGGCGCGCGATCGAAACTCGCTACCCCCACGTCGCCAGCTATGCCATTCGCCGCTGCGAGTTCGATACCTTCCTGCTGCAACGCGCCGGGGTACGGGTCCTCGAGGACACCTTCGTGCGAACAGTGAGACGCGATCGCGCGACATGGATCGTCAACGAATCGATCGAAGCCGCGGTCGTGATTGGAGCCGGCGGACACTTCTGCCCCGTCGCGCGCCTCCTTCGCGGCACCGCCGACGACCATGCACCAATCGTCGCGAAGGAAGCCGAGTTCAGGATCGAGAAACGGCGGACCCAGGTATCGGGCACGACGCCCGAGTTGTTCTTCTGCCGCGATCTCCAGGGTTACGCATGGTGCGTCCGCAAAGGTGATTACCTCAACGTCGGCATCGGCAGGCGGGGAAACCGCGGATTCGCGACCTACATCAGGGACTTCGTCGCGTTCCTCGAGCGACATCGCATCGCCACCGATATCGCGAGCGCACGCTGGCACGGCCATGCCTACCTGGGTTCAGGCGTCGGCACCCGCCCGGTCACCGGCCCCGCTGTGCTGCTCATAGGAGATGCGGCCGGGCTCGCCTACCCGGAGAGCGGCGAAGGCATCCGCCCGGCGATCGAGTCAGGACGACTGGCCGCGGAGACGTTGATTGCTGCCAACGGTCGAAGCGAAGCGGAAGACCTTCGACCCTACGCCGAGACGCTCAGGCGTCTTCATCCACCTGCTCGAGAGAACGCAGCACCAGTGCGGGCAGCTCTTTCCGCCGTTGGCCGGATCCTGATGAACTCACCCGCGTTCACGAAGCGTGTCGTGCTCGACCGGTGGTTCCTGCGTACTGCCTACTGAAACCACCCGCACTTCGTGCAGAACTCGTTCGGCTCTTCCAGGATGATCTCGACACCATCGACGTAACCTGGCCGCACCGAGCCGTCGAAGATGTGGAAGTCGCTGTGCGGGATGCCGAGGAGGTTCCACCTGAACTGGGACGTCACGGTGAGAACGCCAAGCGGCGTGGCATTCCCCGGCGCGAACACGTTCATGGTCGTCGTATCGCTTCCCGTACCCGTGTTGCCGGTGTTCTGAGCAGTCACGCGAGTGCCGCTGATCTCCAACTGGCGGACCGCGCCGTTCGTGCAGACGAATGTTTCGACCCGTCCCTCGCTGCACGAATCGAGACTGAGGTTGACCGTTTCGTTTGCGGTGCTGCCGCGGTACAGGCAACTCGTGCGATTGCCTTGATACGTCAACGACGCCGCGAGATCACTCTCGGTCTGCTGAACCCTCGCGGAAAAGATGTCCTTACTCCCGATCGTGCCCGCAAGCGTGGTCCCTACGCACTCGCCTCCGCTGACGGCCGTCAGCGTGGCATGACCGATCCATGCACCCGAGACTCGCGACGCCGAAGGCGCGGTTGGAGTGGAACTGCTGCAGGAGGAGGCGACCAGAGCACCGAGGAGGAGAACGAAAAACCGCAAGACCATTCTATGGAACCTTCAGCAACTCCTTGAGCAGCGCGACGGTACTTTCGCGGACCTGTGGCGCGGCCGGAGCACCGCGGCCGCCACAACCTCGGCCCGCAACAGATTGCCGGGCCGTCGAGACGGACGTCGCCACAGACACCACCCACACCACGACCAACAGCACGCTCACTCGGAGTCTGCTCGTCTCTATCTCGTTGTGCCTAGGATAGTTGATCGCCGGAAAGTCCTTCTGTACCCGGATTTGGGGGGGATCCTGATCCCGATTTGAATCTGCCAGAATGTGCGGCAATGTCGACCCAGCCCCGGTTCGTCTGGACGGCCCTCATGGTCACGATGGTGGCCGCCGCACCCACCGCCCAGCGCACCACAATCAAGCTGATCGATGTTGCCGCCGAGGCCGGCCTCGATCTCGTCAACGTCTCCGGAGGGCCCGCGAAGGATTACATCGTCGACGCCAACGGCAACGGCGCCGCCTTCTTCGACTACGACAACGACGAGGACCTCGACGTACTCATCGTCAACGGGTCCACCCGCGAGCGATTTGCCCAGGGCGGCGATCCAATGGTGGCGCTCTATCAGAACGACGGCAGCGGACGCTTCCGCAACGTGACCTCGTCGAGCGGCTTCGATCGGCGGGGCTGGGGGTCGGGTGTTTGCGTCGGTGACTACGACAATGACGGCGCCAGTGACATCTACATCACGGCATTCGGCGCCGACGCGATGTGGCGCAACACCGGAAAGGGAACGTTCGTCGACGTGACCCGGCGCGCCGGCTTCGACGAAACGCGGTGGGGCACGAGTTGCTCGTTTGCCGACTACGACCACGACGGATTCCTGGATCTCTACGTCGCCAACTACGTGGCGTTCGACGAAGGCACGATTCCCGCGCGCGGCACGACTGCCAACTGCCGATTCATGGCAACCGACGTCTTCTGCGGCCCCAAGCAGCTCACCGGGGATCTCGACGTCCTCTATCGCAACAACGGAGACGGCACCTTCTCCGACGTCACGGCGCGCGCCGGCGTCACGGATCCCGGCTACTACGGCTTCGGCGTTGTCTTCGCCGATCTCAACGACGATGGCTGGCCGGACATCTACGTGGCCAACGACTCGGTGCCGAACCTGCTGTTCCGCAACCGCGGTAACGGGACATTCGTGGAGGAAGGGCTGGTTTCAGGCGCCGCGCTGAGCAGCGATGGCCGCCCGCAGGCCGGTATGGGAGTGGATGCCGGCGACTACAACGGGGATGGGCTCCCCGATCTCGTCATCACGAACTTCTCGCACGACTACAACACGCTCTACGAGAACGGCCCGGCCGGCGTCTTCACCGATCGAAGCTATGCGACCGGCATCGCGGCAACCGCCGGTCCGTACCTCGGATGGGGCGTCAAGCTGATCGACGTCGACAACGACGGGCGGCTCGACCTCTTCATCGCCAACGGCCATGTCTATCCGGAGGTCGACAAACACGGGCTGGGCACGCGCTACCACCAGCGCAAGCAGGTCTTCGTCAACGAGGGCACGCGGTTCCGTCACGCCAGCGCGGAGATCGGTGGGGGGTTGCTGCTGGAGAAGTCCAGCCGCGGGGCTGCGTTCGGCGACTACGACAACGACGGCGACATCGACGCGCTCGTGATCAACATGAACGAGCGTCCGACGCTGCTGCGCAACGACACCAGCTCAGGCCATCACTGGATCACCGTGCGGCTGGTTGGCGCCAAGAGCAACCGCAGCGCGATTGGTGCACGCGTGCGCATCGAGGCCGGCAAGCGCCGGCAGACGACAACCGTTCGCGGCGATGGCAGCTACCTGTCGCACAGCGATTCGCGGGCGCACTTTGGTCTCGGGGCTGCTGCGCGTGTCGATCGGCTCGAGATTCGGTGGCCGAGTGGGATGGTCGAGACGGTTACGGGGATCGCAGGGGACCGGTTCTACGTCGCGCGTGAGGGAGCCGGGTTGAGGCCGTTGCAGTGACAGGGACGCAGAGAAGGCAGAGGACGCAGAGTTATTCAACGCAGAGATCGCAGGGATCGCTGGGGAGCCATTCGTGTGGCCGCGCTACGCGCGGTCAGGGGGGGG
>JALDXQ010000350.1:0-4863 GCA_032156805.1 Acidobacteriota bacterium
AGATCCAGTCGGATCTGCAGAACAAGCCGAACAGCAACATCTCTCGTCTCGTGTGTCCACGGCGACTGAAGGAACTGACCGACTACGTCGCGTGTGTCGTGCCGGCCTTCGAGCCCGGGCGCCGCCGAGGGCTGGGCCTGGTTCCTGCCGAAGACGATCCGTCGATGACGACGCTGGCTCCGGCATGGAACAAGAGCGTGGCGACCGATGTCACGCTGCCGGTCTACTACCACTGGGAGTTCTCGACCAGTCCCAAGGGTGACTTCGAGTCGCTCTGCCGGCGTCTGCGTACACCCGGTTCGTACAAGGGCACGCCAGTCGAGCAACAGTTGGCGGCCGTCGGCACGATTCCGATGGGCGTCGACAACGTGTTGAACGGTTCGACGCCCGGTCTCGTGACGACGATGGAAGGCGCGCTCGTGCCGATCAAGTACACGCCGGGCAAGCCGCCCCCCGCGGTTCAGGCCCAGAGCCTCGAGATCATCGTCAACACGCCCCAGGATCAGGTGGCCAATCCGGTTGGCAACGGATCGACGAATGCTGAAGGGCGCCGCATCGAGGTCAAGCCGCCGATGTACGGCGCGTGGCATGCGCAGCAGCATCAGGCGTTCCGCTCAGGCGTTGGTCCGGCATCGGCCCCCAAGCTTGGCAAGCACTGGCTGGCCGACCTCAATCTGAACCCGCGCTATCGCGGCGCCGCGGGATACGGCGCGGAGGTCGTCCGCAAGAATCAGGAAGAGTACGTCGACGCGTGCTGGGAACAGATCGGCGAGATCCTCGACGCCGAGATGAAGTTCAACCTCACGCGCCTTGCGATCGAAGCGCTTGGTGCACTGAAGCGCAAGCACTACGACGTCCTGCCGCCCGAACGCGTCGTGCAGGTGTTTGGTCCGGCGCTGCCGCGCATCGAGGCGCTGGGCACGGCCGCGCAGACCTACAAGATCAACGGCAAGGTCGCTTCGCTCGGAGGGCGGCTTGCGCGCTCGAGCATGCCGGTCTCGCTGGTCGACACCGCGATGCGACGTGTGGCGAGCCCGGCGAATCGATCGCTGCGCATGGCAGCCCGGTTGAGCGGCAAGGTCGCCACGCTCCCCGCCACACTGAGCAGCTACGTGACGACGATGTCGCGGGCTACGCGGAAGCCGGCGGCGTTTTCCGTCAACGCGTTCACACCGGACGGCATCCTTGGCACCAGGATGTTCGATGGTGTCGACGTCGCGGGTCCCTCGACGTCGCCGCTCGACCTGTCGTCGATCGGGCTGCGCGGTGGACGTTTCACCGTCGGGGATGTGACGAAGACGCTGGCGAGCGCGCGGACCGCGCAGAAGGAGTTGGCGAGCAAAGGCGTCCCCGAGCTGAAGATCCGTGAAGGCCAGCATCTTGGCGTCTTCACCGACCTGCACGTCGAACGCTTCGGTGCGCTCGCCGCCAACTCACCGACCGTGAAGTCGAGCGATTGGTTGCTCGTGGCAACGCAGGTCGAAGGGCTCGGCGAGCGCGGTATCGAGGGATTCCTGATCGAGTCGAACACGAGCACGGGCCTGATGCAGGTCCATTCCATGCGGCTCGACGCGCGCAGCGGCCAATTCACCGTCGACCAGGTGACGGCGCGCTTCAGCCCCGAGCGGAAGTCCATCTCGCTGACCGACAAGGGCCGTGCGGCTCGTGGTCTCGCCGCCGCGGTAACCGGCACACAGCTGGGCAAGGTCGAGATCGGTCCATCGCGGGAGTTCAACGCTGGCGGACTCTTCACGGCGCTGCCTGCGAACGCATTCACAACGGCGGCCGGCGTGCCCGTGCAGACGTTCACGCTGAATCCCAGCTACGAGTTCGAGCACGTCGGCACGCCCGGACGAGTGCCGGCGATCGTCAGCATCACGATTCCACCCGCGATCCGCGATCGCGAAGTGCTGAATCGGTTTGCCACCGCCACGCGCGGTGTGCAGGGCACGTGGGCTGATGCGTTTGTGGCCAAGCGCATCGAAGTGCAGGTCATCGACTACCCGTTGGCCCAGGTGGCGACAGTTCTGAAAGCGCGCACCGATCCGGCGCTGACGTTGCCCGCTCGCCTCGCGTCAACCGTGTCTGTCGCGCAGCTCGCCGTCGACAAGGCGAGCACGCACGTGTCTGCGTTCCTGCCAAAGACGGCGACGATCGGCCACGTGTTCATGATCCCGACGCTGTTCGATCGCGTCATGGCGTGGCCGCACCTGCGCAACGCGTTCTACCGGGATCTCGCCGACTACGACAAGAACGCGTTCATGCCGGGCGTGGACGATCTGCCGCAGGACCTGATCATGCTGGTGCAGGTCAACCAGTACTTCATCGATGCGGTCATGGCCGGCGCCAACTTCGAGATGAACCGCGAGCTGCTGTGGCGCGGCTTCCCGACAGACTTGCGCGGCACGCCGTTCCAGCGATTCTGGGGGCGCAAGAAGTACCTCTTCCCGATGGGAGAGCTGTTGCTGAACGACATGGAGCCGATGCACCAGTGGAAAAAGCAACCGCTGGGTAAGCGAACGGACGAGAACATGGTCGATCCGAATCGCATCGCGCTGCTCGTCCGCGGCCAGTTGCTGCGCCGGTATCCCAACACCGCCGTCTATGCGTGGAAGAAACGAACGACACCGGCCGCGGATCCCGAGACGGATCCGACGCAGCTGATGAAGGATGCCAACGGGAACCCGCTGAACGCGGATGCGATCCAGACGCCGGTGTTCTCTGGTTTCATTGAGCCCGACATCACGTTCTTCGGCTTCGACATCGACAAGGAAGATGTGGCGAAGTGGTGTTTCGTCCTGGAAGAACAGATGAGCGAGCCGCGCTTCGGGTTCGATGTGCCGGTCACGCCGCCTGGGCAGCCGCAGGGTACCGCGCCGAAGCAGCGCGCAGCCTTGAAGTGGGCGCTGCGGGAATTGGAGGAGAACCCAACGGGCGCTCTCGCGAAGAGCGGCTACAACGCGTACAAGGCGTTGTCGTGGACGCACGTCGGGGTTGCTGCCGGCGGATATACCAGCATCGCGTCGCTGGTCACGTTGGCGAACCCGCCGTTCGCGTCGTTCCCAACGCTCGATGCTGATGCCACGGCGGCGGTTGTCGCGACGAAGCTCATACAGGAGCCGTTCCGCGCGTATTACCTCGGCGCCGACCTCGCCACGTAGGAGCCGTCATGCCGCCCTTGATACTGAACCTCGATCAGATCGGAGCCGCGCGCACGCGGCTTGCCGGACAGCGGGAAGCGGAACGCGTGGCGAGCGCTGAATACCATCGCGAGAAGGCGAAGCTCGATGCCATGCGTCGAGGCGGCGCCAATCCACAGGCGATCCAGCAGGCCGCCGCGCAGGTCGCCCGCCGCGCGGAGAGAGTCAAGGCCGCCGCGACAGCGGCGCGCACATCACTGCGCTCGATTGCCACGCTGTCAGATCGTCTGCTACGCGGACGCGATCCTGCGCTGATGGTGCAGGCGCTCGCGACGACGCACCCGGTCGCGCTGCTCCCGGTAGCTGTGCAGACGCGCTACGACGATGCGACCACCAAGCTGATGATCCGGATCTATCCCGATGCCGTGCACGGGTTCTCGCATCAGGAAGGCCTTCTGCCCAGCGAAGTGGTCGAGGGCAAGATGTACTGGACGGCCCGGTTTGCCGTCCCCGCCGATGCCGCCTCGCCATGGACGCAGATCGCTCGGGCGCTTGGGCCTTCGCGTGGTGCGTACGTGGTGAAAGCGACCACGCCGACCAACGTCGCGGAGATCGCCACTGCGCAGACGCCGCAGTTCGACGAGGCGGCGATTCCGGTCGCGGCCGCAGAGTCCCGCCAGGTGTTCGCGCAGGCATTGCCCGATCGGTTCGTGGCCATCGGGTTCCGCGGCACCCAGCGCATCTTCCGGAAGTGGGGGAGTGTCGTCTCCGATCAGCTCGCCATCTCGCCGCTGTTCGATCCCCTGCTGGTGGAGGACGAGCAGAACACTGATCCGTTTTCCGGCGATCGCGCGTGGATGGTCGATTACGCGAAGGCCGAGGCCGCGGGGATGGCGATCACCGTCACGCAGGCCGACCTGCAGAACGCGCAGCTCGGGCAGGGCGTCGAGCGCCTGATCGTGCTGGGCGTCGACTGGACGCAGACACCGCAGTCGGCGGCCGAGCTCGTCGGCTCGCTGCTCGACAATCATTTGCACAGCGATGGGCTCGCGTTCGTCGCGCAGGGGACACCCACCAACAACACCGCCGCGAAGCGCTCCGGCTACGCGAGTAATGGCGCCGATGTCGTGGACGCGCTCGATCCATCGCTGGCGGTCGCACAGGCCACGCAGGTCGCCGACGAACTCGCCAGTGCTGGTGCGCGGTTGCAGTTGCTGCTTGGTATCCCGAAGCCATCGGTTGACGCCAACGGACAACCGCTCCCTGGCTTCGACGTCGGCCTCACGCCCGGAGCAGCCCTGGTCGAAGGCGCCACCTCGGGCCACATGATCAACGCGCTGTGGAACGCCACGATCGGCTACACGCTGCGCTTCTTCTGGAATCCGCTCGACAGCGCGCAGACACTCATCGACGACGCCTCGATCGATCAGCTGCGGGCCTTTGCGGTCCGCTTTCTCCGCCCGGGTGGGCCGCTGTCCGCGTTGCGTGTCGGCAACACGCCCTACGGCATCCTGCCGATCACGGCGCGCGGCTTCGTGCCCAAAGCGAATTCGGCGCTCGAACGCGAACTGCTCGAAACGATCACGTGGTTCCGCACGCACTGGGATATGGCGATTCCGAGCGTGCCCACGCTTCGGGACCCGAGTGCCGAGAACCTGCACCAGGTGCTGGCGATGCAGCCGTGGGCGCTGACCAAGCGGTTCTGGCAGGTGGCCGGCCCGGC
>JALDXQ010000351.1:0-4839 GCA_032156805.1 Acidobacteriota bacterium
GCCTGTGCCAGGCCGCCGGTGAGCGGTCACGGTGCCTTGGCGGCGACGACCAATTGCGCCTGCCGTACGCGGTGACGTTGACGGAGGATGTGCACGGCAACCTGTGGGTGGGCACGTCGGGGCAGTTGCTGCGATGGCGCGATGGTTCGCATGAGAGCTTCTTTCGCGAGCAGCTCGCGCAGTTCGAGGGACTCCAGGCGGTGTCCAGCGTCGTTGCTGCCGGTGACGGTTCGGTCTGGGCGGCCATTTCTCGGCAAGGCTTCGGTGTGTTCCGGATCGTGAACGGGACTCCAGAAAAGGCGACGTTCAAAGAAATCGGTACAGAAGATACGCACGCGCTCTTTGTCGATCGCGATCAGTCGGTCTGGATGGGAACCGCCAGCGACGGCGTCTACCGGGTGTCTGGCGGCCGCATCGATAACTTCCGCAGCGAAGGCGGCCTCTCCAGCAATACGGTCACGCGATTCTTCGAGGACCGCGAAGGCAGCCTGTGGGTGGCGACGTCGAAAGGGCTCGACCGGTTCCGCGATACGCGCATCGTCACGTTCTCCACGGCTGAAGGGTTGGCTGCCGATCTCGCCGGTTCAGTGTTAGCCGCAGATGATGGCCGGGTATGGATCGGAAACAGGAACAGTCTCGATGTCGTCGATGACGGTCGAGTGACGTCGATTCGAGTCCCCGGGCAGAATGTCACCTCGCTCTGGCAGGACCACGCCAGGCGGCTGTGGGTCGGGCTCGACAACGAGCTTGCGGTCTACCAGGGCGGCCAGTTTGAGAGGGTCAAGAACCTCGCCGGCGGCCCACTCGTCGGAGCCGCGATCGCGATCACCGAGGATCGCGAGCACAACTTGTGGGTCAGCGTCGTGGGCCCGCAACGCAAACTGTTGCGGATCCGGGACTTCGCAGTGCAGGAAGAACTGTTGGCAGACCAGGTCCCATTTCCGCGAGTGCTCGCGGCAGACCCTGGCGGAGGCATCTGGCTTGGGCTCCTCAATGGAGACCTCGGTCATTACCAGGGCGGCCAACTGGAAACGTTTCCTTTGCACCTGGGCGATACGCCGTTATCGGCGTTGATGGTTGAAGGCGACGGCACGGTGTGGGCGTCGTCCAGTGGCGGCGGCCTTGCCCGCTGGAAGCATCGGGCGTTGACGACGATGACGACCAAGAACGGCCTGCCCTGCGAAGGTGTGATCAGCGCCATTCGAGATCGTGAGGCGACGTTGTGGCTGTACACGAAGTGCGGGCTGATCGCCATCGAGGGCACGGCACTGGAGCGATGGTCCGAGCGCCCCGAGATGACCGTTCCTTTTCGACTGTTCGATGTGCTTGACGGGGCGATGCCGGGCCTCAGCTCGTTTCAGCCCGGCGTGTCGAGATCACCGGATGGCCGCTTGTGGTTCGCCAATGACTCCGTCGTGCAAATGCTGGATCCCGCCGCGCTGCGGATGAACACCATCGCCCCGCCGGTGTACGTCGAGGCGCTGCGTGCGGATCGGCGTGACTATGCCATCGGTGTCCCCGTGAGCTTGCCGGCGCGCAGCCGCGACATCGAAATCAGCTACACGGCGTTGAGCTTTGCCGTTCCCGAGAAGGTGCGTTTTCGCTACCGCCTCGATGGCCGCGATCAGGAATGGCACGACGCCGGCACGCGCCGGCAGGCGTTCTATAGCGACTTGCCGCCCGGCCAGTATCGGTTCCAGGTCACGGCCTCGAACAACGATGGCGTGTGGAACGAGCAGGGCGCGATGCTGAGCTTCGTCATCGCACCGGCGTACTACCAGACCGGGTGGTTCATCGTACTGACCGCAGGCATCCTGGCGGCCGCCGTGTGGGTCACGCATCGCGTCCGCATGCGCATCGTCGAGGCCAAACAGCGCGACATCAGCGCGCTGAACGAGCGACTGATGCACGCGCAGGAACAGGAGCGGGTGCGGATTGCGGGGGAGCTGCACGACGGCGTGATGCAAGAGATGCTGGCGGCGACGATGATGCTGGGCAGCGCGAAGCGACGCGCACGCGATGATGCCGAGGCGCACGCCACCATCGACAAGGTGCAACAGAAACTCATCAAGGTGGGAACCGACCTCCGCCAGCTCTCTCACGAGCTCCACCCGCCGGCCCTGCAGGAGGCCGGGTTACCAAAGGCGGTCCAGGACTACTGCGAGGAGTTCAGCACGGCCTCCGGTATTCCGGTGTCGTGCTACACCGATCCCACGGTGGACGACCTCTCGCGCGGCACCTCGCTCGCGCTCTTCCGTATTCTCCAGGAAGCGCTCGGCAACGCCGCCAAGCATGCGCAGGCGAAGCGGATTACCGTTCGCCTGTCGCGAGATGGCGACATGGTGTCCCTCGCCATTGCCGACAACGGCGTCGGCTTCGATCCGAGCCAGCTGGGTCCGTCACGCGGGCTGGGGCTGATTACGATCCGCGAGCGGGCGTCGCAGCTCAACGGGAGGTTCGAATACGACACGGCACCGGGACGCGGCACGACCCTCACCGTGGTAATCCCATTCCGTTAAACGAGTTACGCCGCTCGCCGATCCTGGCGCAATCGATACCAACGTAGGGGTTACCCGCGCGTGAAATCCGTAGTATTCAATCAACCACGCGCGCAGAATGCGCTTCTGCTCCACAGGTTCGCCTATGCCCACCCACTCGGCGGCGTTGGCGGTACTCGTGCTCGCGTGCACGATCGCAGGCCCGGTGCGGCCGGCCGTTGCTCAAACGTCAGCCAACGGCTCGATTCGCGGGACGGTGAGCGATCCACAGCAGGCGGCGCTCGCGGAAACAACCATTACCGTCATCAGTCCCGCAGCACCGATTCCGGTCAGCGTGGTCAGCGATCACGAGGGCCGTTACCGCCTCCTTGACCTGCCGCCGGGCGAGTACGAATTGAGCGCAGGGCGAGCCGGGTTCGCCAGGTTCGTGCGTCCGCGCATCGTGGTGCGCGCCGGCCTGAATCTGCTGCTCGACATCGACATGACGCTCGGCACGCAGGCGATGACCACCGAGGTCAGGGCCGAGACGCCGATGCTGGAATCATCGACCGCCGCCCAGGCGGTCAACATTTCGGGAGACCTGCAGCAGCACGTCCCCCTCAGCAGCCGCCGCGACTGGGCCGACTCGCTGCTGCTCGTGCCCGGCGTCATCGCCACCCAGAATGCCGTCGGGAGGAACTTCTATTACCTGCACGGCGCCGACTTCAGCTCGCTGGTGCTGCAACTGGATGGCGCCGACATCGCCTCGACATTGCAGAACACGAGCGGCTACGTCAACTTGAGCACCGAGGCCATTCAGGACGTCCAGGTCAAGACCGGCGCGGTGGATGCGGCCACGCCGATCGGCGCCGGCGCCGTGATGAGCCTGGTCACGCAGTCCGGGACGAACCGGATGAAAGGGAGCGCCTCGCTCGCGTATCAAAATCGGAAGTGGAACGGCAACAACGCCCCGGGCGGCACCACCAACGCGTTCGAGCTCCTGCAGACGGATGCCTCGCTCGGAGGACCGCTCTGGAAGAACCGGACGTGGTTCTTCGGGGCCTACCGTTTCACCACTAACTCGCTCGGCGTCAGCCGCACCACCGCACAGATTGCCAACCTGCAAGCCCTCGTGCCAGGGTTCGAGCCCATGGACGCCGATAACGAGGCCAGCTACTTCTTTGCGAAGGTCAGCGCGCGGCTGGCAGACCCGCATCGCTTCGAAGCGTTCTGGCAGCGCGACCACAGCCCCGAAAATGCCGTGGGCCCCAACTGGAGCGGCAAGTTTCTCAAGCGCGACTTCGGAGGCATCGCCACCGGCTTCCGTCTGGCGTCGGTCTGGGGGCGGTCGTTGAGCACGCGCGTCAACGTGTCGTTCAACAACAAGGGAATTGATTCCGAGCTGGCGAGCGAGCAGTTGCCGTCGCGCAATGTCCATCGCAGCGCGTTCGCGTCGAGCGGACGCCTGGTCGGCAGCGGCACCCTGGTCGTGCTCGATAACCTCAGCGCCACCGCGATTCAACCGGCGGACAAGCTGACCCTGTCCGCGGATGCGACTTGGTACCGTGATGCCGGCAGCGGGTCGCACGAACTGCAGGCGGGCGTGTATCTCCAACCACGGCTACGCGATCGTTCGACGCAGCATTACCCCAATGGCGGGTTTGCGCTCGAGGAAGTCGTGCTGCGCGACCCGGCGGATCTCTCATCAGCGCTGATCCCGTTTCACCGCCAGGTATTCGACCTCGTGGATACGCCGTTTCGGTGGTCCGACGGAAGTGATTACGCGGTGTACGTGCAGGACGCCTGGCGGCCGTTCTCGAGGCTGACCGTGACCGCCGGCGTCAGGGCCGATTTCATCACGCGGCACGACGCGGCATTCAATGTCGAAACGCAAAACACGACCGAGATCGGTCCGCGTTTCGGCATCAATTACCTGCTCGCGCAGGACGGGTCACGCGCGGTGCGCGCCAGCTGGACGCGCGTCGCCGACGTTCTGGCGCAGACGACGCAGTCCGCCGGCACGAACGCGTCGGGATTCCGTGACATCTACGACAACAATCTCGACGGCACTTTCGAGACGACCTTCGTGACCCCCGGTGTGTCGGCGCGCGCCACCGACCGTGTCCTCGATGAGGCCCGGCAGCAACCCCACACCGACGAATGGATCGTCGGTTACCGGCAGCAACTGCCGCGACAGATGAGCGTCGACGCCAGCATCGTCCGTCGCGAGTTTCGCGAGCGCACCGCGATCGTCGACATCAATGCGATCTACGAAGGCACCGTCTTCAAGGGATACCGAAACGAGGTCTTCAACGAGATCTTCAGGATCACCAACAACGTCTGGAACTGGCCGGTCTACACG
>JALDXQ010000352.1:0-4804 GCA_032156805.1 Acidobacteriota bacterium
AAGATTCGCTCGTCGCCGCTGCCATCCGTCCAGTACGTGACGCCGCGGCCGGAGCTCCTCGCGAGTGGCTCGATGATGTCGAACCATCGCGTCAGCTCACCGGTCGGGCGCCAGTGCCACAGAAGTTGCCCGGTGGCCGCATCGAGAGCGACGACGTCGCGGTTGATACCCGCCGTCGTGTACATAACGCCATTGACGATCAATGGGCTGACCTGCATCTGGTTCGCCGGCCGGGGACCAAAGTTGCGTGCCGACCAGCGCCAGGCCAGACGAAGATCGCCGACGTTGCCGGCGTTGATCTGATTCGCGGGGGAATACCGGGTCGCGCCGCTGTCGCTGCCGAAAAACCGCCACTCCGTCTCGCTTCCGGACTTGCCTGAGTCAGTCTGCCCAGCCAGGCTGGCTGACACCCCTAATGCTGCTGCGAGCGCGGCGATGACCGCGAGCACTCTCTTTCCAAAGACGGACATCCGGACTCCTTTTCGAGGGCTGTTCTAGACGTAACTTTACTCTGCCACCCCGGTATTGGCCGCGGCGAGAGGCGAGGCGTCAGGCGGCAACCAAGCGAGAGTCTATCTCTCACGCGAAGGTTGCCCGTCCAGATTCAGTGATTCGCGTTCACAAGCACGGGCGAAGGGAGTTTCCGCCTAAAGCGCGCGATAGGCTTCGGCGAACTCGTCAGCAAAGGCCTCGAACGGCGTCAGGGTCGTCGTCTCGGGTGTTCGTGGACGGTCGCCGACCTTGCCCTCGTTGAACGCGCGCGTCATCTCAACGTAAAGCGCGGCGAAACTCGCCGAGGAGCCGGCCTGCACGAGCGCATCGATCATCTCCTCGTATGGCAGCCGCACGTACGCCAGATTGGATTTGCCGATGCGCTGGCCGATGACGCGAGTGGCTTCCGTGTACGAGAGATGACGCTGGCCGAGCAGCTCTCGCACAGCCACGCCCCGCCAGTCGCGTGCTCTCAGCGCCGCGGCGGCTACATCTGCGACATCGCGTGCGGCGATCATCGGGATCGGCAACTCCGGTTCCACGGAGTCCGCGATGATGCCTTGGTGCCTGATGAGCTCGAGTTGATCGTAGAAGTTCTCGAAGAACGACACAGGACGAAGGAGGAACACGTTGACAGCTTCGAGCTGCCGCAAGCGGTCCTCCTGCGCGGCCAGTCCTCGAATCACGCCGGTTGGCTCCAGGGAGTCGGCGCCGAAGCTGCTCAGGCTCACGACATACCGCACGCCGCTCTCTCGGATGGCCGCGACAATCGTCTCGCCCTCGCGATCTTGCTGCGCGCGGTAGTCGGGCGACCGCCGCGCTGTCGGAAGCAGCGTGTAAACCGCATCCGTCCCGTGAAACGCGTGCGCGAGAAACGCGGCATCGGTGAACTCGCCGATCTGTACCTCGGCGCCCGCTCGCTCGAGCTCCGCGAGCCGTCCGATCGGTCGCCCCAACGCGCGTACCTTCTCGCCGGCGCCGAGAAGAGCGCGCGCGATCTTCCCACCGGTATTCCCGCTTGCCCCCATTACTGCAATCATGTCGTGCTCATCCCCTGATCAACGCCACCGTCAGGGTTGCGGCAGCCGCAAGCGCCGCAACCGTTCGGACGTGATTCCACTTCGTCCATTCGTCAAGATATCGAGACCAGATATCAGCAGCACCCGCTGCCGACGGCGACACCGTGGCCAACTCGTCATTCCTCGGCACGTTGCAGGCCGCAGTTACACCTAACGTGCCGATCAGGTACGACACTCCGCCGATGAAAGCGTACGTTGCGGACTGGTCCGATCGAAAAACGCAGACGATTGTGACGAGCACGCACGCGATTGCCGTGATCGTAAAAGCGCCACCGAACCACGGGTTGAATACGACGACGTTGATGGTTTGCATCGTCGCTATGCCGGCGGCCGGAGGCTGTTGACCGAGCGCTCTCATCACCAGGAAGGAGAAGGCGAAGAAGAACCCGGCCATCAGGCCACACCCGAGCGCAGCCAGCAACGTCAGGCTGGAAAAGAGAACCTCGCCCGCAGTGACGGTGCCTGTTCCGAGCGCGTACGAGAAGAGTGCCGATCCAACGGCTCCGACAAGCCCGCCAACGGACGCGCCTTTTCGATCGCCGACGACGCGACCGAAGGCCGAGCCGGCGATTGCCCCAATCGCCAGCGCGATTGCGGTCGACAGGAAGGCGACGTCGTGGACTCGTTCCATCGGGTACCGCCTGTCACGCCGACATTGGCTCAGCGGCAGAGCGGATAGCCACCGGAAACTGGATTTCCGTCACGTCAGTCGCACGATCCTCGTCGGGGCCGCCATGCCAATACAGTTCGCGTTTCGAGCCGATGAACTCGTACCCGTTCGCGGCAACCCATGAGCGCACGGCCGCATAGAGGTTCGCAGCGTGACTGATGTCGCCCTGACCGACGATGCAGGCCATCAGGGTCTCGGGGTGCTGTCGTATCCGCACGCGCCCTGTGGCACGCGGCGGTTGTCGGGGGATGGCAAGCACCTCACAGTCGATTGGCCCGCCGGAATCTCCGCAGGTGTGCCAGATCGCCGTCCGAGGACCGCCGTAGTCGTTGCGCTGCCTCAAAGCGTGTCGAAGCTCCAGAAACAACTCGCTCGCGTCGGAGTATTGCTGAATGCTCGTCCGGATCGACGCAACCGCATGCGGCTCGATCCGTTTGAGCATGACCGCATGCGACAGGGAGCCAGGTCCGCGGCCGATCTGCTCGAGCCAACCCTTTATGTCCGCCGCCCGACTGCGAGCCTCGCGCGCCTGTCTCGCCAATTGAGACTGCTTGTCCAAAAGCCTGTCGCGCAGTCGATCCGCGTCGGTTCGGTCCGCGAGCGTGTCGCGAATCTCCGCGAGGGAGAAGCCCAGGCTCTTCAGGCGCTGGATCAGTCGGAGATCACCGATCTGCTCGGATGCGTAATACCGATATCCGCTGGTCCGATTGACGTGGTTCGCCCGAAGCAGGCCTTGAGCGTCATAGAAACGGAGCGTCTTGATGCTCGTGTGTGTCAATTCCGAGAATGCACCAATGCGAAACATGTTTCCTCTCGTTGCGATGCGTCTCTCTGTCCTCGCATTCTAGTGTCTCCCCTGCAGGGGAAAGTCAACGGGGGCGACTCGGCCTTGACTCTCCTCTTAACGGCACACCCTAGACTGAGCTCTCACATCGTAGCGATCGTGATCGACGCTCGAGTCCAGGAGTTATCACAATGATTACCCTCGCAGTGATCGCAGCCACCGCAGTCACTCTGACGGCGTGCGCCGAGCCAGCCAGACAAGGAGAACAGCCAACGATGACAGACGAAAGACCGAGACCGAAGCCGGTCAAGACCGGGCGCGTCGCCGCGAGCGGCGTCGACTACTACTACGAAGTTCACGGCAACGGCGAGCCGCTCCTCCTGCTGCACGGCGGCCTCGGCTCGATTGACATGTTCGCGCCGGTTCTAGGGATGCTCGCGCAGAGCCGCGAAGTGATCGTCGTCGATCTGCACGGCCACGGCCGCACTCCGCTCGGCGAGCGCGCGATCGTTCCCAATGACATCGGCGACGACATGGCCGTGCTGCTGCAGAAGATCGGCTACGCGCAGGTCGATGTGTTGGGCTACTCGTTCGGCGGCGCGATCGCGCTCCGTCTCGCCGTGCAACATCCGACGCTCGTGCGCCGGCTCGCCGTGGCATCCGCACCGTTCGCACAGAATGGTTTTTATGCTGAGATGCTCCCGATGCAGGCGCAGGTCGGTGCGGCGATGGCCGAGTCGATGAAGGACACGCCGATGTACCGCTCCTATGTCGCGGTCGCCCCCAACCCGAACGACTTCCCGCGGCTGCTTGATCAGATGGGCGCATGGATGCGGACGCCGTACAACTGGTCGGTCGACATCCGAAAGCTCGCCATGCCCGTGATGCTCGTCTACGGCGACAGCGACATGATCCGGCCCGAGCACATCGTCGAGTTCTACCAGCTGCTCGGTGGAGGCCTGAAGGACGCCGGGTGGATGCGCGAGCACATGGCCAAGAACCGGCTCGCGATCCTGCCTGACGTCACCCACTACGAGATGTTCATGACGCCGGAGCTGGCCAGGACGGTGCTGCCGTTCTTCAGCGGAAAGAGCGGGCCGAAGAGCTGGGCCGACCAGGTCAGCGGGAAACAGCCCCGCCTCACTTCCGTCCGGGTTGCTGATACTCCGGCGCGAGCTCTTTGCAGGCCTCGACTCTGAACGGCGCATCCGCCGGCAGGACACTGTCGGAATCCACGTACTTGTCGGCGAAATACTCGGGATCTTCGGCGACGATGTCGCGGGTGAGCTCGAGCGTCGCGGGATTCAACGTGAAGCGTTCGACGACGTGCAGTTTGCTGCTGTGGGGGAGGTTGCCAGCCAGGCTGCCAGGCTCGAAGCCGACAGTGTCGACAACGAGCGTATCGCCATCCCAGCGGCCGATCGAATGACCGGCGCGGCTCGGCGCGATCTTGGCCGGGTGCGCGGTCACGTTCATGAACACGTTCCGGGTCAGGCCGACGCCGTACTCCATCTTGATGACGGTCGCGCTCTGCGTGATGCGGCTGATCGCACCGTCGAACACCCAGTCGAACAGGATGCTCGTGATCTGGCAGGAGAGCCGCGGGTCCTCGGACGTCGGCCGCTTGCGCAGCGCCTCTTGTGCGGCCTGTCCCGCTGCGGTCAACTTCACTGGCGGCGGGAACCACCCGGCGGGCCCGTCCGGCATCGGCAACTTGCCGGCCTCGATCGCGGCGACCTGGCTGATCGGCACGAGCCCGACGCGCCCGCCGGGCGGCCT
>JALDXQ010000353.1:0-4767 GCA_032156805.1 Acidobacteriota bacterium
ACGTCAAGGAGTACTACTTCTACATCGACAGCACGCCGACGCACTCGTACATGAAGTACCTCTACAAGTACCCGCAGCGGGAGTTCCCGTATCGGGACCTGGTCGAGATCAACCGGATGCGCTCGCGGGAAGAGTTCGAGTACGAGCTGCTCGACGCTGGCGCATTCGACGAGAATCGCTATTTCGACGTCTTCGTGGAGTACGCGAAGGCCGGACCGGAAGACATCCTCGTCCGGATCACGGCTCATAACCGGGGCCCAGAGGCAGCCACACTTCACGTGCTGCCGACGCTGTGGTTCCGCAACACCTGGTCCTGGGGGGACGACGATCGCAAACCTTCGCTCCGTGAAGCCGGACCAGGCGTTGTGGAAGCGTCACATCACGCCCTTGGTAAGTATGTCCTGCACTGTGACGGCACACCTGAGTTGTTGTTCACCGAGAACGAGAGCAACGCCCAACTGCTATGGGGACAGCCGAATGCCTCCCCCTACGTGAAAGATGCGTTTCATACCTGCGTCACCACTGGAAACGGCACAGCCGTCAATCCCGCACGCGTAGGGACCAAAGCCGCCGCACATCGCGTGCTCGACATACCCGCCGGAGGGAGCCAGATCGTCCGCCTGCGGCTGACCGGCGTGCCGGTCAAGGACGCGTTCAAGGAATTCGAGGGGATCGTCGAGAGCCGGATCGCAGACGCGGACGAGTTTTACAAGCGGATCGCTCCCACGACGCTGAACGACGACCAGCGCAGACTCCACCGCCAGGCGCTAGCGGGGATGCTGTGGGGGAAGCAGTACTACTACTTCGATCTCGAGCGCTGGCTGACCGAGCATCGCAGTCATCCGATGATGGCGGAAGCGCGGCCAGGCGTGCGGAACGCAGACTGGTTCCACATGCTCAACGCCGAAATCATCTCGATGCCCGACAAGTGGGAGTACCCGTGGTACGCGGCCTGGGACCTGGCATTCCACACGATCTCCCTGGCGATCGTGGACTTCGATTTTGCGAAAGAGCAGCTGCTACTGATGCTGCGCGGGCTGTACTTCCACCCGAACGGGCAGATCCCGGCGTACGAATGGAACTTCAGCGACGTCAACCCGCCGGTGCACGCCTGGGCCACACTCTACTTGTTCAAGATGGAGCGCGCGCTCGGGAGAGCCGACGTTCGCTTCCTGGAGCGCTCGTTCCAAGGCCTGCTGCTGAACTTCAACTGGTGGGTGAATCGGAAGGACCCGAGCGGACGCAACGTATTCGCCGGCGGGTTCCTCGGTCTCGACAACATCGGCGTCTTCGACCGCAGTGCGCAGCTGCCCACCGGCGGGACGCTCGAGCAGGCGGACGGCACGGCCTGGATGGCCTTTTATTGTCAATGCATGTTGGAAATAGCACTAATTCTCTCCGAGCACGACTCGATCTACGAAGAGTTCGCCTTCAAGTTCGCCCGGCATTCCGTCTGGATCGCTTATGCCATGGACCGGATCGGCGAGAACCACGACGAGATGTGGGACGAAGAGGACGGCTTCTTCTATGATCTGCTACGCCTGCCGGACGGTTCGGCGATGCGCCTGAAAGTGCGGTCGCTGGTCGGCCTGTTGCCGTTGTGTGCCTCGACCGTGTTCGAGGAAGACTCCGTCACTCGACACCCTCGACTGAGGGAGCTGATTGAGCTGAGCAGGAAACGGCACCCCGAGTTGCTCAAGCACGTCGCTCCAACCGACGAGGGGTTCACGGGCTACAAGAATCGGCGTCTCCTTTCCATCCTCAGCAAGAAGAAACTGACCAGCGTCCTGAGATATCTCTTCGACGAAAACGAGTTTCTCGGCCCTTACGGCATCCGCTCGCTTTCGCGTTATCACCTGGACCACCCATTCACGTTCTGGGTCGGTCACCACGAGTACAAGGTGCAATACCTCCCGGCCGAGTCGAACACTGGGATGTTTGGAGGAAACTCGAACTGGCGGGGTCCTGTCTGGATGCCCGTGAACACCCTGATCGTCCGAGCCCTGCTGAACCTGTACACCTTTTACGGCGACGAGTTCAAAGTCGAGTGCCCGACGGGCTCAGGGAACTACATGACCCTCTTCGACGCCGCGCGCGAGCTGACGCGCCGGCTGACGGCTGCGTTTCTCCGCAACGCCGATGGCGAGCGTCCGATTTACGGTGGCACGAAAAAGTTCCAGGAGGACCCGCACTGGCGTGACCTGATCCTGTTCTACGAGTACTTCCACGGCGACAACGGAGCTGGGCTCGGCGCGAGCCATCAGACCGGATGGACCGGCCTTGTCGCTCCCCTGCTGGATCTCTTCGGGCGGATCGATGCGAAAACGGTGCTCGAGACTGAACGGTCGCGAGTGCACGAGCGCGTGTTCATCGAGCAGGTGGCGGGCGAGCAGGTGCGGACGTAGCGCCACGGTGAAACAGCGGAGCGCCGTGCCCGTCCTCTCGGACGCGAGCAAGCGCCACAGATCGCTCAGGTGATCTCGAAAACGTGATAACTCCACGCGGGCATGTCGAGATACAGCCCGCGCGAGAGGAGATCGTCCCCTGCCCGATCGTAGATCGCCGAACCCATCACATCGATGAATCGCACGGACCGGCCGGCCAGCTCCTCGAAGGGTAATGGGACGTAACACTGGCCGTGATGGTCGGCGTAGTTGACGGTGACGAGCAGGCGCTTTCGATCAGGGCCGTGCCATCCGAAAGCCAAAAAGCTGTCCCACGTCCAGTTCCCATCCCAGGCAGGAGCGCAGTCCAGTAACTGCCAGTGACCGTCACGAACCGTTGGCCGGCGCATGACCGCGAGTAGGCGATCGTAGAACCGCTGTAATGCCTGGTTCGGTGGTTCCATCGGCGCGCGAACCAGGTGCGGCGAGATCCGCTTCAGGCGGCCTTCGAATTGCCCCTCGTGAAAGAAACGCAGGCCGGGCGACAGGAACGTGATGATCGCCGCCGCCTCGTGGACAGGCGGTGGAAACGTCGCGGCAGCACGAGGCTCGTCGTGGTTCTCGAGAAAGCGCGCGAGCCTTTCCTGGTAATTCAGTCCTGCACGGAGGTGTTCGCGGACCGGTCGCGCGTGCTGGTCGCGGAGGCGGTCGTAGAGCCGTTTGTCGTACGCGTAGTCGAAGCCCTGTTGCAGCAGCGTCCACTCGAGGTCCCAGTACACCTCCGCCAGGAACCGGAAATCAGGAAAGCGTTCCCGAACGCACCGGATCGCCCGCGGCCAGAATGGTGGCGACGGTCGTCCCCACGTCCGCTCGAACACGTCCGGCAGCAGCAGCATCGCCATGTCGCAGCGCAGGCCGTCGCACTGAGCGGCGATCTTCATCAGCGCCGCGATCATCGCTCCCTGCGTCGTGGGGTTGCTGTAGTCGAGTTGCAGCGTATCTGTCCAGCCTGGGAAGAACGGGTCGCGTCCGTGCGCGAGAATCACATCACCGCCCGCGCGCGCGACGCGCGTGTAGTTCTGCGGTGCCCGCTGGAGATCCGCTTCGGTCCCGGCCACGTAGTACTCGGGGTCGACCTGCGCCCAGGGATGGTCGAGCGCGGTGTGATTCGGGACGAAGTCGAGCATCAACTTCAGGCCGCGAGCACGCAGGCGACCGCGCAGCCGGCCGAGGGCGGCGTCACCGCCAAGCGCGGGATGCACGCTGTAGCCGGTGATCGCAAAACCGGAACCGGCGATGTCCTCCTCACGCAGATCCGGCAGCGTCTCCTTGAACTCCTTCCGCAGTTCCCGGATGCTGCGCGACACACGCTGGCTCGCCGCGCCGGTCTGCCACACGCTGAGCAGCCAGATCCAGTCGAATCCGCGCTGAGCCAGTCGATCGAGTTCGGTGTCGGGGATGTCGTCGAGTGTGACCGACCGGCCGAGATCACGTGACAGCTCGGTCAGCCAGACTCGCGTATTGATTTGGTAAAGCGACGGGTGACGGGTCATCGCTTCCTGATGGATGGTCCTTACTTGACTGGTCTCCAGGAGGAATCGGGATTGTACGCCGTCATCTTGCGGGCAGCCGCGTCGGTATCCAGCCCAAGGTCCTTCTCACGGACGACGCCGTCCTGGTTGACGATGAACGTCATGACGCCAGTGACGTCGTACTCGGCCGGCCAGGCGACCAGGGCGAAGCCGCCAGACATCAGGCCCTTGACGACGTACGATGTCGCACCACCCGGAGCGCCACCGCCCTGTCCGGTCAGGATCTTGAAGTAGTAGCCATGAAACGGCGCCGGTTTCGAGGCATCACCGCCGCCAACGGCGCGACCCTCACTCGCAGCCTGCGCCACCAGGTCTCCGAGCGGACTGCGCTTCTGACCGGTTTTCGCCGGCCAATAGAGACCATCTTCCTTCCCTGGATCGCTCATGAACTTCGTCGCGTGCACGCCGGGAGGGTTTCCGTCGTGCCCCTGCTCCGCGTAGCGCTGTTGTGCGGATACGTAGGCGCGAACCGAATCGATGGCGGCCAACTCGTTCCGCCCAATCCGCCGCGCAATGATCTCTTCCTTCCCCGCCGCCGTATCGAAGCTCCATCCCTTCGCGCCTTTCACCAGCGGCACGGGGAACGGCCACTCCTCGTTGCCGATGATGAGCGTCTTGCGATTGGACGCTGAATCCTCGAGACGCCACTGTTCGCGCACGGCGATGTTGAATACTTGCCGATGCTGGCCGGCAGTCGCCGCGTCCGAGGAGTCGATCAGGTCCTTGCCCTCCGGCCCGAATATGGCCACGAGCGTGTCGACGTCTCCCTTTCTGACCGTGTCGATGAGTGC
>JALDXQ010000354.1:0-4754 GCA_032156805.1 Acidobacteriota bacterium
ATCGAGCGGAGCCCGAATCGCACGCGTTGAAAGACACTCGCGGCGCTTGCGATTCCCGGCTTCGCTCGATCGATGCCACGCGTAGCGCGGCCAGCCGTGGCGTAAGGCGGAGATCACACATCTTTCCGGCGATCCCTGCGATCCCTGCGTTGAAAATCATGCCGTGAATGCAGCTCCCTCGCGTCTAGTTGGTCGATGAATTCGGCGTTGCCTCGAAGACAACTCTGCCGCCGACCATCGTCATCACCGGCTTGATGTCCTTGATCTGATCGGCCGGCACCGTGAGGTAGTCGCGATCGATCACCACCAGGTCCGCGAGCTTGCCGGACTGGATCGAGCCAAGGTCGTTCTCGCGGAAGAAGAAGTACGCGTTCTTGCGCGTGTGCGCGATGAGCGCATCCTCACGATCGATCGGAAAGTGATTGACGACCTTGCCACCCACCATCTTCCCGGTGACCGCCCAATAGAGCGTCATGAACGGACGATACTGGTTGACCTCGAAGGCGTCGGTCCCGAATCCCCACTGGATGCCGCTGTCCTGAATCGCCTTGAGCGGCGGCATCGCGTATCCGCGCTCACCGCGGCGCCGAATGAATGCCGCGCCCGAGATCACGCCGCGCGGATGCACACCGATGTACATTCCAAGCCGCTTCATGCGCTCGATCTGCGGCGGCGTGACACCCTCCATGTGCACGAACGACCAGCGCAGGTGCCGGATCGGCATCTCCTTCGCGATCTGCTCGACCTGACGAAGCTGCTCCTCGACGGTCCACTCCATCGTCGTGTGAATGAAAATGGTGATCCCGGATTTCGCCGCCGCGCGCGCCATCTGGCCCCAGCTTGCCCACAGCTCCGGCGGCGCGGTTGGCTTCGTGTCGTTGATGGTGTCAGGCGTGTTGACGAGACGCTCGCCCCAGTTGACGTGATCGATCCACTCGTCGCCGTCGAAGTAGCGCAGCTTCGGGATCGCCGCAATCACCTGATCCACGCTGCCGCCACGTCCCCCACCTCCCGCCGTGCGGAAGCAGAAGAACCGCATGCTCAGACGATTCTCCCGCTGCCACTGACGATAGATGTCCTCGTACTGACATCCACCGCCTGACGATGTCAGGCCGGCGCTGTTGAGATCCTTGAGCATCTGCATGCTGCTCGACTCGAAGATGTCCTTGGGCAGCTCCTTGAGGAAGCCTGCAGCGTTTCGTATCTGCCCCGTCCCGCCGTCGCCGTTGATCACGCCGGTCGGCCGGCCGTTCGAATCACGCACGACCCAGGGCTCATTGATCTTGTCCATCCCGGTCGCTTCGATCGCGCGGCTGTTGACGAAGGTCTGCTCGCGGGTGAACTGCAGGAACACCGGGTTGTTCGGTGCGATCTTGTCGAGCTCTTCACGCGTGAACGGTCGCGGATCATCCGCGAACTGGTCGGGAGACCAGCCGCCGAGCGTGAAGATCCACTGGCCGGGCCCCTTGGCCTTGGCCCGCTCGCGGATCATCTCGGCCGCCTGCTTGCGCGACTCCACTCCGTCGAGACGCATTTCGAGCTGCCAGTAGGCGCCCTCTTCCATGAAGTGGCCGTGGTTGTCGATCAACCCCGGTGTGACCGCGCGTCCACGAAGATCGATGCGCCGCGTCTTCGGACCGGCCAGCTTCGTGATTTCCGCGTTCGTGCCAACCGCCGAGAAGCGATCTCCAGTCACGGCCACCGCCTGGGCGATGCTGAAGCGATCGTCCACGGTGATGATCTTGCCGTTGAAGAGAATCGTGTCGGGTGCGGCCGGCTGCTGGGCGTACATGGCGGAGGCGCCCGCCAGCGCCAGCATCGCTGCCGCCACAGAGCCCTTCCAAATCTTCCGTGGCATCGCGGCCTCCAGGATCAGCGGGGTTCGTCAGCTTTGCAGGGCGTGGGATCCCATCCCTGGCGATCGGGGATTTTCTTGAAGGGAACCGTCGACGTGTACGGCTGGGTCAGATACTTCGGATCCGTCACGATTGTCGTGGCGAGGAGCCAGGTGTCGCCGTTGGGCTCCGTGAAGGTGTCGAAGTACTCGTCGACCGAGGCGTCTTCGCTGTAAGGGACGCCATTCCTGCGCAGGTAACCACCATTCATGCGAGTGGTGCGCACACGCAGTTGCCCCGTCCCCTTCGGGACCGCGCCTCCGCGACCGCGGGCACCCAGAAATTCCCACGACGCGACCGAGTAACCCTGCAGTTGCGGAGCCTGCCCAGCCGGCACTGGGGCACCGAACTTGAGAGTTCGCGTCTGGGTACCGGCGTCGGTATCGAGTTGCAGTGTGTTGTCGTCGATCCAGTGGAAATGGAGACGGCCGGGCACGCGCATCAAGGCTGGCGGTCCATACGCCTTGCATTGATCAGGCTCCGCCTTCGCCTTACCGAGGTCCCACGTGTCGGCGATCTTGCGCGCCTCGGGCGTGAGCGGCAGCATGCTGTAATCACCTTTGGGTGGGACCAGCATTCGCAGGTGCCAGTGCTCGGTGACGATCGACACCCAGTAGCCGGTGAAATCCTTCGGGGCCGCAGCGCGCGCGGTGGGCGGCGGACCAGCGGCCGCCCCTCGTCCACGCCCCTGTCCCTGCGCGACCGCGTCGTGCGCGACGGCAAGCGCCAACACCAGCGCGAAGACCGATGCGGACCTCATTTCTTCGCGCTCAAGCTCGCAAACGCAGCGTCGACGAACATGTCGGTCGTCCAGGAACCCGTGGTGCTTCCATACCGCCCGTCATAGTCGCGCGTCGGTCGCGCGGCTTTTACCTGTGCCAGTGTCATGCCCTTGTCGATCATGTCCTGAATCCGATCGCGAACGATGTACAGCATGTCGCGGTAATACGCGACCTCGGCGTGATCGGCAATACGTCCATGACCAGGAATGATCAGGGTGCCACCAGCACCATGCGACTCCGGGACGCAGAGATCGATCAGCTTGTTCAGGCTCGCCACGAAGGCCTGGAGGCTGCCGCCGGCTTTGAGATCGATCTGCGGGTAGCGCGTCAGATCGATGAGATCGCCGGTGCTTATGACATCAGACTTGCGGAAGAACACGACGGTATTGCCATCGGTGTTGCCCGGGAGGTTCATCATCACGACGGGTTCGTCGTTGAAGTAGAACCGCTTCTGATCGATCGCGTAGGTATTGTCCGGCCACGCATCGGATGGAGTCGGAGACTTCTGCCCCGTGGGCGCCGACATCCGGTTGAGCACGTTCTGGTGCGCCACAACCGAGGCGCGGGCGTAGTTGATCGTTCCTTGCGGGCCAGCCGTGTAGTTGGCGTCGCGCAGCGGTACCGTCTCCCCCTTCGCCGCAATTACCGCATTGCCCCCGGTGTGCTCGGGATGCTCGGTGGTGTTGATCACGTAGCGAAGCGGCTTGCGTGGCGGCGCAATCCGCTGCACGGCAGCCCACACCTTGTCGCTCATCGAGGCGATGCCGGTGTCGACGAGGAGGATGCCCTGCTCTCCTGTCTGCACCGTGACGTTGCCACCGGCTCCGATGATGACGGACACATGGCCCCGCACCGGGAGGACCTCTACTTCCCCGGGTGCGGCCTCCTCTAATTTGGGCGGCCAGACGACCTTTTGAGCTCCCTGAGTAGCCTGCGTGTATACACGCTCCCCAGGGATCAGCAGCGCGAGGCCAAACGACACCGCTGCGCAGGCAAACATCAGACGTGACGCGTGAGCGTGACGATGACGGGACTTCAATTTCCGCCGCCGCCTCCACGGCCCAGATCACCGCGCTTCAGTCCTTCGCGCTTCGGGAACGTCTTCATCTTGGCGATGTACTCCGGATACATCGTTTCCGCCCCCCCGAGTCTCGCCTCGTACGGAGTGTTGAACCGATCCGTCAGGTTGGGATTCAAGCCAGGCAACAGGCTCTGCCCGGGAAGGAAGTGCCGTACTTCGCCACGCGGGACCGCCACCTCGGTTGCCTCTTCGCACGGGTATGGCGCCACGACGAGCGTGGGATCCTCGACCCACGTCATCGTGGTTCGAATGTAGGGCTCCGCCATGAGCACTGGGTCATAGAGGATCGATGTGATCTGCAGGTAGTCTCCCATGCGGCGCCATCGCGATCGCACGATCGAGCGGTCGCTGCGCATCAGCCCCGAGCGGCGAATGTAGGTTTCCTTGAGATGGGTCGTGGTCGTAACGAGCACGTCGCCTTCCCAGGCGCCGGTCGTGAAGCCGCTCCACGTGAACAACGCGTTGGCTGGCGGATGCGGTCGGCCATCCATCCAGATGGTGGTCTCCTGCTCCTGCTGATTCAGGTGCCCGTGATAGGCGATGACCTTCTGGGTTGCGTGATCGACGTCCGACCAGACCCGCATCTGCGAGAGCGGGCCCTCGAGTGAGTAGTCCCACGCGTGCGGACGGCATGCGTATTCTGCGAGATCGTAGTCGTCGGGCGACCAGGTCTCGGCCCGCCACCGGCCCGCCGGGCTGACGGGCACGCCGGCATAGTCGCCGATCATCCCGCTCCCGTCCTGGTTGCGGGGTTGAGGACGCCATAGCCCGGCGAGATCGGCCTGGGCCAGAAGTGTGTGACCTGCGGCGACGGTCACGGCCAGGACTACGAACGACAGCCGCAGAACGATGCGCGACGAGTTCATTCCGCTGGCTCCTGATCTCCAGTTCTCCTCGAGTCCCTGACCGGCAGGTCCGGGCATCTTACGTTCACGACTACAACGCGTCAATCACGCGGCAAGGGTATGGCAGCTAGACGCCACCCCTTCCGCGACC
>JALDXQ010000355.1:0-4643 GCA_032156805.1 Acidobacteriota bacterium
GGACATCGCGGCCCAGCTCGTCGAGCCAGGGCAACCCGCGCTGGTCGCGCAGGGTGTCCATGGCCCCGGCCTGGCTGCCGGCGGCCAGCCTCACCGCCCGCCTGGCGGCGTCGGGCTCGAGGCCGCGGCGACGGGCCTCCTCGAGCGCGAGCTCGGCGTGCAGCCGCAACTCTTCCTGCAGGTCGTCATCGCGCCGGCGTCGCGACAGCGTTCCCCACAGTCGATGAATCCATTCGCGCAAGAGGCGCACGGCTTCATTAGACACGCCAATGGAATAGCACGTGTCACATTAGAACGTCAAATGGAGGAGAAGGTGTCGAGATCGGAAGGCGCCGAGGCACCGAGGCGATGCGTCGCCTGCCGTCAATGCCTCGGTGCCTCGCGCGCGAGATCGAAGTGGACGCGCGCTAGAAGATGAACTTCACGCTGAACTGTCCCTGCAGTCCGGGGTTGAAGAGATCTTCCAGCCCATATCGGGGATCGTACGCCGCGGCGCCTTCCTGTGTCGCGAGGATCAGCGCGTTGTAGTCGTAGCCGGCCGCCAGGTTGACCTCCGAGAAGTCGATCGCGTCGGCGGGGCGGGTCTGTCCACCCGCGGGGGCCCCCTTGTTCAGGTAGTTGAAGAGATGCGTGGCCGTCTTCTGGTTGAACAGGTTCTGCACGTTCAGCTCGAAGCGCAGGCGCTTGCGGTCCGCCAGCGACAACTCGTGCGAGACGAGCAGGTCGGTTCGCGTGAGGACCGGCGTGCGTCCCATGTCACCGCGCCCGTTGACCATCGGTGCGTACTGATCCTGCCCGACCACGTAGGTCGTGATCGGCGTTCCGCTGCCGCCGTAGAAGAAGGCGCCGACCTGGGTGCCGATGCCGAACTGATACGCGCCGTACAGCTTCACGACGTGCGGACGATCGGTGGCCAGTCGGCCGCGCGGATCGAGGTTGCCGTTCGAGTCCCACAGGACCTGATCGATGTCCCAGCCGATGTGCGCGTTGCTCCCGGGCCTGGCGATCGTCCCGACCTGCTGCTGCGCGTTGTTCGACGTGACGCCGGTCGTCGGCGTCTGGATCTCGTCCGAGTTCGCCGTGCCGGAGTAGTTGCCGTACAAACGGCTCCAGGTGTAGTTCGCGCTGCCGAACCAGTTGTTCGAGAAGCGCCGCTCGAGCGTCACTTCGACGGCGTCGAACTGCCGCTTCGCCCTCGGCGTGGGGAACGGCTCCGTGTTGTGGTACGCGGGCGGCGTGATGGTGTTTCGCCCTTCCCCGGGGTTGCCGATCACGTAGACGCTGTCGCCGTCCACGATCGAGCCCATGTCCTCGATGGTTCGCCCGAGGTTGTTGTGAACGTAGTGAAGGCCGAGCGCCATCGTGCCGCTCAACTGAAGGTCCACGCCGCCGTTGAAGCTGTCCTGGTACATCGGCTTGATGTCCGGATCGGTATTGCGGATGAAGGTCTGGCGCAGATCCCGGAAGCCGGTGGCGCTGCCCCAGAGATCGCGTCCTGGCATGTTGCTCAGATTCAGGCTGCCGATGTCGAGCGTGTCGAGCGAGCGGTAGTAGACCTGCCAGAGATCGCCGCCAAACGACCCGCGCGCGATCTCGTACTTCGTCCAGTCGTAGTAGCGGCCCCAGCTCGCGAACGCCTTCACGCGTCCGTCGCCGCGCACGTCATAGGTCGCGCCGAGACGTGGCGCCAGCTTGTCGCCAAAGCCGAACTCGAAGGCGTATTCCGCGATGTCTGGACGGAAGGTCGGAATCTTCTCGTTCTCGGTACGGATACCGAGGTTCAGCGTGAGTCGTGGACCGACCTGCCACGTGTCCTGCACGTACAGATTCTGGATGTTGGCGTTGACGGCGCCGCGCGTGCCCTGGTCGTTGACCGTGTAGTAGCCGTATTGGCCCGTTCCGGTCTGCCCGGTAACGGTACTGCGGAACGACTGGCCCCAGTACAAGTACACGTAGCCCCCGGGGTACGCCACGTCAACGTCGTTGACCGATCGCCGTATGCCCCAGCCTCCCTTGAGCAGGTGAGAGCCAGCGCGGTTGAAGGCGTGGTTGTAATCGAGCTGGATGAACCCCTGCGTGGTCTTGTCCTGGTTGGCAATCAGGATGCGCGGGGTGTTGATCGTGTTGGTCGGCCCCTGGAGGCTCGGCGGCACGCCGGGCACGTTGAAGTTGGGTTGCTGGTACGTGTAGCTCGTGACGAGCGGCACGCCCGTGTCCTTGTAGTTGTCGTAGAAGTATCCGCCTCGCACGCTCACGTACGCGGCGTTGCTCACCGACACGTCGACGTTTCCGCCGACGTTGGTCTGATCGGTCTCGAACCCTCGTGTCCGGTTGGCTTCGTTCGCGGCCGATGACGAGGTGATGAAGTCGGGCCCGATGTAGTCGTACGACGGCAGGCGGCCGGTCGAACGGGTCGGCGTCATGAGCACGCTGCCGTTGGCGGTGAGCCGTCCGGCTGAATACGTTACCTTCCCGAACCCTTGCCACGCGGTCTGGTCCTGATCGATCGTGCCCGGCTCGGTGCCCGACGAGAACATGTACTCGTTGCTCCTCCGAACGATGCGCGGCGAGATCGAGCCGAAGAAGAAGACTCGATTCCTCACGATCGGGCCGCCGAACGAGCCGCCGAACTCACTCTGGTTGTCCGCCTGCTTGTTGTCCTGGAAGTAGCCGACCGTCGCTAGATCATCCGGGTTCAGCACCAGGCGCTTGACCGGGGAGGCACTGAGCGCGTTGCCGATGTAGTAGTAATGGGCTTCGCCGGTGTAGAGATTGCCGCCCGATTTCGTCACCGCGCTGATCACGCCACCAAGCGCTCCGCCGTATTCTGCGTCGATGCCGCCGGTCTTGACCTGCACCTCCTGCAGGTACTCGAACACGGTGTTCTGCCGGGAGCTCCCATAGATCAGGCTATTGGTCGCCACTCCGTCAATGGTGAACACGTTCTCGGCACTGCTGGCGCCGTTGACCTGGAAGCCGCCTTCGATCTCGCCCGCGTTCACACCCGGTGCGGCCAACGCGATGCTCTGGAAGCTTCGGCCCTTCGGCAGGCGGTCGATCTCTTCAGAGGTGACGTTGTGCGCCAGCGTCACGCTTGCGAGGTCGAGCTGTTTCGTGGCCTCCGCTGTCACGTTGACCACTTCACTCACCACGCCAGGTTGCAGGCGGGCGTCGGCGGTCAGGGTTCGGCCGAGCAGAACGATGAGATCGTCGACGACAACTCTCTGGAAGCCTTGCAACTCGATCGCGACCGAGTAGCGGCCGGGATTGAGATCGGGGATGCGGTACATGCCATTCGAGTCGGTCACGACGACTCGCTCGGCGCCGGTCTCCTTGTTGGCGGCCGTAACGGTGGCGCCAGGCACCGCGGCGTCAGTGGCATCGGTCACCGTGCCGGTCACGCTGCCGAATCGTTCCTGCGCGTCGAGCGTGCAGGCCATCAACACCAACAGCAGCGCCGCGACACGTCCGGTGATGCGTCTCGCCATAGTCCACACTCCTCCCTCGGCGTCGCGTGCGCCGGGTTGAAACGGGGCTCTACCCCAAGAGAGCGTGATAGGAGAGAAACGTGCCGCTGGGACGAGTGACGAGAGCGCGAGCGCTGGTGATGAGTCGTCTCGTGAGCGTGGTCAACGAGTGGACGAATGACAGTGTCGTACAGACATTTGGACTGGATTCAGAAAACTGAATCCATGGGGACGCATCTGACACCTGAAATCGGTGCTTCGACCACACACCACCGGTGATCGACAGCCGGTACCAACTCATCAGTCGCCCGGGAGCCGTCCCGATCTACTTATCGGCTGACCGAAGGACCTGCCGGTATGTGCCAAGGAGAATGAGACCGGAGATTCCGTCGTAGATCCCCATGGGAACGAAGCCGTCTCCCTGGCTGAAGAAGAACAGCGCGAAGCCGATCCGGATCCCGATGCCGCACCAGTTCGGCCAACGGTGCCTGATCGGATCGCGATAGCCCGGCATGTAGAGAAAGTTGATCGCCCACAACTGAGCGCCCCAGTGGCGCGGCCATGTGCTGGGTACCGCGTCCGGCTGCCCGAGCAGGCTGGTGAACGTTTCAGGGGACACGAAGATCCACAGCCCGACCACCAGGTTCAGGACGATGCTGAGCATCAGGCAGAGTCGATATCGCTTCAAGGCACTCATATTGTGAAGGCGGGAGGTTGTGGACTCGCGGCCGCGCCTGCATTGTGATCACCCTGATTGCCGGGTGTCAACGAGAAGGCACACGAAGACCACGCCACGCCGCGTCCCCAATCAGGGCTCGTCCAGGGGCGGGGGAATCCTCCGTTCGGGGGTCTGTGGCTCCGGATGCAGGATTGTCTGGGGTGGCGAAGCGCACGTGCTGCGGCGAGCGCCTGGCCGGAGCGCGTCGAGTTGCTCGGCGCTGACGCCGGGGCGAGTGAAGGCTTCAGCGCCCACGCCTGCTCGCCGGAATTGCGACGCGCTCACGCCAGGATGAGGACTTCTTGCAGGGCGAGTCGAGGGACACGCCGCGGGTGCGCCGGTTGCCACCGGGGGGCCGCCGTTTGCGTTGTTCGGGGTGTTCGGCAACGGTTGTGGAATAGCCGTCCGGTCGGCGTTCGTACTGGTAGCGGTCGGCGCCTGCCGATCAGCAGCCGGCG
>JALDXQ010000356.1:0-4592 GCA_032156805.1 Acidobacteriota bacterium
AAGATGATCGCAAGCCTACCAAACAGAACGGCGGCGTAGGCACCGCCACCGCCCCGCCACCCGAAAAAGAAAAAGAGAAGGAGAAGCCCGCACCTCAGGCCGCGGCGCAGCCTCCTGCTCAAGGCGCCCCGGCGCAGACGATCTCGCTCTCGGCGATGAAGGAGATGAGCATTGCCGCTCTCACCAAGATCGCCAAGGAGCTGGAGATCGCCGGCGCCACCGGGATGCGCAAGCAGGAGCTGATCTTCGAGATCCTGCGCGTGCGCGCCGAGAAGAGCGGCAACGTCTTCTCGGAAGGCGTCCTCGAGACGCTCCCCGACGGGTTCGGCTTCCTGCGGGCGCCGGACTACAACTACCTGCCCGGCCCGGACGACATCTACGTCTCGCCGTCGCAGATTCGCAAGTTCGATCTACACACCGGTGACACGGTATCCGGCGTCATCCGGCCACCCAAGGACGGCGAGCGCTACTTCGCGCTGATCAAGGTCGAAGCGATTAACTTCGAGCCGCCGGAGAAGACAAAGGAGAAGATCTTCTTCGAGAACCTGACGCCGCTCTACCCGGCGCAGAAGATCAATCTCGAGACCGACTCCGAGAACCTGTCGGGTCGAGTGATGGACCTGCTGACACCTCTTGGCAAGGGCCAGCGTGGTCTCATCGTCGCCCCACCGCGCACCGGTAAGACGATGCTCCTCCAGAGCATCGCCAACAGCATCACGAAGAACCACCCCGAGGTGTACCTCATCGTGCTGCTCATCGACGAGCGGCCCGAAGAAGTCACCGACATGCAGCGGTCGGTCCGCGGCGAAGTCATCTCGTCGACGTTCGACGAGCCGGCCCAGCGCCACGTGCAGGTCGCCGAGATGGTGATCGAAAAGGCCAAGCGGCTGGTCGAGCACAAGAAGGATGTCGTCATCCTGCTCGACTCGATCACGCGCCTAGCTCGGGCATACAACACGATCGTCCCGGCGTCGGGCAAGGTCCTCTCGGGCGGCGTGGACAGCAACGCGCTGCAGCGCCCCAAGCGCTTCTTTGGCGCCGCGCGCAACATCGAGGAAGGCGGCTCGCTGACCATCGTCGCGACGGCGCTCGTCGACACCGGCTCGCGCATGGACGAAGTCATCTTCGAGGAATTCAAGGGCACCGGCAATTCGGAAATCCATCTCGATCGCAAGCTCACCGACCGGCGCGTGTTCCCCTCGATCGACATCACGAAGAGCGGAACCCGGAAGGAAGAGCTGCTGCTCCAGAAAGAAGAACTCAATCGAGTCTGGGTATTGCGCAAGGTCCTGACTCCCCTCTCGCCCAGCGAGGCCATGGAGCTTCTGCTGTCGAAGATGGGGAAGACGAAGACCAACGGCGAGTTCCTGGCTGCCATGGCCCAAGGGAAGTCCTAGCACGCATCGTCCGTTAGACGACACGCGTGAACGACTCGAGTCAGCAACCACGCCGTCGGCACGGGATCAGGACGGTGATGGAGTCGCCACTCCTCTCCGTGGTCATGCCCGTCTACAACGAACGGGAGACGATCGAGGAGATCATCGCGCGGGTACTCGCCGTCCCGATGCGCGTCGAGCTGGTGGTCGTGGACGATTGTTCCACCGACGGGACACGTGCGCTGCTCGAAGGGTTGCAGAAGCGCTTCGGCTTCACGCTGCTGCTGCAGCCGCGTAACCAGGGCAAGGGTGCCGCCTTGCGACGTGGCTTCGGTGCCGTCAAGGGCGACATCGTCGCCATCCAGGACGCGGACCTCGAATACTCTCCCGAGGAATTTCCCAGCCTGGCGGAGCTCATCATCGAGGGGCGCGCCGACGTCGTATACGGCTCGCGCTTCCTGGGACGCCACCGCGTGTTCCTGTTCACGCACTACCTCGGGAACCGGGTGCTGACGCTCATCACCAATGTCCTGTACAACACGATGCTCTCGGACATGGAGACCTGCTACAAGGTGATGCGCCGAGAGGTCCTCGACGGCCTCGATCTGCAGTCGGATGGGTTCGGGATCGAACCCGAAATCACGGCCAAGATCTTCAAACGCGGCTACCGGGTCTACGAAGTCCCCATTTCCTACGACGGGCGCGGCTACGACGAGGGGAAGAAAATCACCTGGAAGGACGGCGTCGTCGCCCTCTGGGTGCTTGTGAAGCATCGTCTCGGGTAGGGTCCAGGAGCCCGCTCAGACGGAGTGCCCACGCCAGGCCTGTTCGAGGTACGCGGCCAGGGCATCACGCAGTTCCGCGCTGGATGAGTAGCGTCGATCGGGATCAGCATCGACCGCAGTCAGCAGTATCTCCTTGATCTCCGGCGCGATCGCGGAATCCGCGCCGACCGCGCAGCGGACATCCCCGGCTAACGTCCATTCATAGCCAGCGAGCATCGTGTAGAGCACCGCGCCCCAGGAGAACACATCCGATCGTGCATCAGGTGCCCGGTGAGAGAGCTCGGGCGCCGAGTAACCACTCGTGGTCGGCGGATTGTAGGAGACCCCCCGCGCGTGCCGGGCCACCTCGTACGACGACTCGAAGTCGACAACCCTGATTACCGGATGACCGCGTTCCCACCGGCAGAGGATGTTCATGGGATTGAGATCGACGTGCCAGATTTTCAGACCGTGAAGCTCGATCAGCGCGTTGGCGACCTCGAACGCGATCCTGAGATGAGCGACCTGCCGGGCGGGCGTTCGTTCCACGACGACGGTCGTGGCCAAAGGCCACTCGTCAAAGCACGACATGACCAGATACACACGGCCATCGCTCAGGCGTCCGTGTTCTCCGAGCACTGGAAAGTACCGCGAGTCAGGCAGCTCCCGGTTGATGGTCGAAAGGCTGGCGATTTCGTTGGTGAGGTCGCGCTCGTAGACTACTCCCGGCTTGGCGAGCACCTTGACGAGTACGTTCGCGCGACTCCGCTTGTCGCGAGCGACGTAGAGTCGATGGCGGGCATGCTCCTCGGACGCATGCCCGCTGCGCGCTGAGGCGAGCCGATGGATGCTCCGGAACTGATCGAAGGGCGGCGATTTGCCGTCGATCTCGAGTGGGGCGCTGTGGGACATGGCCCTTACTCCGGTATGCGTCTCTCGACACCCTCGACGAGTCAGGTGATAGCGGGTGAAGTCTCCTAGTTGTCGTAGTACAGCGAGAACTCGTGCGGATGCGGGCGCAGCCGGATCGGATCGAGCTCCTTGGACCGTTTCCAGTGGAGCCAGGTCTGTATCAGATCCTCGGTGAAGACGTCGCCGCGCAGCAGGAACGCGTGATCCGCTTCGAGTGCATTGACGGCCTCTTCGAGCGAGCCTGGAGTGGTCCGGATCCCCATCTCCTTCATCTCGTGCCGCGTCATCTCGTAGATGTCGCGATCGAGTGGGTTCCCCGGGTCCAGTTTGTTCTGAATGCCGTCCATCATCGCCATCAGCATCGCCGACCACGCGAGGTAGCCGTTGCAGCTCGGATCCGGGCAGCGGAACTCGAGACGCTTGGCCTTCGGACTCTTCGAGTACATCGGAATGCGGATCGCGGCCGACCGGTTTCGTGCCGAGAGCGCGAGGTTGACCGGCGCCTCGAACCCAGGCACCAGGCGGCGGTACGAATTGGTGGTCGGCGCGGCGAACGCCAGAATCGCGGGGGCATGTTTGAGCAGACCGCCCGCAGCCCAGAGGCCAAGCTGGCTGAGCCCGGCGTAGCCGTCGCCGGCGAACAATGGCGTGCCGCCGGTCCACAGCGAGGTGTGCGTGTGCATGCCGCTGCCGTTGTCCTCGAAGATCGGCTTCGGCATGAACGTCACGGTTTTGCCGTGCCGCTTTGCGACGTTCTTGCAGATGTACTTGTACCACATGAACTGGTCGGCCATCCGGACCAGCGGCTGGAACCTCATGTCGATTTCCGACTGGCCGGCCGTGGCGACCTCGTGATGGTGCGCCTCGACGACGATCCCGATCTTCCGCATCTCGTAGACCATCTCGCCGCGCAGGTCGTGGAACGTGTCTGTTGGACTGACGGGAAAATACCCTCCCTTGAAGCTTGGCTTGTAACCGAGATTCGGCTCCTCGATGCGCGCGGTGTTCCACGCGCCCTCGACCGAGTCAATCTGGTAGTAGCCGCGGTGCTGGTTCTGCTCGTAGCGGACTTCGTCGAAGATGAAGAACTCCGGCTCGGGCCCGATGAAGCAGGTATCCGCAATGCCTGATTGCTTGAGGTACTCCTCGGCTTTGCGCGCGACATGGCGCGGGTCCCGCGTGAAGTCTTTTCGCGTCACCGGATCGACGACGTTGGCGATCACGCTCACCGTTGGCTTCGCAAAGAACGGATCGAGACGTACCGTAGCGGGGTCCGGGAGGGCCATCATGTCGGACTCGTGGATGCCCATCCAGCCGCGAATTGACGAGCCGTCGAATCCAAGGCCCTCCTCGAAGGTGCCTTCATCCAGCGTGTCCACGGGAAACGAGCAGTGCTGCCAGCTCCCGAGCATGTCGACGAACTTCAGGTCCAGCATCTCGGCCTGGTTCTTCTTGGCGTAGGCAAAGAATTCTTTGGCGTTCTTGGGGAAGTCGTCTGGCGTCATAGGTGCTCCTCGCGAATTCTCCGAGTGCGGACGCG
>JALDXQ010000357.1:0-4571 GCA_032156805.1 Acidobacteriota bacterium
CATCGGGAAGATGCTCGTGCGCGTCGGGCCGGCCGCCTGACCCGCGGGCGGTCCGCAGTGGAGAAACTGGCACACGCCCGACACGCGTCGTGCTTGACACGCATCGGTGTCTGACACCAAATCGTGAACGCACGAGCGTGAACAGCGTATGCATATAACGTCGTTCGAGGAATTCAAGGAACTGGCACAGCGGGGAACGTTCGTGCCGGTCTACAAAGAGATCGTCGCGGACATGCTGACGCCGGTCTCGGCGTTCCTGAAGGTCGCGGAGCACTCTGATTACGCGTTCCTGCTGGAATCGGTGGAGGGCGGAGAGCAGGTTGGCCGCTATTCGTTCCTCGGCAAGGATCCCTTCCTCATCCTCAGGTCGCGTGGCGGTAAGACCACGGTCGATCGCATGGGTGAGGCGACCGAGAGCGAGAAGCCGTTCATTGCGACGGTGCGCGAGCTGATGGCCGGGTTTCATTCGCCCTTCGTTCCAGGGTTGCCGCGTTTCACCGGTGGCGCCGTCGGCTACCTGGCCTACGATGCGGCTGCGTGGTTCGAGCCGGTGAAGCTGCAGCCAACAGAGGCCGTCGATGAAGAGGCCGGCTTCATGCTCTTCGACACCGTGCTCGCGTTCGACCACGTGCGACACCGCATCCTGATCATCGCGAATGCCAGGATCACCGGCGACGAAGACCTCGAGTCGCTCTATCAATTTGCGTGCACGAAGATCGAGTTCGTCGAGCGCGAGCTCGAGCGGACGCTCTCGAAGGCGCCCCGTTCGCAGGCCAACCCGCTGGATGTCACCTCCAATGTCACGCGCGAACAGTTCGAGCAGATGGTGCGGACGGCGAAGGAATACATCGCCGCGGGCGACATCTACCAGGTCGTCCTGTCCCAGCGATTCGAAGCCGACATCGCAACCGATCCGTTCACCGTGTATCGCGCGCTCCGGCACGTCAATCCGTCGCCGTACATGTACTTCCTGCGCATCGGCAGTCGATCGATTGTCGGTTCGTCGCCGGAAATGCTGGTGCGCGTCGAAGGACGCCGCATCGAGACCCACCCGATTGCAGGCACGCGGCCGCGCGGCCGCAACGTGGAAGAAGATCAGCGCCTCGCCGAGGAGCTCAAGCGCAACGAGAAGGAGCGTGCGGAGCACGTGATGCTCGTCGATCTCGGCCGCAACGACGTCGGACGAGTCGCCGAATATGGCAGCGTGCGCGTCCCCACGTACATGACGCTCGAGCGCTACTCGCACGTCATGCACCTGGTTTCGATTGTCGAAGGACGATTGAAAGAGGAGCACGACCGCCTCGACGCGCTGGTAGCCTGTTTCCCGGCCGGCACGGTGTCGGGCGCACCGAAGGTGAGAGCGATGGAGATCATCGCGGAGCTGGAGAACCAGCGTCGCGGCGTTTACGCTGGTGCGGTCGGCTACCTCGACTTCGCTGGCAATCTCGACTTCTGTATCACGATTCGCACGGTGGTGATCGAGAAGGGACGGGCGTACGTCCAGGCGGGCGCCGGGATCGTGGCTGATTCGAATCCAGCTGCCGAATACGAGGAAACGCGCGACAAGGCCAGGGCCGTCATCCGCGCACTCGAACTGGCACAGGCGGGCCTCTCATGATCCTCGTCATCGATAATTACGATTCCTTCACGTACAACCTCGTGCAGTACCTGGGCGAGCTCGGAGCCGATGTGCGCGTGCGCCGCAACGATCAGGTCACGCTCGGAGAAGTGGAGGCGATGGCGCCCGAGCAGATTCTGATCTCGCCAGGTCCCGGCCGCCCCGAGAACGCGGGCATCACGACCGACGTCGTCCGGCGCTTCGGACCGAAGACCCCGATCCTTGGTGTGTGTCTGGGGCATCAGGCGATCGGCCTCGTCTACGGTGGCATCGTCTGTCGCGCGAACGCACCGATGCACGGCAAGACATCGACGGTCGTCCATGACGGCAAGGGCGTGTTCGAGGGGATCAACGAGCCGTTTGAAGCCGGGCGCTATCACTCGCTGGTGATTGGCGCGGACAGCGTGCCGGCCGATCTCGAGGTGGCGGCGCGTACGCAGGACGATGGAACGATCATGGCGGTGCGGCACCGCGCGTATCCCGTTCACGGCGTCCAGTTTCATCCTGAATCAGTGTTGACCGGGGAGGGACGGAAGATTCTTCGGAACTTCCTCGATCTGTGATGTTCCCGGCGCTCATTGACAAGCTCGTTCGCCACGAGGACCTCACGGCCGATGAGGCCGCCAGCGCCATGCGCGAGGTGATGGAGGGCCGCGCGGCGCCAGGGGCGCTTGCGGGCCTGCTTGCCGCGCTCGTCATGAAGGGCGAGCGGCCGGAAGAGATCGCTGGGTTGGCGCGAACGATGCGTGAGCACGCCGTGGCGCTGACGACGCCGCCGGGTGACGTGTTCGATACCTGTGGTACCGGTGGCGACCGATCGGGCACGTTCAACGTATCGTCGGCGGCCGCGGTGGTCGTCGCGGCGTGTGGTGTCAAGGTCGCGAAGCACGGCAATCGATCGGTGTCGAGTCGATGCGGCAGCGCCGACGTGTTCGAGCAGCTGGGCGTGAACATCATGGCAACGCCGCTGGTCGTGGAGCAGACGCTGCGTGACGCGAACATCGCGTTCTTCTTCGCGCCAACGTTTCATCCGTCGATGCGGCATGCGGCGCCGATCCGGCGCGAGATGGGTATCAGGACGACGTTCAACCTGCTTGGTCCGCTCACGAACCCGGCCGGTGCAACGCGGCAGATCGTGGGCGTGCCGAGACCGGAGCTGACACAGGTGCTGGCGCGCGCCCTGATGCTGCTGGGAGCGAAGCGTGCGTGGGTCGTGCACGGCGCGGGAGGAATCGACGAGATCTCTACGACCGGTCACACGAAAGTCTCCGAGTGCCGAGACGGCGCCGTTCATACCTTCTTCATTCATCCGGTTCAGTTCGGCCTCGCGAAGGCGTCACCCGCCGATCTCCAGGGTGGTGATGCCGGCGAAAACGCAGGGATCATCACGCAGGTGTTCGAGGGCAGGAAGAGCCCGGCGAGAGACATCGTGTTGCTGAATGCGGGAGCCGCTCTGCTCGTCGCGGGCCGGGTGTCGTCTGTCAGCGAAGGCGTTGCTCGGGCGGCAGCGGCCATCGATTCCGGTGCTGCCCGCAAGACGCTCGATCGCATGGTGCAGTCTTCGCGGGCCGAGGTGATCGCATGACGGCCACGCCTGATCTGCTCGGGACGATCGTCGCCGCGACGGAGAAGATTACCGAGTTTCGCCGCGGGCGAGAGAGTCTCGCATCGCTCGAACGACGAGTCGCGGCGCGTACGCCTCGCGGTGACTCGTTCCTGGCGGCGTTGTCACAGCCAGGTCGCGAGAACGTGATTGCCGAGTGCAAGCGGCGCTCGCCGTCGCGCGGCGTCCTCGCGGCTGACTACGACCCCGTGGCGATCGCGCGGCAGTACGAAGCCGGGGGCGCGGCGGCGATCTCCGTGCTGACGGAACCGACCTTCTTTGATGGTGCCTTGGAACATCTGGCAGCGGTGCGTCAGGCCGTCCAGATCCCACTCCTCCGGAAAGACTTCATCGTCGACGAGTACCAGTTGCTGGAGGCGCGGGCGAATGGTGCGGATGCAGCCCTCCTCATCGTAGCTGCGCTCAGTCAGCCTGACCTCGTGCGATTGCAGCAGCGGGCGTGGGATCTGGGACTTAGTGCCTTGGTCGAGGTCCATGACGACGACGAGTTGACGCGTGCGATCGACAGCGGCGCGCGCATCATCGGCGTAAACAACCGCAACCTGCGCACGCTGGCAGTCGATGTCGACGCGTCACGCAGATTGGGAAGCCGCATTCCTGCGAACGTCGTGGGTGTTAGCGAAAGCGGTCTCACGAGCCGCGCCGATCTGGAGGAGCTCGCACGCCAGGGTTATCGCGCGTTTCTGATCGGCGAGCGCTTCATGACGGCTCCGGATCCGGCGCACGCAATCGCTGAACTGATTGGGGTCAGACCCCTTCACAGGGCTGCACAGTGAACACCCAGCTGCTGAAGATTTGCGGCATCACTCGACTGGTGGACGCCCTGCACGCCGTGCAGCAGGGAGCGACGGCCCTCGGGTTCGTCTTCTGGCCGGACAGTCCGAGGGTGATCGCGCCCGAGGAAGCGAAGAACATCATCGCCGCGCTGCCACCGAAGGTGATGCCGGTCGGCGTGTTCGTCAACGAGTCGCCGCAGAAACTCGCCGAGGTATTACGTGTGACCGGTATCAAGGCGGTGCAGCTGCACGGCGACGAGACACTCGCTGAGTATGAGTTCATCGAATGCCCGGTGCTCAAATCCGCGACGCTGGGTGACCTCATGGCGACGGCACGCGCGTGGCCGGCGGAAACCATCCTGCTGCTCGACGCGGCCGATCGCATCAAGCGAGGTGGTACCGGCGCCGCGATTGACTGGGGTAAGGCCGCCGTTGCGGCGAGGAATCACAAAGTCGTGCTCGCTGGCGGGTTGACGCCGCTCAATGTCGAACAGGCGATTCGTACGGTGAGGCCGTACGGCGTGGATGTGTCGTCGGGCGTCGAGTCGTCGCC
>JALDXQ010000358.1:0-4565 GCA_032156805.1 Acidobacteriota bacterium
GCGATCTGGAGAAGATCATCGACGCTGGCGAACCCCGATTCACGCGCGAGGTCATGTGTGATGTCGCGCATCTCGATTTCTTCGATCGAATCGACGACGATGTGCCCGTCGTCCATCGGATAGCGTCCTCCCTTTTTGACGTGCGGCCGCATCCAGACGCGAACGCTGCACTTGATCCGGCCGCGGCGGATCCCTTCCCGCAGGCGCTTGGTGAAGACCATCTCACCAACCCTTACCTCCGGTCGACCTTTTCCCGGATCTCGGTGAACAGGCGGCGCATCCAGGGGCTGTTCTCCTGGCAGATGTACTCCTGGATCTCGCCCTTCGGATCCCAGACGATGTCGAAGCCAATCGTCCACGGCTCGGTGTAGGCACCGGGATCGTCGATGGTGGCTTCGTAGCGCAACGTATAGAGATCCTTGCGCGTGTATCGCTCGACCAGGTGCAGGCGATCGGTGTGCGGGTCGCCAACCATGTCGATCCAGCTGCCCTCGTTGAAGCCGACGACGTCGACGACCAGCGTGTCGCCCTCCCAGCGCCCGACGGAATGGCCGAGCCATGTCGGGTTCAGGGCGTCTCCCTTCGGATGCGGCCGGCCGTCCATGTAGATCACGCGCCAGATGTGTGTGCCGCCTTCGTAGATCATCACGATCCGCTTCTGTTCCGGCAGTTGGAGGATCTCCATCGGGAAGGGGGTCGTCATCAGCCGCGGGCCTGACGGTGGCATGCAGTAACCCTGTGGATCCCACTTCGAGAGATCCGCGCGCCGTTGCATCGCCAGCGCCTTCGCCCAGGGCTGATACGGGATCTCTTTGGGATTGAGCAGGACCTGCTTGTAGTCCTGAAACTGCGCCAGGTGCCAGTAGCCCCTGTTGGGCTCGACCGGGCCGAGGTTCGGCGTCCCGTCGGCGAGTCGCGGCGCCGGCGGATATGGTTTCGGGGGCAGGACTGGAACCGGATTCACCTGTGCTTCAGCCGGCCAAGCCAGCGCTGAGCACGCGATCACGAGGGCGATGATCCCGACTAGTTGGCGCATCACCATTTACTCCATCGCGTTACCGAGACTACAGTGTGAGCATGATACGCAAGCTGTTCGTCTGTCTCCTTGCCGTGACCGGACTATCCGCGGCCCAGGGCACGCAAACCTTCAACGGCGTCATCACCGATCACCTCTGCGCCAACGGCAGCCATGCGCAGATGCGAATGGGTCCGACCGATGCCGAGTGCGTGCGGGCCTGCATCATCTCGCACGACGCGATGTACGTGCTCTTCGATGGCAAGAACGCCTACGTGCTCAGCGACCAGCAGACGCCCGAGAAATTCGCGGCCCAGAAAGTGTCAATCGTCGGAGTCCTGGACGCGAAGACCAAGACGATCCACGTCGACTCCATCACCGCCGCGAAATAGAGCGGTTGCGGCGCAGAGTACATCAGGTCAACTGTGACGGCAATCCGAGAAACACGCGCAGGCGATCCAGTTCCTCTTCGAGCGCATTTCGAAAGACCGGACCACGCGGACGCGCCGCCACATATCCGAACTTCGCCTGCAGGCGGCCGGACGTCACGGACACGTTCGCCCAGCCGATGACACGGTCTCGCCACAACAGCGGCAATGCGTAGTACCCGAGCTTCCGCTGCGGGATGGGCGTGTAGGCCTCGAAACGATACGCCCAGCCCCACAGGATCTCGAACCGTCTGCGATCCCAAACGACGGGATCGAACGGCGCCAGCAGCCGGACTGCAGCACGTGTTTCGGGCGCGCGCCGGGCGTCGGCAGCCGGCCAGTACCAGTCCACGCCTTCGACGCGTGCGTGCGCCAGCCGGTGCTTCGCCCGCTGCAGCGCAGCGCTCAACTGGCTGGTCCACTGCGGCGCGGCGTAGCGCAACCGTCTGACGAGCGTCGACAGGCTCGCCGCTGGAAGCGGCGCGTACTTCGCGACGACAACATCAATGAGGCCGTCGAGATGCTCGCGCCGGGTCGCGGCGTCGCGCGCAATCAGTGGATGCTCGTGCGCCGCGTAGATCCGGATGCCACGCTCACGACGGACGACCCTCAGGAGGCCACGGTAATGCATCTGATCGAGCAGATGGGTCGTCGCGTTCGAGGAGCCGCCCCAGTAGTTGGTGACTCTGCCGTGTGAGAAATGGTCGTCGACCTCGCGCGGATGAACGCTGCCGCGGGCGCGGACGAAGTCGATCAGATGGCGCACATGTCTTCCGCCTCCGGCCGTCCACGGCGTCGGACCGCCGCGCGGGTGCATCAGGCCCTGCAAGGCGCTGGTCACGAAGCCGTAGTTGACGAAGAAGTCCTCGTGAACATCGAGGTCGGAGTAGTGCCGCTCGAGATCGCCGGCACGGTAACCACTCACCCGGTGGCGCAGCGTGAGATCCTGGGCTCGTGCAGGAGCGCGGATGGGATCCGCCTGCACGAAGCCCAGGATGTTCAAGGCACCCTGCAGCGTGGTCGGCTGAAAGAGGCTGCGAGCGACCGCGGCGCGCCTGATGTCGTCAAGAGTCACTCTGGGAATTCAGCATGCAGCATGCAGAATGCAGAACTCAAAACGGAAGTCTTCAGGGTGTGCTGCTTTGTCTGCATTCTGCATTTGCGTTCTGCATTACGGGTTCTCGTTAGTTCGCTCTCGCGGTCGACGTTGTCGATCCCGTCACCAGACGAAGAAACTCTTCATGCGTCCCCACGCGCCCATGCGCCGGCGCGTGCTGCATCACGTCGAACTTCAGCCTGCGGATGTTCTGGTCCAGCGTCCGCATACTCGGCGTGGGCTTGGGAGGTGTCGCTCCCGCTGCCGGCGGTGAATAGAGATCCGCGTTGAACAGAATCTTCTCCTTCGGCAGGAATGCAATCAGCATGTCCTGGCTGTGATTGCCCTGCGTATACGAGCGATCACCTAATTGATACGCCACGTCTTCCACTTTGACGATCTCCAGAATGCGCTCACCGTCGGTGACGACATACTTCCCGGTGGTGCGCGGTTCGCCCGCGACGGTTTCAATCGGCGGCGGCCGCCGGCTGATCCAGTACATCGGATTGAAGAGTGCAAACCGGTCTGGCTGCAGCGTCCGCGGCGCCGGATAGAACATGATGTCGAGGTAGTACTGCTTGTTCGACTCGTGCGTGACGATGGTGGTGCCTTGAGAGAGATAGGTCCGCAGCCCACCGGCGTGGTCGAAGTGATGATGTGTGTTGATCACGTACTGAACCGGCTTCCCGGGAGCGAGGCGCGCCGCCTCGGCGATCACGGCCAGCGAGCGTTCCTCGTTGTTGGGCGCGTCGACGACGGCAACGTAATCCTTGAACTCCACCAGCAGGCTGTTGTGAGTTCCGCCTCCCACGAGCCAGACACCGGCCGCCAGTTGCTGGCTCTCGGCGCGGGCGCGCGGCGTCACGGCCGACTTCACCTCGTCTGGCACGGGCATCGTCGTGACCGGCGCATTCACCTTCACGCTCGTGACCCGGTATTCGTAGTAGTTGTGCGCGGTGTTGAGCCTCGGATCTCCCTGGTGCGTGTGCAGCAGCATCGGGAACTGCACCCCCTCGAAGTCCTTGTACTCCGTGTAGCGCATCTCGTAGTCCATGTCGCCGTACACCGGGTTCGGGAACCAGGTACCAACCAGTTCCACCAGGTTGCGGTCGTCGATGGTGCCAACGATCTTGTATTTGTCGAGGAACGTGAACGCGACCATCGTCACCCATCGGCCGTGCTGCGAGAGCCCGAAGTCCGAGGCGCCGTTGTACTGGATCTTGATGGCCTTCGCATCCTTGGCGGCAAGTGCTTCCTTGAGGAAGCCATGCGGCGTGATCGCGAGCTCGAGCTGCCGGAGATCGTTGAAGGCTACGCCATCGAGATAGGGCCGCGTCAGGAGGACGGGCTTCCCGTCGCGCATGTCCCACGCGTGTGATCCACTGACGATGGCGGTGACGCGTTGTTCGGCTACCGGCACGCGCCCGAAGGTGGGGAAGTTGCCCTGTCGTCGCGTGTAGTCTTCACGCGACCACTTCGCGTCGAAATCGATCGCGCGCGTGTAGTTGGCCACCTCGACCTGCGGCCAGTTGCCCTCCACCGAGTACTGCTGGCCGATCAGAGACGTGGAACCTGCGCCGGCAATCTCGATGGTCTTCAGTCTGTCGGCTCCCATCGCCTTTGCCGAGGCCAGCAGCGCCGCGCGCGCGTCCACCTCCTGGCCGAAAGCGGGCCCCGCGCACAGACCGAAGAGCGCCACGAGAATCGATAGCCCTCGCACCATACATCCTCCTCACTTCGCCACGGATTGCTTGCGCATGATCGCAACGGACTCCTCGACGAGTGTCCGCAGCACGCTCCTGTCGATATCGTCGAGCCGCGTCAGATACAAGCAGCCCTTGCCAGTCTTGTGTTTGCCGAGCCTGGCCATCAGGTCCTTATTCTCTATGCCCGGACCGAGATAGAGCACGAGATTCTGTTTGCGCGGTGAGAACCCTGTCAACAGGCTCTCGCCCTCGCGCCCGGTGGCGTACTTGTAGCGATATCGCCCAAAACCGACGATGCTCGAGCCCCACATCTTCGGCGC
>JALDXQ010000359.1:0-4561 GCA_032156805.1 Acidobacteriota bacterium
CACAAAAAAAGACCGCGAGTGCTTGCGCGGCCTCGACTGCAACATCCGGGGAACGCCCCTCGAATGCAGCCTAATGCTATGCAGGAGTAACAAGGGTGTCAAGTATTTGCCTGTCTAAGTGTCGATTTTGCCGCAGGATGCACACGGATCGCTAATGCCAAGAGCCCTCCTGAGCGTCTCGGATAAATCCGGGATTGTCGAGTTCGCGCGCGGCCTCAATGCCCGAGGTTTCGAACTGGTATCCACTGGTGGCACTGCATTGACGCTCGACCGTGCCGGCGTTTCAGTGCTCAGTGTTTCTACGGTCACGAGTTTTCCGGAGATGCTGGACGGACGAGTGAAGACTCTTCACCCGCGCATCCACGGCGGCATCCTCGCGCGCCGCGCTGTTCCCGACGATCTCGCGGCGCTTGCACATCACGACATCGCGTTGATCGACATCGTCGTCGTCAACCTGTATCCGTTCGTGAAAGCGGCGCAGAACCCCGACACGACATTCGAGAACCTGATCGAAGAGATCGACATTGGCGGGCCGAGCATGGTTCGTGCGGCGGCAAAGAACTTTGCCGACGTCATCGTCGTAGTCTCGCCGTCCGACTATGCCATGGTGCTGGAGGCACTCGATCGTCCGGGCGGGCCGTCGCGCAGCTTCAAGCTCGATCTCGCGCGCAAAGCGTTCGCCCACACTGCGCGCTACGATGCGGCGATCGCGTCGACGCTGAGTGCCGTCACCGCCGATGACGCTGGATTCACGCGTGTGCCGCCGGGCGCGTTTCCCGAAAGCCTGGCGATCGATCTGCGCAAAGTGCGCGATCTCCGGTACGGTGAGAATCCCCATCAACGCGCGGCACTCTATTCGGGCGTCGGTCCGCATCCGGGGTACTCGATTCTTCAGGGCAAGGAACTCTCGTACACGAACCTGCTCGATCTCGATGCGGCGATTCGAATAGTGCTCGAGTTCACTGAACCGGCGGCCGCGCTCATCAAGCACACGAACCCGTGTGGCGCAGCGACCGGGTCGAGTGCCGCCGACGCGTACGTGCGCGCGCGCGAAGCAGATTCACTCTCGGCTTTCGGTGCGGCGGTCGCGCGATCGACGTCGAAGCGGCTCGTGCCATCGTCTCGACGCGCATCGACGCGGTGATCGCGCCCTCGGTCGAGGGCGAGGCGAGAGCGATCCTGGCGACGAAGGCCAACATGAGAGTCGTCGTACCCGAGCGGGTGGCTGAGGATTCCGAGGACCGCGCCGCCGAAGATCTCGAGATTCGTTCGATCGTCGGTGGCGTGCTCGTGCAGGCTCGCGACACCGTCAGCGAGGGGCGTGACGCGTGGCCCTTCGCCGATCTGCAAGTGGTCACCAAACGTCAGCCGACACCCGAGGAGTGGCAGGCGCTGCGATTTGCCTGGCGGCTGTGCGCGCACGTCAAGTCGAATACGGTGATCTTCACGAGCGCCGACAGAACGCTGGCGATCGGTGCGGGGCAGATGAGCCGTGTTGATGCGGTGAACGTGGCCAGGATGAAAGCCGCCGCCATTCGATCGGACTTGCTGGTCGGGTCTGTGGCAGCATCCGATGCGTTCATCCCGTTCCGCGATGGGCTCGACGCGATCGCCGCCGCAGGCGCAACCGCCGTCGTCCAGACCGGCGGTTCGGTCAAAGATCAGGAAGTGATCGCCGCTGCCGACGAGTACGGCCTCGCCATGGTGTTCACGGGACGACGACACTTCCGGCATTAGACGGCGACGACAACGACGATGACTTCATAATGAAAGGCCGCGAGGTCATGCCCCCACGTGGCGCACGCGAACACGCAGCACATGCATCAGATCCTCATCTACGGCGACTCGCTCACCTGGGGCATCGTCCCCGAGACGCGCAAGCGATGGCCGTTCGCTGTGCGGTGGCCTGGCGTGATGGAACACACCCTGAATGCGGCAGGTCATGACGTTCGCGTGATCGAAGACTGTCTGAACGGGCGGCGCACGGTGTGGGAAGATCCGTTCAAGCCCGGACGTAATGGTCGGATTGGCATCGAGCAGCGAATCGAGGCGAACTCGCCGCTCGCGCTCGTGGTGCTCATGCTCGGCACTAACGACTTTCAGTCGATGCACCAGTTCACTGCCTCGCACTCGGCGCAGGGGCTGGCGACCCTGATCCAGGCGATCAGGCAGGCGCCGATTGAGCCGGGCATGCCCGTGCCGACGATTCTCATCGTGGCGCCGCCGCCCATCGTGCAGCCCACGGGCACCATCGCGCCCAAGTTCGAGGGTGCCGCGCCGAAGTCCGCCGGGCTCGCGGCCGCACTGTCGGCGGTTGCGAAAGACCGAGCATGCGAGTTCTTCGATGCCGGGACGGTCACCCCGACGAGCCTGGTCGATGGCGTCCATCTCGACGCCGATCAACACGGCCGGCTCGGCACGGCGATGGCCGAGGTCGTCGCTCCGATGCTGCAGCGCGCGGCGACGGTGTGACGTAGTGTCCGGCCGTAGCCGGACGCTACGTGTTCGCTGGCTACGTATACTCTCCCGCATGCCGACGCCTGCGCCGTCCAAGCCGCCTCACATTCGCGAGATCACTCCCCGTTCGGTCACGGTCGGATTGCTCGTCGCGCTCGTCATCGGTGCGTCCTACCCCTATGTCGTTCTGAAGTTCGGCTTCGGGCCCAACATCTCCGTCGTGTCGGCGTTCTTCGGATTCATGGCGCTCGGTCTGTTCTCGAAGAACTACAACCGCTGGGAGAACAACATCGTCCAAACGGCGGGCACGACCGCGGGGCAGATCTCTTTTCTCTGCTGGCTCCTGGCCGCATTCGACATCCTCGCCGCCGAACCTGGCAGCGGGTTCGACGTCCGTCTCACGCCGGTTCAAACCTTCATCTGGCTGTCGACCGCAGGAGTGCTTGGCGTGTTGTTGGCCGTGCCGCTCCGCAAGCACTTCATCGAGGACGAGAATCTCCCGTTTCCTGACGGGATGGCCGCCGGCGAGACGCTCATCATGCTCGACTCCCGCGGCGAGCAGGCGCGCTCGTCGGCATTCGCGATGTTTGGTGCGCTGGCCCTGTCCGGTCTGACGTTCCTGGCCACGCAGCTGCGCTGGATTGTCGACAACATCCCACTCGTGGTGAATGCGTTCTCCGCGCGCGTCGGTCTCGGGTTCGGCGTCTCGCTGCTCAATATCGGCTCGGGCATGATCATCGGCCTGCGGATCAGCGCGAGCATGCTGATCGGCGGGATCATCGGCTGGATCATCGCGCCGCCGTGGCTGCTGTCGCGCGGGCTCATCGCCGAAGATGCGCGTCGCGTCGACATCCTGCTGCTGATCATGTGGCCCGCTGTCGGGATGCTTGTCGCTGGCGGCTTGTCGGCGCTGCTGCTGCGATGGCCCGTGCTGGTCCGCACTTTCAAGAGTCTCGCTTCGTCGGCAGGTGTGTCTGGTGATCTGCCGCTGCGCTGGGTCTGGCTGGGCAGCATCATCGCAAGTGTGTTTCTGATCGGTGTGCAGTCGGCGTTTTTCGGCACGCCGGTGTGGCACTCCGTCCTCGCGATTCTGTTCTCCGTTCCGCTCGGGCTGGTTGCGCTGCGCGTGCTCGGTGAGACGAACTGGGGGCCGATCAGCACGATGGTGAACGTGGTGCAGGCGATCTTCGGTGCGATCGCCCCGGGCGATTTGCGCGCGAGCATGATCTCGAGCGGAACGACCGGTGCCGTGGCAGCCGAATCAGAGGGGCTGATGCAGGACTTCCGGGCCGGCCAGATGATTCAGTCCACCCCGCGCATGCTGACCTACATGCAGCTGATCGCGGTGCCGGTTGGCGCGCTTGCGCTTGCGTTCATGTACCCGCTGCTGCGCGACACCTACGGCGTCATCGGCGAGAACGCCCAGCTGCTCAGCCCGACGTCACAGCGCTGGGTCGGCTTTGCGAAGCTCGTCACACAGGAGCTCACCGGATCTGCGGCGTCGAACCCCGAGGCCGCGGCGCGTGTGTCCTGGATGATCAACTCGCTCCTCGTCGGCGCGGCGATCGGTGTGGCGTTGACCGTCCTCGAGCAGAAGGAGAAGTGGCGGCCGTACGTGCCATCGCCGACCGGGATGGGCATCGCGATGCTGATCCCGGTCAATGCCGTGACGATGATCTTTCTGGGGGCGGCTGCGGATTCAGTGTGGGCGCGAAGATCGCCCGAGTCGCACGAACGCTACTCGATTCCGGTTGCCGCTGGTTTGATCGCCGGCGAAGCGCTCGTCGCGGTAGTGATTCCGATACTGGTGACGATCGGCCTGATGCAACTGCCGTCGTAGGGCGATCTTGCTATTGCGGTTTCGATTGCCTGTAGCCCGTCCTCGGTTCTTGGGCCTTCGTTCAAGGTCCGTCCTCATCCCACGGCGACCTGTTCACGGCGTGAGGGCGAAGTGGGTAAATCGGGTTTGGATGCGTTGCCAGCGCGTCGCCACTGTTTCGCCATCGGCGTCCAGGCCGGCTGGTTACCGGCACGATTCCTCGATGGCGTTCGCATCACCCCGGGCGACGCGGCATCGTCAGCACACACGCCGGAAGCCCCGATT
>JALDXQ010000360.1:0-4444 GCA_032156805.1 Acidobacteriota bacterium
GGGGACAGACCAAGTCGTTCAAGTTCAACTACAAAGAGGTCATCAACCAACGGCGCGTCGAACAGAACATTCTCCTCAAGCCAGGGGACACGGTGATCGTACCGTGACGGGTCGCGCCTCGAGAATCGCCGGCGGCGTCTGTCTTGCGGTGGCCGCGACGACTGCCCCGGCATCCGGACAGACATCGGCACCGCGTCCTGTCACTGCCATCTATGGCGGGAGCAGCTACGAATCCGGGCCGAAGCACCTCTTTGACGCCACGCTCGGGATTGGTGAAGCTTACGAGAACAACGAAACCACCGAATTCGAGCAGGCGTACCTGTCACCGTTCGAGCGAACAGGCCCTTACACCTCGTCCTCCGGCTCGCTCGCGTACAACTGGCGGGGCGAGAAGGCGCAGTTCGGGGCCAACAGCGGGGCCGAGGGGCGCTTCTACCACCACAGTGGCGAAGTCCTCAGCGTCAACCGCTATGCAGGTGTCGGCGTCGCGGCCAACTTTGCCCGCAGGACGCAGATAGCGCTCAACCAGACGGTCAGCTACTCGCCTGCGTACTTCAGCGGCATGTTCCCGGTACTGAGCGATCAGAGGCTCGGGACAGTAAACGCGCTCGGTCCCAACTATGCCGTGAGCACTCTCAATGCGCTCACGTACGAGACGAGTGGTGACGTCAGCCACGGGTTGACTCCACGCACGACGCTGTCCTTCTCTTCGTCGGTAAGGCGGACGGACTATCCAGAAGGATCCGGGTATGAGGATTTGCTTGCGTATTCGATCGGTGGCCGCGCCGATAGGCACTTAACTGAGAACACAAGCGCGAGGTTCGGCTACTACTACCGGAAGGGACAATACGCCTTTGCCGCAGGCGCTCCCGTTTACGCCGCCGTCCACGATCTCGATATCGGCGTCAACTACGATCGCGCGTTGTCGGTCACGAGGCGCACACACCTCGACTTCAGCGTCGGCTCCTCGCTAATAAATCAACCGATTGGAGGCGGCACCTCGACAGATACTCTGGAGGATCGCCTCCAGTACGAGTTCACCGGCAGCGTTGGTCTGAATCACGAGTTCCGGCAGACATGGTTGGCCCGCCTTGCGTATGACCGAGGCGCGGGATTGGTCGAAGGGTTCCCTGAGCCAGTGTTCTCAAACGGCGTGTCAGCGAGCCTCGATGGGTTCATGAGCCCGCGTGCCGAACTGTCGCTGCGTGCCGCGTACACGAACGGCGACGTAGGGAATCTGGCAGTTGGCAACGGCCTCGAAGCCTATTCGGCGTCCGCCCAGCTGCAATATGGGATCAATCGGTACATGGCGACATCCGGAGAGTACTTCTACTACTGGTATGAGATTGGATCAAACGTGGCACTTCCCGTCGGAGTCAGTCATTTTCGCGAGCGCTATGGAATCCGGGGCTGGCTCACGGTGTGGCTCCCGTTGGTGAGGCGTTAACGTGCTCCCCGGTCAGCGCTACGCGCCCGAGGACGTCCTGCGAATTGCTTGGAACCGCCGGTGGCTGATCCTCGCCCCACTCGCGGTTGCTGTCGTGGGTGCTGCGCTCGTCACGGCAGAACTCCCGAACAGGTACCGCTCAGAGACGGTAATCCTCGTCGTGCCGCAACGAGTGCCCGAAAGCTACGTTCGGTCGACGGTGACGAGCCGGATCGAAGATCGCTTGAAGACGATTCAACCGCAAATTCTCAGCCGGTCGAACCTCGAAAGCATCATTCGAGCGCTGGACTTGTATCCCGAAGAGCGGAAAATGCTCGTGATGGAGGACGTCGTTGCACGGATGCGGCTCGATATCGAAGGACCGAATATCGAGCGCGGCGATGCATTCCGGGTCGGTTACGTGAGCGCCGACCCCAAGCTGGCGCAACAGGTCACGGAGCGGCTGGCTTCCCTGTACATTGCGGGGAACCTCAAAGAGCGCGAGCTACAGGCCGAAGGGACCACACAGTTTCTCGTTGCCCAGGTCGAGGACGCGAGGCAGCGCCTCGTCGAGCACGAGAAGAAACTGGAACAGTTTCGCCGGCAGCATGACGGCGAGTTGCCAACACAGGTCGAGGGGAACCTCGGCGCGATGCAAGCCGCGCAGTCGCGGATACAGGCGATCGAAGAAGCACTGTACCGCGATCGTGAGCTACGCCTGTCGCTGGAACGCCAGATCGCTGAGCTCGACACTGAAACACACATGTTGTCGTCTGTGAGGGCATCGGCCAGCGGCACGACGGTCGACCCGAGCCTGACCACGGCAGAGCAGTTGGCGATTGCCCGGGCGCAACTCGCCGCCCTGGAGCCGAAGTACAAGTCCGGCCACCCGGACATCGCGGCTGCCAAACGCCGGATTCGCGATCTCGAGCTTCGGTATTCGACGGAAGAGGGGCGCAGGCCGGCTGACACCCCTCCTTCCATCGATCCGGCCGACGCAATCCGCGAGAACCGGAGACGCGATCTGCAGGATCAGCTCACGAGCCTTCAAAATCGGCAGGCACGGCAGGAGGCCGAAGCCGACCGGCTCGAGGCAGACGTCGCGGGGTACAAGGCCAAGATCACTGCCGCGCCGACGCGGGAGTCGGACCTGATCGAGTTGACGCGCGACTACGCCACGCTGCAGAGCACTTACACGAGCCTTCGTGGAAAACTCGAGGACTCCAAGCTCGCCGGCGATCTGGAACGACGACAGGTTAGCGAGCAGTTCCGAATCCTCGACCCTCCTCGATTTCCCGAGCGCCCGTACGGTCCGAACCGCCTTCGCATCATCGCCCTGGCGGCGATGTGCGGCCTGATGTGCGGACTGGCGTTCGCAGGTGCGCTCGAATACTTCGACGAATCCCTCGAGAGCGAGAGCGACGTCGTTCGAGTACTGCAGATCCCCGTCCTCGCCCGCGTTGGGACGATGCGTTCGGAGCGCGAGATCCGGGCGCGGACGCGCCAGCGGTTCTCCGCGAGTATCGCCGCGGTCATCGTTCTCGCTGCGTCCGTGGGCGCCTACGCTGCGTGGAAGCTTCAGCTGTTCTGAGAGTCGCACATGTTCTCGTCCCCTGAACACCGATCGGAAAGAAGACTGGCCACTACATGAGTCGAATTGCGGATGCACTGATTCGTTCGAGGGGTAAGGGCAGCGTTGCGCGCGGACACTGGTCTGACGGCCTCCTCGTGACGGCTGGCACTCACACGACGGTCGACGAATTCACCGCCGAGTTCCTGAGTGGCGCCGGCGACGGGCACGACGGGCACGACAGGTTGGCGCCCGTCGTCGAGAGCACGCGCGTCGCCGTTGCGGCCCAACCGCAGGCGTCGAACCCGATGCTGCCTGCCATCCTCCAGCCTCACGGCATACCGTTTCCGGCACAGGTGCCGAAGTCCGTGGAGGGAAAGCTGATCTCGCTGAAAGGCGTAGATCGGCACAGCGTCGAGGAATTCCGCCGTCTCGCTGGAACGTTGCACAGCCTGCAGCAGCAGAACGGAATCAAGTCGCTGATGGTGACGAGCTCGGTGCCTCAAGAAGGGAAGACGCTGACGTCCACGAACCTGGCGCTGGCCTTCAGCGAGCTGTACCTGCGACGGGTGCTGCTGATCGATGGCGATCTGCGGCGTCCCTTCGTCGAGCAGATCTTTGGCATCCAGGATGCCGCCGGCTTGGGGGGCGTTCTGCGCGCAGATGGCGCACCGTTGCCGGTCGTGCAGGTGCTGCCACGTCTGGCGGTACTGCCGGCAGGACGCCCTGCCAGCAATCCGACCGCCGGACTCGCATCCGAGCGGATGCGCACGGTCCTCAAGGCTGCCGTCGACGGCTTCGACTGGGTCATCCTCGACTCTCCTCCTGTCGAAGTGAGCTCCGACGCGAATCTGATGGCCGAGCTCGTCGATGGCGTCATCTTCGTCGTCGCCGCCGGAAGCACGAGCTATCGAACCGCGGAACGTGCGCTGACCGAGATCGGACGGAAACGTGTCATCGGCACGGTCCTCAACAAGATGGGGCCGTCCACTTCGGACCACTACTCTCACTATTACGGTGACGCGGTAGCAAGCGAGGCGCTGTGAAGGCGTTGTACGTCAGCCTCACTGCACGATCCTTCGCCCTTTTTGCGACCGAAGGGCTGTTGATTGTCGGGACGGTCTGGCTGGCCGCGTGGCTCCGTCTCGGCTCTGGCGTCTCCACAATGTTCAGTGGTGGGACCGGGCTCTTCAAAGCCGCCCTGATCGCCGTTGTCTGCCAGGCATGCCTGTACTACGCCGACATGTACGACCTCCGCCGCATGAGCGATCGGCGCGAGCTGTTCGTGGGTATCGTGCGGGCACTCGCAGCGACGTCGTTCCTGCTCGCCCTCATGTACTACTGGTTTCCCGCGCTGGTGATCGGTCGAGGTGTGTTCGTCATCGCCGCACTCATGGTGATCGCCCTGGTCGTCAGCTGGCGGCTTGCGTTCGACTGGGTCGACGAGC
>JALDXQ010000361.1:0-4424 GCA_032156805.1 Acidobacteriota bacterium
GAGCGGCGTCTCCGGCGACACGAGCAGCAACCGGCGGAGCGATACAACCCCGACGAGATGGCGGCGTTCATCGACGACGTAGAGATAGAAGACCATCTCGACATCGCGAGCGCTCTGTATTTCGGTGATCGCTTCCCCGACCGTGATGTCTTCGTTCAACGCGAAGACATTCGGGTTCATGATGCGGCCCGCCGTGCGCTCGGCGTACTCGAGCAGGTTCTCGACGACCGTCGATTCCTTTGGCCGCATCAAGTGGAGGACGGCAGCCGACAATTCCTCCGGCAGGTAATCGATCAGGGCCGCGGCGTCGTCAGAAGGAATCTCCTGAGCGAGCTTCGCGATCTCCTCTGCCGGCCGTGTGGCCAGCAATGCGGCGCCGGCTTCGGGGCCAAGCTCGGAAACGGCCTCCATCGCCAGGCGGCCGTTGCGATCGGCCAGCACGGTGAAGGCAGCCTCGCGCTCCTTGTCCTGAAGCTCGGTGAAGATCTGCGCGAGATCGGCCGGGTGCTGCTTCTGGAGCAGATTCAGGAGGTTGGCAGTCGCACCAATCCGCAGCAGTCGCCTGACCGAGTCGAGAACGAGGTCAATTCTGCGCTGAGCCGCCATGTGCGAGTCCGGTCATATCCACAAAAGGCTTAATCTACCACGCGGGCTCGACATCGAAATCCTCGTGTGCCCTGGGGTTCACGGGCTCGAAGCAGGCCGATGCAGGTCGTCATCGTCCCCAACGGCAGTCTACTGCCTCGTTGCGGCGAGCGGGTGGTGCTGCGGTTACCGAAATGCCAGCCACTGCCGATACCGGCGCGTGGCATTGAGCGGGACTTCCGGGTACTGGCGATACTGGCGGCCATGGACCCATTGGTTGATCGAATAGAAGACTCGCCGCAGAGCGCTCCTCCCCGGGTTGAGGTCGACACCGATCCGACTGGTACTTGCGGATCGAGTCGAGCAACTGCACCGTCCACGGGTAGTTGAAGAGCTGAAGCTTGCCGATCCGCTCGATTACGGTTCTCTCTTTTCCGTTGCGGTTGTGTGAGCGCCGGAGCGCTGACCGAGCGAAAAACTTCGGAAACTCGATGGCACAGCGACTGCACTAGCCGGCGCGTGGTCGCTTGCCCCCGCGTCATTGTTTCGCTCTCGAACCCGGAAGGGGAGGCCGTCGCAGATTGGCTGCGGTCCGACGGATTCGAACCAGTGGTGCGCTCCACGGCCCAGGCGGCGGCCGCCGAGATGCTCCTGCCCTTCGCGGTCCTCATCGCCGACGTGTCGCATCGCCGCCTCCTGCTGGAGCAGCGCGGCCGGCATCCTCAGACGCCCTCGATTCTCATTGGCAATGCCGCGACCGCCTCGCAAGGCGACGCGCTGCAGACGATGTATCTCAGTCGTCCGGTCGATCGCGCGATGCTCATGTGCTTTGTCGCGATGGCCGTTCTCGAGGCCAGGCCGGTTCGCCGATCGATTCGCAAATCCGTCAACCGGTTCGAGGCATTCGCCGACGGCGCGCCGGCGCACATCGTCGACGTCAGTGTCGAAGGACTGCGCCTCGAGATGGCGCGCGATCGCCGCTCGACGCTGCCTCCCTACTTCACCATCCGGGTTCCGATCGTTGGCGTGGCCATGGTCGTGCAGAGAATGTGGACGCAGTCGTCGGCGCGTCCGGACGCAACGATCCGGTACGGTGGGGCGCTGTCTCAGAACCGCGTGAGCGTACAACAGGCCTGGCGCCTGTTCGTGGACAACGTCCCGGTGACGACGTACCCTTAGGCCTGTGTTCGGCAGCCGGGCCTATTGCTGGCCGCGGTTCTGCCGGTTGATTTCGTCGAGCATCCGCTCGTCGTTCCGCCACTCCGATTTGACCTTCACGTGGAGATCGAGGAACACGCGCGTCTCGAAGTGCGCTTCGAGCGCGAGGCGCGCCGCCGTGCCGATCTGCTTGATCATGTCGCCGCCCTTCCCCACCACGATCGGCTTCTGCGACTCGCGTTCGACCAGGATCGTGCAATAGAGCTTCAGCATCGCACCGTCGCTTTCATCGAAGCGATCGACGACCACGGCTGTGGAGAACGGCAACTCGTCGCGCGTGAGCCCCAGCACCTGTTCGCGAACGATCTCCGACACAAAGAATCGCTCGGTCTGATCCGTCAGGTAATCTGGTGGATAGAGCGGCTCTCCGTCCGGCAGGTACTGGAGGAAGAGCCGTTCGAGCGTCTCGATGTTGGTCCCGTCCACGGCCGAGACCGGCACAATTTCCGCGAACGGAAACGCGTGATGATAATGCTCGATGAGCGGCAGCAGGCGCGGCTTCGCGATCGCGTCGACCTTGCTGAGCACGAGGAGCACTGGCACCTTCACGTCTTTCAGGACGTCGACCATATATCGATCGCCAGGGCCCGGTTTCACGGACGCGTCAACGACGAGCGCCAGCAGATCCACTTCGCGCATCGCTTCGAGCGCCACGTCGACCATGCGCACGTTCATCCGATGTGTCGGCTTGTGGACGCCCGGTGTGTCCACGAAGACGATCTGGCCGTCGTACACCTGCCCAGCCGCAACGGCGGAGGGTAACGAAGGCGGAGCCTGGCTCGGTGTAGCCGCCAGCGGCGGCGAAGGCGGGTAATTCTTCACGCCGACGACACGCGTTCGCGTCGTCTGCGGCTTGTCCGAGACTATCGCGAGCTTCTGGCCAACGATGCGATTGAGCAGCGTGGACTTGCCGGCATTGGGGCGACCGATGAACGAAACGAAGCCGGCTTTCATGGATGGCGCCCAATGCGCAACTTCCAACGCCGTGTCTGGAAGTCGGGGGTTGGAACGTGGGAATTATTCGGCCGACGCCGTTTCATCTCTGCGTCGGGCCCTGATCTTGGTGACTCGACGGCGTTCGACCTCGAGCACCTCGAACGAGAGCCGGTCGATATCGACGACTTCGCCCACGTACGGCATGCGGCCCAATGACGAGAGCAAGTATCCCCCGACGGTCTCGAACCCTTCGCGCTCAATCTCCACGCCCAGGCGGTCACGCACCTCGTCCACGCTGACCTTTCCGCTGAACACGAACAGCCCGTCGCCCTCGTCGACGACCGTTTCGCTCTCGACGTCGTATTCGTCGCGAATCTCACCAACGATCTCCTCGAGGAGATCCTCGACCGTGACGAGCCCGCCTGTTCCGCCGTACTCGTCCACGACGATCGCCATCTGCGCCTGTCGGCGCTGCATCTCCTTGAGCAGCTCGGAGACCCGTTTGCTCTCCGGCACGAAGTACGCCGGACGCATCATCGTGGTCATCGGCGGTTCGGCGGTTGGCGGCAGCGCCACCAGGTCCTTGACGAAAACGATGCCGAGGATGTTATCGAGATTGTCGCGATAGACCGGCATGCGCGAGTACTGCTCCTCGCGGAACAAGGTCCGGAGGTCCTGAATCGTGGCGTCCGCACGAACCGCGACGATGTCCGGTCGCGGCGTCATCACCTCGCGAACGACGGTCTCGGTGAAGTCGACGATCGACTGCAGAAGCTCGCGCCCCTCTTCCTGCGAGATCGTGCCTCCTTCCTGCTCGCCTTCTTTGGCCGGGGCCTGCTGCGCGGCGTCCGTCGCGCCGTTCGGCACCTCACGGCGCACACCGATCACCTGGAGAATCGTCGCTGTCACCGGTGTCAGGAGCTGGGCGATGGGATGAAACACCGGCAGCAGGAAGTCGAGCACGCCTTCCGGATTACGACGCACGATCAGCATCGGAAGCACGTGCTCGCAGAGGACCACGAACGCGACGAGCGACACGATGAACGTCGTCACCGACAGACCGTTGTGAATATCGCTGAGTCGTGCGATCAACGCGCCTGCCAGCACGGTGCAGACGCCGATCAGGAGGCGCACGGGGACGAACAGTTGCAGCGGCTCGTCGAGGTAGTGCCCCAGGCGATCGTCGCGTCCGCCCCGCTCCGCCATCAGCCGCAGCGACAGCCGCATGAGCGCACTGAAGGCGGCCTGCACTACGCCAAGAAACAGGGTCGCGAGGCCGAGGAGGAACAGCGCAAGTGGAGTGATCGCCGTCATCGCCGACCCCGCTCGATCAGCCCTTCGCGCAAGCCACCCTTCCGGCGCAGTCGACGCTCGATCCGGGCCATTCGGCCGTCATCGTCCTCGTGATCATAGCCAAGAAGGTGCAGGAGGCCGTGCAAGGCCAGGACCCGCAGTTCGACCTGAACCGGATGTCCCGCCTGCCGGGCCTGACGCCTGGCAACTCCGCTCGCGATCACGACTTCCCCGAGGAAACCGGGCTCCTCGGCGGCGAAGGAGAGCACATCCGTAGGGACGTTCTTTGCGCGGTATCTTGCGTTGAGCCTCCGCACACGCGCGTCGGACACCAGGGCCACGACGACGGCACCCCGCGCCTCGCTCGGCGCGGTCCCCTGCAGCCAGTGGGC
>JALDXQ010000362.1:0-4418 GCA_032156805.1 Acidobacteriota bacterium
GTGAACGGGCGGCCGCAGGTGGTCGTTCCGGCGATGGAGCGGGTGCGCAGCTACGATCTGGCAACCGGCGAGGTTGTCTGGGAGAGCGACGGGTTGACGATGAACGCGATCCCGTCACCGGTCTACAGCGACGGGCTGCTGTTTCTCATGAGCGGCTTCCGCGGCAACGATCTCAAGGCCATTCGGGTGGCCGACGCCAGGGGCAACATCGACGGGACCAACGCCATTGTCTGGACGTTCGATCGCGACACGCCCTACGTCCCGTCCCCGGTGCTGGTGGACGGGGTGCTCTATTTCCTGAAGACCAACTCAGGCATCCTGACGGCAGTTGACGCGAAGACCGGAACGCCGCACTATCAGAATCAGAGGCTGACTGATGTCCCGAATGTCTTCGCGTCTCCCGTCTCGGCACGCGGTCGCATCTACTTCCCCGGGCGTGAAGGCACGACGCTCGTCATCAAGTCCGGGCCAGCCTTCGAAGTCCTGGCGAAGAACACGCTCGACGACGGGTTCGACGCCTCTCCTGCCCTGGTGGACAACGAGATCTATCTGAGAGGTCAGAAATACCTCTATGCCATCGCACAACCGTAGTCGCTGGTTCGTTCTCCTGATTTCCGTCTCGATCGCCCTGGCTGTGGCGCTCGAGACCAACCCGCACGCGCAAGGCGCGTCGCAGTCTTCCAGCGCGCCCACCTTTACTCGCGACATCGCCCCGATCCTGTACGCCAATTGCGTGGAATGCCACCGTGCCGGCGAGATCGCACCGATGTCTCTCATCACCTACGCCGACGTACGGCCATGGGCCAAGTCGATCGTGCGGCAAGTGACCAACGGCGTGATGCCGCCATGGCATGCTGAGGCGCCGCACGGCACGTTCCGCAACGAACGCGGCCTGACGCCGGCGCAGAAAGAGTTGCTCGAACGATGGACGGCAGCGGGCGCGCCCGAGGGCGATCCTGCAGACCTTCCCGCCGCACCGACCTTCGCCGCAGGGTGGCGCATCGGCCAGCCTGATGTTGTCTTCGAGATGCAGGAGGAATACGCCGTGCCGGCGAAGGGCACCGTCGAGTACGAGCACTTCTATATCCCGACCAACTTCACCGAGGAGAAGTGGCTGCAAGCAATCGAGGCGCGGCCAGGGAATCGCTTGCTCGTGCATCACATCCTCGTGTACTACGAGACTCCGCCCGACGGTCCGCGAACGCCGCCCGCGTTGCAGCCGAATCGGGAAGACAGCCGAATTCCCCCGCGCCCGCAACAAGGCAACCGGCCGCCACGCGAAGGTAACTTCGTGAGCAGGCTGCTCGCGACCTACGCACCTGGCACGAACCCTCAGGTCTTCCCTGCCGGCACCGCGCTTCGTCTGCCGCCTGGTGGCGTGCTGCATCTCCAGATGCACTACACGGCCACCGGAAAGGCCGACACCGATCGCAGCAGAGTTGGGCTGGTCTTCGCGAAGGAGCCGCCCGATGAGGAGATCCGTGTCTCGCAGTTTCTCAACAGCCGCTTCACGATCCCTGCGGGCGCTTCCAATCACGAGGTGAGCACCGACGCGACGTTTGCGCAGGACGCGACGCTCTGGGGGCTGTTCCCGCATACGCACGTTCGCGGGAAACGATGGAGCTACGAACTCGAACTGCCTGATGGCACGCGCCGGCCGATCCTGTCGGTGCCGCGCTATGACTTCAACTGGCAGACGTACTACATGTACCAGCAGCCAATGCAGATTCCCAAGGGCGCTCGCATTCGATCCACCGCGTGGTACGACAACTCGACAGCGAATCGCTCGAATCCCGATCCCACGATTGACGTGAAGTGGGGAGACCAGACGTGGGAGGAGATGCAGTACACGGGGATCATGTACGCGGTCCCCAGAAAGTAGGTAAGTTCAAAGGTCAAAGTTGCGAAGTAAGTGCAAAGAGCACTTTCAACTTACTTCTGAACTTTGACCTTTAAACTTTGCACTTGCTATTTCCGTGGGCCATAGTGCGGTACGGCCTGCCCCACTTCCAACGCCCCAAGGTCGGGCGCTTTTCCCGCGAACCCTTCCGTCACTGTTGCCAGCGGCACACCACGATCGACAGCAGCCGACGACGCCTTGAGACGGAAGTCGAACTCCTCAGCCTTATACAGCTTCTGCACGGAAGCAGTGTCCTGCGCATCGAGCCGTCGCACGTTCATGAAGGCGTCGTAGTCCACCGCCACGCTGTTGCGATCCTGTCCCGTTGCTGCCGCGTACTCGGCGAGCGACGTGAACCTGCGCGTCTCGAGTTTGGCGTTGTGGCCGGGTCCGGTAAAGTCGGACGGCACGCCGGCGGGAGGCGCAGCCCACTCGAACGCTGACTTCGACCCGGGATTCACGCGGAAACCGTTGTAGTCCGACGAGGTGTAATTCGTGAACGTGCTGACGCTGAGGATCGCGGGCGCGGCGTTCTGGCCGAGCATCAGGTTGTTTCGCCAGTGGATGTTCGATGCGGCCGCGACCGTGGTCTCCGAGAGGATCGTGTTGTTGTAAAACAACACGCCGGCGGCGCCGTTGGTCAGGCGCGTCGAGCCGGCCGGCAGGTTGTACGCGATGTTGCGGACCCAGTAGACCGGCCCACCCAGCGTCGGCTGATTGCAGAACGCATGCGACGGATGATTGATCAGCATGTTCCGCATGACACGGATGTTGTGCATGCTGCCGTCGGCTTCGATCGGGTTGTCGTGTGAGTTGGTGATGTAGTTGTTGTAGAAATCGATGGCGACGGGCCGCCGATCCCAGAACTCGCGCGTCGGGTACTTCGGGCCGTCGAGGATGTCGGGCCCCGAGGCGAACGAGCCATCCGGATTGCCGTAGGTCTCGACGTTGATGCCATCGTGAAAGTCCGCGATGTAGTTGTAGGCCACGACGTGTCCTGGCCCGTACAGCTTGACCGCGACATACGAGGCCATTTTCGGCGGGAAGATCTGCCCCTCGACACCGTGGAACTTCGTCCAGAAGTCACCCGCCCAGCCGATTAGATGCGTCGGATCGTTCCTGCCGATGAACGTGTTGTCCGCGATGTAGAAGTGGCTCGAGCCGGCGAAGTTCGTGAAAATACCGGCTCCCACGTTCTCGAACCGGCTCCTCTTCACCGTCAACCCCTTCGCGCCGGCAATGAACTGCGTGCCGGCGGCAATCGCCACCTCGGTGTTCCTGAACGTCAAGCCTTCGAAGTAGGTGTAGTCGGCGGCCTTCACGTCGAAGAGCGCGAAGTTCCCGTCACCGTCGAACACCACGTCGCCATCGCCAGCGGCTTTGATGGCGATCGGCATGTCAGGCGTGCCGTCCGCAGTGAGGTAGTACGTCCCATCCAGCGGCACAGTGCGATTGACAGTGGCGTTGTTGGTGTACTCGTACCGGTTGTAGCGGTAGGTTCCGGCGTGCACGAGGATCGTGTCTCCCGGCCGGACGCGTGGCCGGCCTGACGTCGCCCAGTCCGTGCCGGCACACCAGTAGTTGTACGCACACATCAGGCCTTCGAACGACGGCTCGACCTTCGTGCCCATGAACCCGTGCGGATAGACATGGAACACACGACCGCCAGCGTACGGCTGCGGTTCCGCGCGCGTGCGAACGGTCACCACGCGCTCGCCCTGCCCGCGAACACCGTCCGGATCCGACATCACGAAGCGTGCCTCGTAGGGCGTGTCGGGCTCGAGGTCGAGGATGCTGCCGGCAAACATGTTTGGCGCGATCACGTCGACTCTCGACTCGGCGTAGATGCGTTCGCCCTGGAGCCGCAGCAGCGGGAGCGCCGCCTTCCACTCGTTCGTGCCCGCCTTGCGATACGACACCTGGACCACGGCGTTCCGGTTGGTGTCGCCCTGGATGAACCACTCGAAACCGAGGTTGATGAGCGTGGCCGGCTCGATCACGAGCTCGCCCGGACTCACCATCTCCGGCGCCGGTGCCGCCGGCGTTGCCGCAGGAGGGCCTTGCGCCCTCGTCACAGCAACCAGACACACGACACCACACAGGTACAAAGCCGGGCCCAGTTGTCGATTCATGTGGACTTCCTCGCACGGCGATCCAGCAGGCGTCCCGTCAACGTGGACTTCCCCGGCCGAAACTGAGAGGCCGCGGCGCGAACGTAGGGACCGAGCTGCCTGGTCGCGTATTCCGTGTAACCCACTTCCCGAATGTCGCGCAATGTCACCCGATACTGGTCGAGCAGCGATGCGGCGAGCACCTGACCTGCGCGTGCGGCCCCCACGGCCGCTGACGTCCCGAGCCAGCGCGCTCCATGCGGCAGTGCACGCACCGCCGAGAGCGCGAGCATCGACGATGTCTCATAGACCGACTTCTCCTGGCGCGCCGATTCCGCCTTCAGATCGCGCCACAGGCCAACCAGCGACTCACCCGTCGGGAGCCGTTCCGGCGCAAGGCTGCGCGC
>JALDXQ010000363.1:0-4242 GCA_032156805.1 Acidobacteriota bacterium
CTACGCCATTCTGTTAACCGGAGGGTTGCTGGTTCGAGTCCAGCCCGAGGAGCCATCACCGTCGCTTCGCTCAGGTGATGGCTCGCTATTTTCTGGCCCTCGCTTTGCTCGGGCGGCCGCCTTCGGCGGCGCTGTTCATCGCAGACCGATCTCTTTCTTCGGATCGTCCCACTGTGACGTGAACTGTGACATAACCCTGTCGCATCGTTCGTGCGACGCCGGGCTTGTCGCGGGCAACCAACTTGAACGGTGGCTCGAGCGTGGGCGCCGCTTCGTCGAGGCTTCGATCTCCATGCGGGCGTGGTCGTGCGACCGCGGGATCGAGCGCGGCCCAAACGGCTGTGCCGCTACGCGATGCGCCCGCCGATCGCCGCCGACCGGCTGCACCTGACGGCGGACGGGCAGGTGGTCCTCGATCTGCGGCACCGGTGGGCGGACGGGACGACGCAACTCCTCTTCGAGCCGGTGGAGTTGCTTGAGCGCTTGGCGGCGCTCACGCCGCGGCCGCCGATCAACCTCCTGCTGTATTACGGTGTGCTGGGCGCGCGATCGGCGTGGCGGTCACGCCTTCAGGCGCTCGATCCCGAAAACCAACGGCGCGAAAACCCTGCTAATCGTTCCTATCGTCCATCGCGGACACCGACCCCTTGTCCCTGCGAGAACTCAATCTGCGCTGCGGCGCCATTGAGAATCAGTCTACGTTCCTTCTTCCGCTTGCCGATCAATGTTCTGAGGGGCGCTGCGCTACAGCAAAGTTGGCTGGCCTCGCAAGGTAACATCTCGTATGAGTGGCGATGGTTGCTGTTCCTGAGGCGACCGTTCAACCAGAGGAGGCTAGCCACATGACCAGGGTTCAATACGTGCTCGCTGCACTCGCATTGGCTGTGGCCGCCTGTTCAGCACCGGGGCCGGAAACACCGCCGCCACAGGCCGCGGCGTCCGTTGTGCCCGCGGAGATCGCGGCGGCAACCTCTGTTGCGGTGCCGGGCATCGCGATCACAAGCGGTGAACGCGACGCTGACGGTAACGAGTATGAAGTCACCGGCACGATGCCGAATGGCGATGAGGTCGAGCTCGATCTAGTGCAATCGAACGGAGCGTGGACGGTCATGGAGATCCAACGCGACGTCGCTTGGTCGTCCGTGCCCGACCCGGTCCGCGCTGCGGCTGGCGCGGCGCCGAGTTCGTTCGAGCCGGTGCGCGTCATTGAAAGCAAGCAGCCGGCGGATGGCTCGGTGATCTTCGAGTTGTTCGCGGCGGACGGTCAGGATGGAAGTCCCGGCCGAGGACCGTCGATGGAAGTGCGTTGGCATGACGGGAAAGCGGCGGTCATATCGCCGGCGCCTTGAAATCAATCAGACGTCGTCGTCGCGGATGTGAAATCACGGGACAGAGGTGATATCCAGCTCTCCGTTCTAAGCCGAGAGCCTTGAGTGACGTTCTCACAAATCTTCTACAAGTGGCGACCGCGTTACGACCAGCACGGTGATCGTGGCCTCGCCGACCGAGCTCGAAGGTAATAGCAGACAAGACATCACGGTCTGGGCAGCGAGCACCTGCTCGCGAGCTGTTCAAGGAACGCGCGCAGAGCGTTGTCATTAGTGTCGGTCGCTAAGTCAGTTCGCCGCCGTCGTGAAGGGAGAGTGAAACATGGGCTGGGATGGGCCACAACCGGGTCCGTTGGCGTTTTGGGACATTGTCCATTCAAATTTCCCAGTGACGCGCCCCCTGGGCATCTACCAGAAGGACGCCGATGATCACGACGAAGGGCGCGCGCTCGACATCGGGCTCTTGGTGAGCCGCCCGGACGAGGACAGAATCGCCTGGGGCATCATCAACGAAGTGCTGCTGCCGCTTCGCGACGAAATCGGCTGGAGCTATTTCATTTACAACCAGTGGATCTGGTATCCCGAGCCGCGCGGGCGCGAGACGGGCGGGTTCAAGGGCGATCACACGAATCACATCCACGTGTCGTGGGACCGCGAAGCCAGTCAGCGAAAAAGCTTCCCCAGGTCGAAGACGGCGCTGCAGAATTTGTCTGATCGCCTGACCGCGCCGCCCTGGCCCGTGGGCTGGTGGAAAGTGACCATGGGCGCAGACACGTACTACTATGCATTCGAACGCCGCGGACTCGTGAAGTGGACGTCGACCGCGCCCAACAACATTTCGCAGGCGTTGTTGAGCCCTGAGGGAACCGGCAGTTACACCACGGCAGGCGGGTACTACGTCACGATTCGCTGGAACTCGAGCGGCTCGGTGGAAAAATTTCACCGCATTGCCAATCTCGGAACCGATCAGCTTGAAGGCAAATACAACGATAGCGACCGGCTCGACGCGTCGAAGATGTACTAGCAGAGCCCGTGGTCCAATCGCTTCTATTGCGACGGACGGCAGGGTCCCACCGGGCCAATGGGAATGAAGCTCCCCGAATGAGGACCTGTCATGCCGATAGAATTTGCATCGCCGAACGCGTGGCCGTTTACGACAATTGGATCCTGATCAGCAAGGGTGCCCAGCGGGTCGTTGCGCTCAAGAACGGCAAGGGCCTCGAATGCAAGCCCAGCACGCCCGCGATCGGTGTCACCGAGCTGACCGAGACAACCAAGAACATTCGCCCTGGGCAGCCCGAGGACGCCAAAGACGTGGTGAAAATGCTGGCCGCGGCCGCGGAGGAAACCGAGTGCAAGGTGAGCAACGTCAAGACGGCGGCCGGAGGCAAGCTAACGTTCGCACTCACCTGCAAGGATCGCGGGGAAGACCGCCCACGGTGCGATCGCGTCGAAGGTGAACGCCAGGCGAACTGGCGAGTGTGTGAAGTCGTTGCTAGCTCTGTGACGCGGCCCTCGACAGCCTCAGTCCATCAGTCCTGACGGAGTTTTTCGGCGCGCGTGTTTGGCGGAATGCCCGTTGTGTGGCCGCCTCCGCCAGCACAGCCCATAGCTCACCGGCTGAGCTCGCGCGTCCGCGTGCCGGAACCGCCATCCTCTCCTCCCTGTTCCAATACCGCGCGTTCACCGTTGAACAGATCAGAGACCTTCGGATTGTGAGAGAGGTGTTTCATGAACGGGCGACGAACGGTTTCCGGTCTGGCGATATACGCGCTGCTGGTGACGGGCTGCGGAGCGTCAGCACAGGGAGTGGCCGCCCGAGCTAATGCGACGCGGTTTTACGATGCGCGACTCTTGTCGCCACAGGCGGCCGCGTCCGCTGGTGCGCCGGATCCGGCGCTCGAGCTGCGACTCGCAACCAGGTACGCAGTAGCTCCGGCCTCGGTGCAGACCCTGGTCAGAGTGTCACCGCACCCTGACAATCGTCTGCTGCGGGTTCTGCTTGACGGCGAAGAGTTCGCTCGCAGCAGCGACACGCAGCTCGACGGCGCCGACGCCGCGAAGCATCATTTTTTCAGCTGGCGTTCGCTGCCGCCCGGCACGTATTCGATAGTCGCGACGGTGTATGGACCTCTTGGTGTGCGTGAACAGCAGCAATCGAGCTTCGAAGTGATTGGGGATACAGAACCCGCTTTCACGAGGCCCTGAACCCGATTGGTGCGTATCGCGCCAACGATCGCCCCTGATCACCGTCTAGCGGGCTCGGTCGGGTCGCGGGATTCGAGACGAGGAGGCCGGCGCCGGTGAGCAGGTTCGCCGTCAGCGCAACGGCGTTCGCGCCGAAGTAGAACAGGCCTGTTGCCATCGGAGAAGTGTACGTGGAACGAGGCTGGCCTGAGCGACGTTCGGAATACGCGCCCGTACGAGTGCCGGTGCACGTCAGTGAGACGAAAGAGGTTCCGGGCTGCACCGGGCACACGTCGCGAGCGCGTGAACCCGTTCGCGTCGATTGGTCACACCTGACTAGAGACGCTGGCCAGTTGCCGTCGAACAGCCGCTCCGGTACACCTCGCCGCTCGTCTTGTAGAAGCTGTTGATCCCGCTCGACGCGATCTGATCGACACCTGTGAATCAGACCGTATGGCTGACGGTCAGCCAACCGGCGAAGAAACCGGGTGAAACGGGCTTGATCGGGTCAAAGGTCGGTGTTCCCGGCAGATTCGGCGCGGTGTCGAAGAGGAGCAGGGCGAACCTCACCCGCCGAACACGCTGCTAATCGTTCTTATCGTCCCTTGTGTTTACTGAACTGGCGTGTTCATGTCGCTCACGATCTGGGGCTGCGTACGCGGCTGGCCGTAAAATCGCACATCGTCCAGGCGGCCATGGAACAGGTCCGACCACAGCGGCGCGCCGT
>JALDXQ010000364.1:0-4155 GCA_032156805.1 Acidobacteriota bacterium
GTGCGCGACTGACGCACCGCCGGGGGGTAGCTCGCCAGCGGCCGCCATAAATCGGCGTTGGCCGGAAACATGAATCCTCGAGGCATCACGCCGACGATGGTCGAGGGCACGCCGTTGACCGTGATCGACTGCCCGACGATCTCCGGGTCCGAGGCGTAGCGAGAGTGCCACAACTCCCACCCGAGCATGACGACGGCCGGGGCCCCCGGGCGATCCTCGTCGACGCGGAACGTGCGTCCAAGAATCGGTCGATCGCCGAGCAACTCGATACCACCCGCCGAGATGAAGGCACCAGGCACACGCATTGGCGGCTGCCGCGCGTCGGCTACGGCCGCCACGGTGTTCGTGTAGCCGCCGACCTCTCCCAACGATTTCGTCACCGCTCGAAGTTCCTCGAACTCGGCGACAGAGAGGGCGCCGCCGCGACCCTGTGCGTCGCGCAGCGACACGAACATGACGCGATCGGGCGATTCGATCGGCAACCCACGCAGGCAGATGGCGTTGACGATCGTGAAGAACGTGGTATTGACGCCAATGCCGAGGCCGAGGGCAAGTACCGCGACCAACGCGAATCCTGGAGATCGCCGCAAGGTACGCACGGCGTGCCTGAAATCACGGCCGATTTCCTCTAGCCTGACAAACGATCGCGCGTCCCAATGGATGTCCTTCACCAGCGCGGCGCTGCCGATCGCGCGGCGGGCGGCCAGGCGCGCTTCATCCGGAGGCAGACCTCGACGACGATGCTCGTCCTCGAGCAGCGCGAGATGCGCGTTGACCTCGCGCGCGAGATCCTCCCCGGCCGCACCCGGCCGGAAGGTGTTGAGCAATCGAAGAACGAATCGTCGCATAGAGCACTCTGGTCCGGCTGAAGCCGGACACTACGTCCTCTGGTCCGGCTGAAGCCGGACACTACGTACGGCTAAGCCGGACACTACGCACGGCCCAGCAACAGCTTGTCGACCAGACCGGCGAGGCGCCGCCAGCGCTCGGCCTGCTTGTCGAGCGCGCGCGTACCGGTCTTCGTAATGGCGTAGTACTTCGCTTCGCGGTTGCTCTCCGTCCGCTGCCACGTGCCCTTGATCCAGCCCTTCTGCTCGAGCCGCACGAGCGCCGGATACAGCGTGCCCTGGTTGAGCATGAGCGGATGTTCGGCCACCTGCTCGAGACGTGAGGCCAGCCCGTAGGCGTGCTGCGGCCCCATCGTCGCGAGCGCCCGCAAGACGATGAGATCGAGGGTCCCCTGCAGTAATTCGACGCGTTCAGCCATTCCACTACCCATCCAAGTGAAGTGGCGCAGAGGGTGCCATGCTCTTTACTTGGTTGTCAAGTAAAGGAGGGCACCAGGGACGGTGGACGTTTACTTCTTGAGAAGCACGAACCCGAGGGGCGGGATGACGAGACCGAGCGAGTGCTCGTAGCCATGCGCGGCGACCGGCTCGGTGTGGATGCCGCCGCCGTTGCCCATGTTGCTGCCGCCGTAGAGCTCGGCGTCGCTGTTCAGCACCTCGCGATACCAGCCGGCTTCAGGCACACCGACACGATACAGCGGGCGCGGGACCGGCGTAAAGTTGACGATCATCACCGTGAAATCGTGCGGCTGCCGCGCCCGCCGGATCATCGAGATCACGCTGTTCTCGTTGTCCTGGCAGTCGATCCAGTCGAACCCCTGCCCCTCGAAATCGACCTCGTGCAGCGACGCCTCACGCCGGTACGTCTGGTTCAAATCGCGAACCCACGTCTGCAGGCCGCGATGCAGCGGCTCATCGAGGAGATGCCAGTCGAGGCTCGAGTCGTGATCCCACTCGCGCCACTGCCCGAACTCCGCTCCCATGAACATCAGCTTCTTGCCGGGATGCCCGAACATGTAGCCGTACAACGCGCGCAGCGTCGCGTGCTTCTGCCAGAGATCGCCGGGCATCTTGTCGAGCATCGCCCGCTTGCCGTGCACCACCTCGTCGTGTGAGAACGGCAGCACGAAGTTCTCGGTGAACGAATACAGCATCGAGAACGTGATCTGATTGTGATGCCAGCGGCGGTGAACCGGATCCTGCTGGACGTACTGCAGCATGTCGTGCATCCAGCCCATGTTCCATTTGAAGGTGAACCCCAGCCCGCCAACGTAGGTCGGACGGCTGACCGCCGGCCACGCGGTTGACTCTTCGGCGACGGTGATCGTTCCCGGCAAACGCCCGTGCGTCACCGTGTTCAGGCGCTGCAGGAAGTCGACGGCTTCGAGGTTTTCGCGGCCACCGTACTGATTCGGGATCCACTCGCCGTGCGATCTCGAATAATCGAGGTAGAGCATCGACGCGACCGCATCGACGCGCAGGCCGTCGAGGTGGAACTCCTGGAGCCAGTAGAGCGCGCTGCTCAGGAGAAACGAGCGCACCTCCGTCCGCCCGTAGTTGAAGATCAGCGTGCCCCAATCCCTCTGCTCGCCCTGGCGGGGGTCGTCGTGCTCGTAGAGGGCGGTGCCGTCGAACCGGGCGAGCCCGTGCGGATCTTTGGGAAAGTGTCCCGGCACCCAATCGAGAATCACACCCAGCCCGTGTCGATGACACTCGTCGATGAAGTAGCGGAAGTCGTCGGGCGTGCCGAAGCGACTCGTCGGCGCAAAGAAGCCGATGACCTGGTAGCCCCACGAGCCCGAGAACGGGTGCTCCATCACCGGCATGAGCTCGATGTGCGTGAAGCCCTGCTCTCGCACGTAGGGAATCAGATCGCGCGCCAGCTCGCGGTAGGTCAGGTAGCGAGAGCCCTGCTCGGGTACGCGCCGCCACGAGCCGAGATGAACTTCGTAGATCGACATCGGCCGCTCGTGCCAGCCGGCATACGACTGCCGCTCGTGCATCCAGCGGTCGTCGTTCCACTGATACTCGCCGTCCTGCCAGATGATCGACGCACTGTTTGGCGGCACCTCGAAGCGCTGCGCGTACGGATCGGACTTCTCGAGAAGATGGCCGGCCTGCGTGCGAACCTCGTATTTGTAGCAGGCGCCAGTTGGCAGGTCCGGGATGAACAGCTCCCACACACCTGACGGCACGAGACGGCGCATCGGGTGAACGCGCCCGTCCCATCCGTTGAAGTCGCCGATCAGGCTCACCCGCTGGGCATTCGGCGCCCACACGGCGAAATGTACGCCGGTGAAATGCCCAATCGTCGCCACGTGCGCACCGAACTTCTCCCACGCCCGCAGATGCGTTCCCTCGCTGAACAGGTGCAGGTCGTAGTCCGACAACATCTGTCCGAACTGATAGGGGTCCTCGACATCGCGCGCTCCGGCCCCGGCGTCGAACACACGGAACCGGTAGCCGAAATCAGAATCGCGACTCTCGAGCGGCAGCCGCGCCTCGAAGAGCCCATCGGGATGTCGGCGAACCATCGGCGTGACCTGGTTGTCCGTGATGAGCTCGACGGCAGACGCTCCCGGCTGCATGGTTCGCACGATGACAGCCGGGCGCTGATCGATGGTGACGATGTGCCGCCCGAGGATGGCAAATGGATCACCACTCATGCCCGTGGCGACCTCGGCGATGCGTCGGTCCTCGGCCGTCTGGAGAACTGGGCTCACGGGAAAAATTGTATCCCGGGCCGGTGTTATCCTCTGTGGATGCCTGTCTACGCAGAGTTCATCACCAGCGAAGGTAACTTCACGATCCGACTGTTCGACGAGGAAGTGCCCAATACAGTGGCCAACTTCGTTGGCCTCGCCGAGGGCACCAAGGAGTGGACCGACCCGCGCACCAACGAGAAGGGGAAGCAGCCGTATTACGACGGCACCATCTTTCACCGGGTCATCGACGGCTTCATGATCCAGGGTGGCGACCCGCTCGGCCAGGGGTATGGCGGGCCGGGTTACAAGTTCGCCGATGAGTTCCACCCGAACCTGCGGCACCGCAAGGCTGGCATCCTGTCGATGGCCAACGCCGGGCCCAACACCAACGGCGGACAGTTCTTCATCACCCTCGGCCCCACGCCGCATCTCGACAACAGGCACTCGGTGTTTGGCGAGGTCGAGAGCGGGCTGGACGTGGTCCGCAAGATTGGCAGCACGCAGACAGGGCCGCGTGATCGTCCAGTCAAGGATGTGGTGATTCAGTCAGTCAAGATCGAACGGAAATGAACAGGGGGTGTCAGGCAGTGAATCGTGAACGC
>JALDXQ010000365.1:0-4026 GCA_032156805.1 Acidobacteriota bacterium
CCCCCCGCGGCACAGGTTGACGACCCGGTCGAGGTCGCGCATGCGCGCGGCGTCCACCCGGGTGCGGTCACGTTTGAGCGGACGAAAGATGCGCGCGAGGTCGATCGGCATGGGACTCTCTTGATTGTAGGCGCCGTGCGTGCCGTCCGTGTGTCGGGCGCTTCCCATTTCGCATCGAGAAAACCGGTTGATTACTGATTGATACGTCTGGCCTGTGCCGCTAGACTCCCGTCAGGACATCCGGAGGATGTATGCCTGCATTGCGTCATGTCATCTTGGTTCTGATCCTTGCTCTCGCAGTTCCATCTCTCAGCTTCGGCCAGTGGTTGAAATATCCGACCGCCGACGTACCGAGAAAGGCCGACGGCTCTCCCGATCTCACGGCGCCCACCCCCCGGCTGCCCGACGGCAAGCCGGACTTCTCGGGTCTGTGGCATGCCACCAATCCCACCCGGTGCGCGCCAGGCTCCGGCACATTCATCGAGTGTGGCAGCGAGATCGGCGGTTCACCGCTCGGTGGCAACCTCGGTCGCAACCTGCCCGACGGCCTGCCGTATCAACCGCATGCGGCCAAAATGGCGAAGGAGCGCAGGGCGGATGACAGCCGCGACGATCCGCACGTGCGCTGTCTGCCCGACAACCCGCCGCGCGCGTGGACGCTGCCGCACCTCACCAAGATCATCCAGACACCGAAGCAGCTCGCGCTGCTCTACGAAGTGAACGCGATGTACCGGCAGATCTTTACCGACGGGCGCCCGTTCCCGGAGGATCCCACCCCGGCCTGGAATGGCTACTCGGTTGGCGCGTGGGAGGGCGACACGCTCGTCGTGCAGACGACCGGTTTCCGCGATGACCTGTGGATCGATACCGGCGGCAGCCCGATGAGCGACGTCGCGAAGATGACCGAACGGATCCGGCGCCCGAACTACGGGACGCTCGACATCGAGCTCACCATCGATGATCCGAAGAACTACACCAAGCCGTTCACGGTCAGTCTGAGCCAGCACATCGAGCTCGACACCGAGCTCGTCGACGAGTTCTGTCTGGAGAACGAGAAGTCCTACGAACGGATGCAGCGTTCTCGGGGTAAGTAAGCGGCAGTTCAACGTTCATGGTTCAGGGTTCACGGTGAACGTGGAACCCTGAACTACTGATGCTTCCTGCGCAGCGGCAGGAGCATTCGAAGCCGCTCCTCACGCAGAAACAGTCCTGCCCACGCGAGCAGCGCCGTCGTCAGCGGAACGAGCGGCGGATACAGCTCTCCGATCCGGACGTACTGAGACATCGCACCACCCAGATAGCCGGTCAGCAGCACGGCGCCGAGCACGGCCGTCTGCGGAACCAGGTACAACACGACGCAGGTGAGCTGCACGAGAGCGATGCGCGGCAGCGCACCCGTCTCCCAGCCGATCCTTCCCCACTCCTGCACGTACCAGGGATCGAAGGTCAGCTTCCATCGTGCGCTCATCAACAGGATCGACATGGAGGCGGCGGACAGCAGCCACCCGATCCACGGCAGCGAGCGTCTCAGCAGCGTTGAGGCCTGCGTTTCCACAGCAACGGTATTCATGGGATTCCTCCGGCGCCGTTAGGAGCCGCACATCCTACCGCGATTTGACTGATTACGACACCGACGCTGAAGCTTCGCTGGTAACTCAGTTGCGTGTGGGACGCGGCAAGCCCTGGGAGGCGGCGCCAAACCTATAATGAGCAGCTTCGGAGACTCGAGTTCGGCAAAGACAGCATGCGCTTCTCGTGGTCCGGCACGATCGTGGAATTCTCGCCCGCCGCCGACGGCAGCATGAACATCACCCGTCACTACGTCGAGAGCACAGAGCGCGGCGCGCGGCGCAAGTAATGCCCCGCCGTGTCAACCCGCTTCCCGATCTCGTTCGCGCGCTGCCGGCGCGGCAGCTGATCCACTTCTGGATCGCGATCTTCACCACGTTCTCGTCTCTCGGGTTCGTGTTCGACGTCCTCACCGGCGGCCGGCAGCCTGCGACACTGCTCGCAATCAACGTGCTGGCGTGTGGGCTGCTTGCCATTGGTTATGCAAGGGTGGGGATGCCCCCGCGACGTTGGGGTTATGTCGCGATGTTCGCGGCTCACCTCACCTACGTGCTCGTGGTCCCTGGCTTCTTCTTTCCGCTATCCGCAACGCCGCCGCGACGCCTGATGTTCGATGGTATCGGCTTGATCGTGACGGTCACCACCGGCTACACGTTTTTCCTGATATTCATCAGCATGACCGCCACGCGGTATCTGCGCGCGCAGGCGGAGATCGCGATCGCCCGTGATATCCACCGCGTGCTCGTGCCGGCCGTGGAGAAACGGATTGGCGACTTCGAGTTCCTGGGATGGTCGGCCGCAAGCGGCGATGTCGGCGGCGACCTGGTCGATCTCGTTGAGCAGGATAACGGCTGGCTCGGTTATGTCGCCGATGTCTCCGGGCATGGTGTCGGTCCCGGTGTTGTCGTGGGCATGTTCAAGAGCTCGCTGCGAATGCGCGCCCGGGCGGGCGGCTCGATCGCCTCACTGCTCGACGACATTCACGCTGTCTTGATGCCGCTCAAGCAGCCGCAGATGTTCGTGACCGTCGCGTGCGTGCGCGGCGGGCCGGGGGATGAGCTGGAATGCGCGGTAGCCGGTCATCTTCCCGTGCTGCGGGTACGAGGCGGCTGCGTCGAAGAGGTCACATCGCCTCAGATTGCGGTCGGCATGCTCGAAGAGACCACGTTCAGCTCGGCAGCGGTCGAATGCCGGCCCGGCGACCTGTTTGCGCTGCTGACCGACGGCTTGATCGAGGTGTTCGATGCCAAAAGCAACGAACTTGGCCTCGAGTGGGCAAAGGGCGTGCTGCGGTCGAGCGCCGATCAGCCGCTGTCCACCATCGCCAACCGGCTGCTGGCCGACGCACGGGCTCATGGCAGCCAGGTCGACGATCAAACGGTCTTACTGATCAGGCGCAGTGCGGGGTGATCCGGCGTAATTTGAATTCAGAATGCAGAATGCAGACAGCGTCCGCTTCGCTCGGTGCGGTGGCACTTTCTGCATTCTGAATTCTGGATTCTGCATTAAAGTGTGGCGGGCAAGAGTTGGATGAGGAGCGAATATGTGCGATCAGGATCATTTTGAGCAGGATCGACAGGAGTACGAGGCAGCCGGAAAGGTGACACGGCGGCAGTTTGGCACTCTGGTGGCAGCCGGCGTCGCGCTGGGGTTGCCGAAGGTGGTCAACGCGGTCGACGTGACCGAAATGGACGTGACGATCAAGACACCCGATGGCACCTGCGACGCAGTTTTCATCCGTCCAGTGAGCGGGACAGCACCTGGTGTACTCGTGTGGCCGGACATCTTCGGATTGCGGCCGGCGTTCCGGCAGATGGGCAAACGGCTCGCCGAATCGGGCTACTCGGTGCTCGTGGTGAACCCGTTCTATCGCACCCAGAAGGCGCCCACCGCGGCAAAGGGCTCGGCAACGCCGATCCCTGAGCTGCTGCCGCTCGCCAAGCAGCTGAGCGAGACGACCCACATGACCGACGCGAAGGCGTTCATCGCGTGGCTCGACCAGCAGCAGGCGGTGGCGAAGAACCGGAAGATCGGTACCCAGGGCTACTGCATGGGCGGTCCGATGGCGTTCCGCACCGCGGCAGCGGTACCGGATCGCGTGGGCGCGGTTGCGTCATTCCACGGTGGTGGCCTGGTGACCAAGGAGCCAAACAGCCCGCACCTGCAGGCGTCGAAGACGAAGGCTGCGATGCTCGTTGCCATCGCGGGAAACGACGACCAGCGCGCGCCGGACGAGAAGAACGTGTTGAAGGACACGTTCGCCAAGTCGGGTCAGTCTGCGGAGATCGAAGTGTATTCGGGCGCGCACGGCTGGTGCCCGCCGGATTCGACGGTCTATAACCAGCCCGATGCCGAGAAGGCATGGGCTCGTCTGCTCGAACTCTATAAGAAAGGGCTCGCCTAGGGCTCCGGTCAACGCGAGGGTGTCAGGCAGTGAATCGTGAACGGGCGGGGGCG
>JALDXQ010000366.1:0-4023 GCA_032156805.1 Acidobacteriota bacterium
AACTTCACCCCGATCTGCAGTTCGCGCATCGGCGTTCTGGTGGTGCTGATCGTGCCGAACAGTGCCGGGTTGGCCATCGACAGTGTCGGGTCGCCCCAGACCGGGCTATTGAACGCGTTGAATGCTTCCAGCCGGAACTGCAGGCTCCTGCTTCCGCCGAGCCTGATGTTGCGCATGAGCGACATGTCGACAGTGAAGACACCGGGCCCTGTCACGATGTTCCTCCCGGCGTTGCCGTAGGTGAACTGCGCCGGTACTTCGAACGCGGCGGTGTTGAACCACTGCTGCGGCGTCTTGGCACCATCGTTCGGATCCTGGCCGGGCACGAGATTCGGCCGGTACGTCTGGCTTTGCGTGTTGGGTATGTCCTGGCCGGTGGCCGGGTCTCTCGGGAAGCCGCTCGACTTGTTGACGATCGCGCTCACCTGCCAGCCGCCGAAGATGGCGCTGCCGATGCCTTCCTGCAGGAACTGCTTGTCACTCCCGAATGGCAGCTCGTAGAGCACCGACACCACCATGCGGTGCCGCACATCGAAGATCGAGGGCCCCCACTCGCACTCGAAGCAGTTGCTGTTCTGCGGGAACAGTGCGTCGCCGTTCAGGACGCGGATGCCACTGCCATTGTCCGTGGATTTCGACAGCGTGTAGCTGAAGAGGACGGACAATCCCTGATCGAGCCGTCGCGTCACCTTCAGACCCATCGAGTTGTACTTAGCCTCGGCGACGTTACCGATCTCCTGAACCTTGGTGAACTCCGGATACGGCCGTCGGGCCTGGACGCTGCCCGGACCCGGGACCGGCTCGTTGGCGTCGAACATGCGCTCGAGTCGCTTGCTCTGGGATCCGAGATACCCGATCTCCAGGGCGGTCACCCGGCCGAGTTGTCGCTGAACGTTGACGACGTACTGGATCATGTAAGGGGTCTTGCGGTCGTACATGTTGCCGAGCACGTAATGTTGCGAGATGCAGACGATGGGAGGCTGCACGTTGCAAGGATTGCTGCCCGACCCGGCGAAGGGCGCGTCCCAGTTCAGATTCAACCGCAGCGGGTCCGACGTGTCCTGGCGACGGCCGACCGCGTTGCGCGCCATGTCGAACCGCGGATTGCCCGTGTCCTGCATGTAGAAGATGCCGGCGCCGGCACGGACCGACCACGCGTCGCTCGGTGTCCAGGCCCATCCAATCCGCGGCGCGAAATTCAACTTGTCGTCGTCGACCAGGCGCCCTCCCAGTGTGCCGTCGCGCGCGACCTGGATGTTCGGATTGAATCGGATATTCAGCCCCTCGTAGAAGTCGCCCGAGCCGATCCGGACGAGTACGGGATGGCGCGACTGGTCCGCGACGGGCAATCCCTCGTCGCGGTAGGGCAGGTAGGCGTTGATGAGCGTGCCGCCCTTGTCGAGCCAGGGCGGCGTGTACTCGTAACGCAGCCCGTAGTCGAGCGTCATGTTCTGGCGCATGCGCCACGTGTCGTTGAAATAGTACGTCTGGCTGATGGCGCGGAATCGCGTGGTCGCAAGTGCGACGGCGGCCTCCGACAGGCGCTGATAACCGAGGAGGAAATCGGCGAACGCCGCCGGTCCGGGTGTGGCCGCCCCGTTGAAGGAACCAGTGGCCCGCCCGTCGAACTGGAACGACCCCCGCGAGAACTGGTTGCCGTCCTGGTTGAACTGATCGAACCGGATCGAGCCACCCAGCTTGAACGAGTGTGTGCCGCGGATCCAGGACAGGTTGTCAACGAACTCGAACACCTTGTTCCGGTTGGTGTAGGGACCCTCCGTGCTGTCGCCGAAGCCGTTGAACCCAGAGATGCCGATCGCCGGAATGCCCCACGACTCCGGCGGGCCGGGCGTGATGCCGGGGATGGCGAGCTCGGACACGACGTCGCGCTCGTACGCCAGCTCGCGGCCGTAGGTGTTGAAGAACGAGTTGAACCCGAAGCGGAACTCGTTGAGCAGCGTCGGCGACAGCGTGCGCGTGTTGCCAACCATCACCTGGTGCACGCTGTTCAGCAGCTTCGAGCCGTTCAACATCAGTGCCGGCGTCACCTCATCGTCGTGGCCGTAGCTGTAGCGGCCCATCCACGTCGATGACGAATCCTGGACGAAGTCCATGCGCTGCGTGAACTGTTTCCGGTCGATCGTGCGATTCTGTTCGGAGAGGTAGTTGAAGCCTCCGCTGGGCGCCTGGTTCGGAGCGGGATAGAACTCGAGCAACTGCTGCGAGGTCGGGTGAATGCGACCCGTGGGAATGATGTTTCCGGGAAACGTCCGGCACGATCGGGTCGTGCCAGCGACCGTGCACGTCGCAGGATCGATCAACGGGGTCGCGACCGACGAAAAATCGCCTCGTCGCATCGCATCCGTCGGGAGGTTGAAGTTGTTCAGGTTCGTCTTCCGATCGATGTAGCCCTCGTAGTTCGACATGAAGAACAGCTTGTTCCTCATCACCGGGCCACCGGCCGTATACCCGAACTGATGCCAGTTGAACGGCGCCTTCGGCGCCGCGGCCTGGGCGGTCGTGAACGCGTACGGGCGCGCGTCGAACTCGTCGTTGCGATGGAACTCGAACACGGTGCCATGGAAGGCATTCGAGCCCGACTTGGTGACGACGTTCACCTGGCCGGCGGCGCGGCCGAACTCCGCCGAATAGACGCCCGTCTGCACTTTGAATTCTTCGAGCGCGTCGACCGACGGCAGGAAGATGTAGGTGTTGAAATTCACGTCGGTGTTGTCCACGCCGTCGAGCGTGTAGTAGTTGAACTCCCGGCGCTGGCCGGAGATCGAGATCTGCTGGCTGGCACGCGATCCGCCCTGTCGGTCGCCGGCCTGGCCGGGGCCCGCGAACCCTGCGCTGACGTTCGGGCTCAGCGCAATGAGGCTGAGATAGTTGCGGCCGTTCAGCGGCAACTCGACAATCCGCCGGTTCTCGATGACGGTGCCGACCGTCGCATTCGAGGTGGCGATGAGCGTCGCGGCCGCGGAGACCTCAGCCGTTTCAGTGAGCGTCCCCAGTTCGAGCGTGATGTCGACGCGAAGCGTTTCTTCGACGTGCAACTCCACGGCGTTCTGGACCGTCTTGAACCCCGTGAGCTCGACCTTGATCTGGTAGGTGCCAGGTGGCATCGCGGGAAATGTATAGACGCCAGCGTCGTTGCTTTGCTGCGTGCGCACCGCGTTGGTTGCCATGTTCTGCGCGGTCACGGTGGCGCCGGGAATCGTGCCGCCCGACTGATCTTTCACCTCACCGGTGATGGTGCCAAGGGTTTGGGCGTAACCAGGGGAGCCGAGGAAGAGCCACACGACAACGCCGAGAACACGTGGAGACATGCGCTGCTCCTTATGGAAGTAAGAGGGCGGCAACGCGATGGACCCGACGACCAGGCGGTGGAATTCGGCTGACGGCCGATGACGAATGAATACGGGCTGACTGTATAGTCCTCCGCGCCGGCGCGGTCAAGGGATTCAGAGATGCCGCCGCGCGATCGAGCGGTTGTCCGGTGTGGATCCAATATTTGACTCGTTCCAGATTCTGATCTAGCATGTCGCCGTGGCCACTGATCCGGCTGACCTGCTTCGGCAACGCGGCATTCAGGTCACTGCCCAGCGACTGGCAGTCCTGCGGGCGGTCTCGCGCGAACCGCACATCACCGCCGACGCCGTGGCCGAGGTGGTCAGGACGGAGATCGGTGCGATCTCGTTGCAGTCGGTGTACGACGCCCTCGGCGTTCTCGTTACTGAAGGCCTGATCCGGCGGATTCAACCGGCAGGATCACCCGCGCGTTTCGAGGATCGCGTCGGCGACAACCATCACCATGTGATCTGTCGTGTCTGCGGTCGCGTGGTGGACGTCGATTGCGCGGTCGGTAAAGCCCCCTGTCTCACGGCGCACGACGACAACGGCTATCAGATCGATGAAGCGGAAGTGGCGTACTGGGGACGCTGCCCGGATTGCCAGGGCAAGCCCAAGGTGACAGCGAGCGCGCGCCAGAAGGTCCGCCTGAAGGCGGACACGACGAACGGT
>JALDXQ010000367.1:0-4018 GCA_032156805.1 Acidobacteriota bacterium
TGCGTGCGATAGAAGGGATCGCTCTGCAGATCCGCGGTCTCGACGTGCATCCGCCGCGCCTGTTCTTCCAGCCGTGATGTCTCGAACGGATTGAAATCGTAACCGCTGCTGATGTAGATGACCGCCTTGCGTCGATTTTGCAGCTTCTCGAGGTTCCGCATCAGATCGTAAGCCGTCGAGAACGCGACGTGCGCGCGGTGCCGCAGCTCGGTCGGGCCCTGCGAGCCCTGCATGCCCTCGATGATCTCCTTCGCCTTCAGCCCGCCGCCGGTGACGCGTGAAATGGCGGAGTCGAGCACCTGCCGGTCGTAGGTAAGCTGCTCGGAAATCGAGGAGTAACCGGTCGTGACGATCCCGAACATATCGCCTTCGTGGATCAGGAGCCTGAGCATCTTCTTGATCAACTCTCGCGTGCGGGGCGTGCTGCGAAAGTCGAGGTGCATATCGTCGATGAAGACGAGGAACACGCGCCCGGCGGCGTCGTTGGTCGGGCGGTTCGTCGGCAGGATGATGCCCTCCTGCACCGGCGCGGGGGGCGGCGTCAGTGTGTTGTAGACACGGCCGCCATGCGTCAGCACCAGCGACACGATCTGCTGTTTGACGCCATCCTCGTACACCTCGAACTCTTCCGGCTTGAGGTCCGCGACAAACTGGTCGCTGCGCTGTTCACGCACGATCACGTCCGTCGTGACGAGATCGACGCTGACACGAAAGGTCGGCTGGCCGGGGGCCTGCGCCGCACCCTCAGGAGGCGCTTGTGCGGGCGCCTGGGCTTGAGCCTTCGCAATCGGCGTCGGCAGTGGGGACCACGTCGTCGCGATGACTGCGAACACGCCGACGATCAAGAACTTAGCGACATTTCGCATGGCTGAAAGTATACTCCGCCGCGCTCTATTTGACGACGCCGGCGACGATTCGGCCGTTGTAATCTTGGGGCCAATGAGAATAGCACTTAGTGGCGACCATGCCGGTTTCGAGCTCAAACAGCAGGTGGGAGCCTACCTGACGCGCCAGGGCCACGAGGTCATCGACCTGGGTACCCATTCGACGGCCCCGGTCGACTATCCCGACTCGGCGGAAGCCGTCGCCGAGGCGATGTTCGAGGGGCAGGTCAAGCGCGGCGTCATCATTTGTGGCAGCGGCGCCGGCGTGTCGATTGCCGCCAACAAGTTCCCGGGCATTCGCGCAGCCGTCTGCCACGACACATATACAGCGCACCAGGCCGTAGAACACGATGACTTGAACGTGCTCTGCATCGGGGCGCGCGTGATTGGCGTGGCACTGGCCTGCGAGATCATCGACGCGTTTCTCAAGGCGACCTTCTCGAAGGAAGAGCGCCATCAGCGCCGGTTGAACAAGATCCTCGCGATTGAACAACGTTTCGTCACGCGTTCGTGACATCCCTCGAACCTCATGTCCGATACGCGCAATCACCGTGTCGACGACCTCGACCGGCTCGTGTCAGAGCTGCACGAGCTCGGCCCCGCACGGCCGGCGACGGTCGCGGGTGATACGCCGGAGCTCGGGGAGTGGCTGCGTCAGGTCCGCGCCCAGGAAGGGAGCGACCTGCTGCTCGTCGCAGGGCTGCCTCCCCTGGCGCGCGTCAAGGGACAGATCTCCCGGCTTCGCGGCGATTCGTTGAGCGGCGAGGACATCGAGCACGCGGTCTCTCCGATCGTTCCAACGCGGCTTCGCGAACGATACCGCGACGGCGAGGCGATCGATCTCGGGTTCACCTTCAAGGGGCTCGGGCGCTTCCGCATGAACCTGCATCGCGAACGGGGCCGCGCCGCCGCCGCGATTCGGGCGCTGCCGACGCGGGTGCCGCGTGTCGCCGACCTGCATTTCACCCACGACATCGCGTTCCTGGCTGAACTGCCGCGCGGCCTCGTCCTCGTCTGCGGCCCGACCGGTTCCGGAAAGACGACAACGCTGGCCGCCCTCGTCGCCGAGATCAACTCGCGGCATTCACGACATATCGTGACCGTCGAAGACCCGGTCGAGTACGAGCACGCGCACGGGCACAGCGTGATCGAACAGGTGGAGATCGGCATCGACGCATCAGACTTTCCAACGGCGCTTCGATCTGCGCTGCGTCAGGCCCCTGACGTGATCGTGGTCGGCGAGATGCGTGATCCCGAGACGATGCGGATCGCGTTGGCAGCAGCCGAGACCGGTCATTTAGTACTGGCGACGGTGCACGCGACCGATGCGGCCGCTGCGGTGTCCCGCATCGCGGATGGTTTTCCGGTTGAGCGACAGAACGCCGTACGACAGGAACTCGCGATGGCGCTGGCGGCCGTGCTGACCCAGTCTCTTGTCATCACGCGAAGCGGAACGCTGGCCCCGGTCGCGGAACTGCTGGTCGTCAGCTACGGCGCCAGGCAGCACATTCGCAAGAACGCGCTCCAGCACCTGAACCAGGAAACCACCATCACGCGGAAATCAGGTTCGTTCACGCTGGAGGAATCGCTGGCGCGCCTCGTCCACGGCGGCAGTCTCGATCGGGGAGACGCGATGCTGCGCGCCGCACATCCAGAGGAACTCGAGTCACTCCTGCGCGGCGCGTGAGTCCGTGTTCTTCATCGCCCGTCTCGCCGCCCGCGTGACGGCAGTTGTCGCCACGATCGTCGCAACCAACCCGACGACCAGCAACACGTAGTACTCCGGCCCTCTCGGGGGGGTGATCCCGACGGCCAGCTTGGCCACGTCACCGGCGACCTTCCCGTAGTAGACGTACATGACAATCGCGGGAAACATCCCGACCGATGCGATGAGGAAGTCGCGATAGCGCACGCCACTCACCGCCAGGGCGTAATTCAGCAGGACGAATGGGACGACTGGCGACAGCCGCAGGAGGAACATCACCCACACGCCTTCGCCGACGACGGCTTTGCGGACAGCGGCGACACGCGGATCGCGATCCAGCCAGCGGAGAAACCTGGAACGAGAGAGCGGCGAGGCGATCGCAAACACTGCCGACGAGCCCAGCACCGCGCCGACGTACACGAGCAGCGTGCCACGCCACAGACCGAACACCGCGCCGGCAGCAAGAGTGAGCAGAAATGCCGGCGCCAGTGTCACCGCGGCTGCGATGTACGCGAGGACGAACAACACGGGAGCCCACGGCCCGAGTTCGGCCAGGGCGAGGACGACCCGTTCGATCACTTCGCTCACGGGTCGGACGGGGTGGGGCCGGGCGCCGGCGCGCGTGCGCCACCAGAGCGGCGACGCGCGCGCCGGCGTCTTGCGAAGACCCGAGACAGACGCTCGAGCGCCTCAGTGGCCTGTTGTAGTCCGACGGCAATCTGATCCGCGTCGGTCCAAGCGGAGGGATTGAGCCGCTCGGTCAGCGCCATCAGCGCTTCCTGCCTGACCGGATCGGACGTACGTTTCGGAATGCGCTCGCGGATGATGACGTACCAGCGGCCGAGAAATGCGATCTGATCGTCGGGCGTGGCGCCTTCGATGACTGCGGGCACTGCACCGGGTGGTGAAGGCGCCTGGGCCGGAGGTGGCTGGGCGGGCGCCGCCGTCTCTTCGGCCACCGCAGCGACCTCTTCCCGCTTCGGAGGCTTTCGCCTGCGCGGCTCCGCCGACATCTCGATATGCTGCTGATGCTCTCGGACGTCCTTCCAGTCGAAGGCGATGTCAGGATAGCGCGCTTCAATCTCGCGCAGTACATCGGGGTCCAGTGCTGCACGCCCGACGCGCACGCCTCCTGGCGATCGAAACACGTACAAGATGCGCGATCGCTGACGATACCCCTCGCGATAGAGGTGCATCAGATACGTGGTCTCGTACCCACGCCTGTCGCGAATCACACGCAGGAACGGCACAGCGCCTTACTTGCGCTTCGTCGCCCTTGACGGAGAGGACTGACGTGCGGCCGGTTTCTTGGTCGCGCGGCGGACGTCCGCGGTCTTCTTCTTCGCAACTACGGTGCGGGACCTCGACGCGTTAGCCGCACCGGGACGCCGTGCGGGGCGGGCCGCCGACGCGCGCGCAGCCTTTGGTC
>JALDXQ010000368.1:0-4000 GCA_032156805.1 Acidobacteriota bacterium
GGTGAGTACCAGTCGCCCAGGGGATGCACCGGCACGTTACTCAGCGTCGGCAATGCCGAGACCCGGACGATTGATGCGGACTTCTCCGGGGTCGATTGCTCGTCGCTGACGAACTCCACGTTCACCGGACGCGTGACGCTGACCAAGACGGGGTGAACAGCGATGGTCTCTGTTGATCGAGCGGCGCCGATTCGGTTCCTGCGCACGGCTTACGACGCAGCTGACTGGATCGCCGTGTTCCTCAAGACATATCGGACGGGTGATGTCGCGCAGCGGGTGGTGCCAGTATCCGCTGCGATCAGCCCGCACTTTCAGGCTTGGCTCCGACACCGGAATGCAAACGGCTGGAACGTGTACGTGAGTGTCAACTCGGTGTTGCCCGGCCGTTCGAGGACAAGACGGGCGATCGCGACGGTCAGACACGTCTTTCTCGAGGAGGACGGCGACGGTCCGGGCCTCCTGGCGGCCTTGACTACGCGACCTGATCTGCCGCCACCGTCCTACGTGCTCCATTCATCGCCCGGCCGGCTCCACGTGTTCTGGCGAACGCGACACTTCGAACGCGGTGACGTGGAAAGCCTGCAGAAACGCCTGGCGATCGAGCTCGACACGGATTCTGCTGCGACGTCGTGCGCGCAGACGACCCGTCTGCCGGGCTTTGTGAATCACAAGCACGAGGAACCGTGTCATGTCCGCATCGAGTATCTGCGCCCGCGAACTGTGCTGGCGCCCGCGGACTTTCCCGCTGTGACCAGACCTACTTCCCGTGAGTCGCGCGGTACCGCGCATGAGCGGTGCGTCTCAGGCTCGCTCAACGATCGCGTAGACCGCGCTCGGCGATTTCTTCAATCAGTCGAGCCCGCGATTGCTGGCAAGCATGGGGATCTTCGGACCTTCAGGATCTGTTGCCGCGTCGTGCGGGGCTTCGACCTTTCCGACGCTGAGGCCATCTCTGTCCTCCACACGTGGAATGCACGATGTGAACCTCCGTGGTCTGAACACCAACTGCTGGAGAAGGTGCAGAACGCGCGCAGATACGGCCGTGAACCATATGGCGGTCTGCTCAGTCGGGTGACTCATGCGTAAGCTCGTATCATCATGTGGCTGTATACAGCAACGTATATTGACTTTCAAAACAAATGGTTGTATTGATGACGAATCCCGTCACCACGCACTCGCCCTCAGGGCCGTGCGTCTCACCCCTGTTCGCCGGCGTCCCCAGGACCCGCGCGAACCAGCCGCTGCCATCGGTCTCAGGCCCTCGGCAGTCTTGGAGAACAACCATGTCCAAGTCCAAAGGCGAACTCGTGTCCGTGAAGATCATTCCGAACGAGCAAGGCACTCCCGCAGGGAAGCTTGCCGATGCGGAGGTGGTCTTCGAAGCCGAAGCAGGCCCGCTCAGCGGGATGAAACTGATCGGCTTTGCAGTTTGGGAACGTCGTGATGGAGGGAGAAACGTGACGTTCCCGGCCCGGCAGTACTCCGTGAACGGGGAACGCCGGAGCTTCACACTGCTGCGACCCGCTAACGGGGAGCTCAGTGCGCAGGAGGCGATCAGGCAGTGCATCCTCGACGCGTACAGCCGCGTCCAGGCTCACGCCTGATCGGCCAGAGGTCACCCAGGCGGTGCGGGCTCAGCCCCGCCGCCTGGGGCCACGTTTTCGCAAGGGATTGGAGTAGGAACGGGATGCTTTCGCCGGCCTTTCAGGCGGCAGTCGTGAAAGGAAATAGCCATGGAGACCGTGACGCGCATCGCCGATCGACAGTCAGGTTCCGTGTCGACAGCCTCGACACCAGGCCCCGAGGTGGCGCGCACACTCTCTGTGACAGCGACCTACCTGCTGTCAGAGGACGGCAGGAAGGCGTCGCTGCTCGTGGGCGGCGACGGTCATGCCGTCCAGCAGATTACGCTGCAGGTGACCGCCAACCGCCTGCATCTCGTCTCGGTCGACAAGCAAGGCGTGGCGCGACTGAAGCTCAGGCCGCGATTCGAGCGCGACGATCAACGCGGGCTCGTTCGGATTGACGCTGCGCCACTCTACGACGCGCCGCCGACAATCGACGAACTCTATCGAGCCGCAGCGAAGAATCACGAACTCGAGACGGCCTATCATGCCGAGCGCGTCGCGCAGCGCTCGAGACGAAGCGACGATGATCGCGCCCGTCGTGAAGCCGTCGCTGAAGCATTCGTGGCCGACAAGGGCCAACGCGCTATCGCACATCCGCCGCCGTCCCCCAAGCGGTGCTACGTGATCACCGATCGCGGGCGGCTGCTCTTCGACATCACAGCCGACCAGGGCATCGCGAAGGAAGTTCCGCCGGAAGCACACCGGCGCTTTCGCGCTGACCTCAGGGCCAAAGCAGATCGCGATCGGCAGAACCGAGCCGAACAGCTCGCACTCCACGAGGAGAAGAAGCGATTCATTGCCGACTGGGTTGCGGCGAATGGCACCGACGAGCAGAAGACGCGCCAGGCAGCGGGAGTCCTTCCGATGGCCGAGGCGATTGAAGGGATCACCGACCAGGCATTCGCAGTGAATGGCCGACTGCCGCTCTACACGCGTGACGGTGCCGATCGCCTACAGAGGTTCCTTCGCGAGTCAGCGGGGACGGACGACATCGTCGTGACTCCGTCCGATGTTGCGGTCCGCAGCGTGCACGCCATGAAGGCGACCGCCACGCAGTGGTCGGTTGTCCGGAGTCTTCAAAGCCTGGTGCCAGACGCGACCGTCGTACTGCGCGAGCACGTTCTGTCGTCCAAGCGTCATCAGGATTCGGCATCATTGACGGTGTTCGGCGTGCTAGTGACGAAGCCGCATGGGCCGTTCGTTCTGCGGCGAGAGTACGTGGTTGACGACTTGCAGCAGGCAGCCGTCGTTTCTTGAAAGGGCGTCATGGTTGTGTTTGACAGCCGAATTCGACAGGCGTAGATTTCGATCATCTCTCGCTGTGGCCGTCCTGGCCACCCCTTCACGTCGCCCGACGTGAAGCTTCGTTCCACCTCGTCGCCCTCAGGGCACGCTAGAAAGGAGCACCTTATGAACGGGATTGGTGTGTCTGCTGTCACCGCGTACACGGCTCACCGGGAATGGGCATCCCGCCCACCTGATGAACGGTACGCCAGCGTCCACGCTCTCTACGATGCGGCTCGCGCCCGACGCCTCCGCACCGAAGAGCGCACCATCGAGACCGTCGCACTCAGGACTGAAGCGGTGGCGTCCGACGCGCTCGCGCTACGCGACACGTCGGGTCGCCAGGCCGCTCTCACGAACTGGAGCTTCGAGCAGCTCGCCGGCATCGCCGCCGCGCCGCCGAAATACCTCCGGACGTTGCCCGCGGCGATCGCCTCCGATGCGATCAACTACGGGTTGCGTCGTCAACGTCGCGAGCAGCACCAGCTCCTCGTGGACCGCGACGAACCGTGGACCGTCTACGCGGTCACCTCTCCGAGGTACGCGCGGGTCCATCACGACGAGCTGGCCGGCCGGGTGCTCGATCTCATGACCCAGCACCCGGCCTGGTCCCTGCCGCTCGGCTACAAGGACGGCGTCTTCGGCGCTGAACGGGTTCCGTCCGGCGCCTACCTGGGAGACCGAGACATGTTTCTGTTCCTCGTGGACGGCAACCGCGATCTCGACGACCCGACCGATTCGTCGCACGCTGGCTTGTTCCGCGGATTCATTCTCCGGAACAGCGACGTCGGTGCCGCCGCCCTCACCCTGGATGTGTTCTTGTTCCGCGCCGTGTGCGGCAACCACATCATCTGGGGCTTCCAGCACGTCGTCGGCTTCCGGCGCCGACACGTGGGTGCGTCGATTCAAGAGGCCTGGACGGCATCGCTCGACAGCGTCCGGACCGCGCTCGACGCCGACCCCGCGCACGATCGCCTCGTTCTCCTGCGGGCCACGTCCCAGGAACTCGGGCCGACGCGTGACGCGGTTGTTGACGCGGCTGTTCAGCGACTCGAGCTGTCGCAGAAGCAGGCCGCGGAGGCGTACAC
>JALDXQ010000369.1:0-3992 GCA_032156805.1 Acidobacteriota bacterium
GCGCCACCGAGCGACGCGCCATGTCGCGCCGCATGTTTCAGCGCAGGAAGCGCACCGAACAACATGCTCGAGAGCAACGAGGCGGCAAGGGCGAACGCCATCGCACGCGGATCGAGCGCGATATCCTCGACGCGAGGTACCGTCGTCGGCGCCGTGGCGATGACCACTCGAAGGCCGGCATATGCCAGTGCGACCCCGAGGGCGCCGCCAATCAGCGAGAGGACCAGGCTCTCGACCAGAACTTCTCTCGCGATGTGTCCTCGGCCCGCGCCAAGCGCCGTCCTCACCGCGAACTCCTGGCGTCGGCTCTCGGACCGGACCAGCATCAGGTTCGCAACGTTGGCGCACGCGATCAGCAGGACCATCCCGATCGTCGCCATCAGGATCCAGAGCATGTCGCCGACACCACCAACCACTTCGTCCTTCAGCGGTTGCACCGCCGGCGTGATCCGCCAGTTCTCGAGCACCTGACGTCCGGCGATCTGGCGAGGTACTGGCCAGGCGTTGAGCCAGATCGGCAGCATGCGGGTGATGTCGGCGTTGGCGTCGGCCACCGTCAGGCCCGGTTTGAGCCGCGCGAGAGCCGAGAAGTTGAACCCGTCGAGCGTGACCTGGTTGCGATCAAACGTGGCCAGGGAGATGACCTCGGCGGCTGGCTCCATGTCGAGGAATCGGAATCCCTCGGGCATAACGCCAATCACCTCCACCGGGCTGGAGTCGGCGACCACTCGCCGTCCGATGACCGCCGGGTCGCCTCCGAACCGTCGCTGCCAATAGGCGTGCGTGATGAGAATCACCGGAGCGAATGGCGTCCCGCGAGGGGCGACGTCGGCCTCGGTGAAGAGCCGGCCCAACTGCGGCTGAACGCCGAGCGCCCGCAGAACGTCGTAGGTCACGAACAGCGCTCGTGCCTGCTCCGGCTCGCCAACACCGGTGATCGTGCGTCCGCCGTCGCCATACAGGCCAATCTGCTGAAAGACGCGACCCTCCTCGCGATAGGTGAAGTACTGCGACGCCGACATGCGGAGTTGTGCGGTGTTGAAGCCGGGTGCTACGTGCTCGACGCTGACGAGCTCCTCGGCGTCCGGATACGGCAGCGGCTTGATCAGCACGCCATCGACGACGCCGAAGATGGTCGTGTTCGCACCGATGCCGAGGGCCAGCGTCAGGACGACCGCCAGCGTGAATCCGGGACGCCGGCGCACGCCGCGCAGCGCCAGGCGTAGATCGCGTCCGAGTGTGTCGAGCAGGCTGATGCCGTTCATGCGATAAATCTCCTCGCGGATCCGCACGGTGTTCCCGAGCTTGATGTGCGCCGCGCGCCGCGCCGCCGCGGGCGACATCCCGCGCGCGATGTTCTCGTCGGTTTCAATCTCGATGTACGAGCGCAGTTCGGCGGCACGCTCGCGATCCCAGTACGCTCTGCGGAAGAACCGGCGCCAGCTCATGATGACCTCTGACTCTTCACGAGGTGTGGTCCGTCGACGGCTTGAGAATCCTGCCGATGGCGCGGACGATCTCTTCCCATCGTGTCGTCTGGGCTGCGAGTTGTTTCCGGCCTGTCGGCGTCAGGCGGTAGTACTTCGCCTTGCGGTTGTTGTCGGATGTGCCCCAGAAGGAGGCGATCCAGCCGCGGTTTTCCAGCCGGTGAAGAGCAGGGTAGAGCGAGCCGTGCTCGATCTGGAGGACGTCCTCAGACCCGCGCTCGATCGCATGTGCGATGGTGTGGCCATGGGCCGGGCCCATCACCAGCACCCGCAGTACCAGCATGTCGAGCGTGCCCTGGGGTGTCTCGCTCTGCAGCGGCGACTCACGCCGAGGCATGGTCAACCTCTATTCCACACGGTGATCTATGCATCGAAAATACCTTCAGAAATGGCTATACGAAGGATCTGTACCATTTGTTCGGAAGATTATCTAGTGGAAGAACAGGAGCCGCGGTTCGGATGGGAGTGGTGGGGAAAGAGCCGTTCAGGGTCTATCGGGGAGCGTCTGCCTGACGCAACTGCAGCACCCGTGCGACGTTCCGGCTGATCTCACGGCCGAGCCGACGACCGTCGGTGAGGTCTTCGTAAGGCTGCACCCATACATGCGCACCGTCAGATGTGCGAATCAACTCGGCAAGCAGCACAGGACCGCTCCTGGCGGCGATGTCACGCCCGTTGATGATGTAGTCGATCCGGTAGTCGGCGGCCAGACGTCGGAGGTCGATGTCTGAGGCGGTATATGCCGCTGTCGTGGTTGGCCCGACCACGCCGACGGAGTCGCCGCCGAGATTCGTGAGATCCTCGACGACCCATTCGGCGATCGACGCTTTGAAAGGCATGATCGCAACGCGGACCGGGGGAGTTGCGCGGCGTGACTGCGAGAGGCCGAATGCTCCAACGGATGCCGCGACGATCAGCGGAATCGCCAGGCGGGCCACACGGGTCCAGCGCCGTGCCGGTGCCTGTGTTGGTGCAGTCAAGGGTGCCGACAGAACTGGCGGCACGACTGGCACATGGTGGCCGACCGGCGTGACCTCGGGAATCAGCCGATAGCCGCGGCGCGGCACGTTCTGGACATATCGTGGCTCGCCTCCGGAATCGCCGAGGGCGACCCGGAGCTGGCGCACACAGAAGTGCAGGCTCGTATCGAAGTCGACGTGCGTGTCCGGCCACAGCCGTTCGCGGATCTCGTCACGGGTGACGATTCCGCCGCCCCGTTCGGCGAGCAGGTGCAGCAGCCGCGCCGGCTGCGGCGGCAAGCGTTCTCCCACGTCACTCTGGGAGCGGCGCAGTTCTCCGCTTCGGACGTCGAACTCGAACTCACCGAACCGAAATCGATCCTCCAATCGCGCCCTCTTGCTCGCAGTATGCCTGCCGGCGGCGAATGAACAAAGGGGAGAGGACGTCCTCAGGCCGATCTCAGGGTTTGCTCAGGGTTCCTTGGGCTTCACTCCGTTGATCTCGATCTGGTTGGAGGCCATTCTGGGCCAGTTCTTCAGGAGGAAGCCCATGCTCATGCTCACTAGCCGTCGATTTGTGGTCCGTACTCTGACCGGCGCACTGGTCGCACTCACCTCCGGTCGGTCGTCATGGTCTCAGCAGCCGGCCGCACCTGGAACGCGCCCGAGTCCGCTCGCGCCGGATCAGGTGCAGCGGTTCGTGCAGGCCGCACACAGCGATCTCGACGCCACGCGGCAGATGCTCGATTCCACACCGCGGCTGATCCGCGCGACCTGGGACTGGGGCGGCGGTGATTTCGAAACAGCGCTCGGAGGCGCCGGGCACATGGGACGCCGCGACATCGCCGCGCTGCTCCTGGACCGTGGGGCGCCGCTCGACTTGTTCGCTGCAGCGATGCTGGGCGAGCTCGCGATCGTTCGCGCAGCACTCGAGACGCGGCCAGCGCTCGCCCGCATTCCCGGACCGCACGGGATTCCGCTGGTGGCACATGCAAAAGCGGGCGGTCCGTCAGCAGCGCCGGTACTGGACTACGTCAACGCCGTACTCGCGAAACTCGACAGCAGGAAATAATCATCGAGTCGCGTCACCCTGCGTCAACCAGGATGGTCACGTGGCACTTCAGAGCGTCATGCTCTTCGTCAAGGATCTCGATCGGATGAGGGCGTTCTATCAAGACGTCCTCGATCTCCAGCCCATCGAGGAGACGCGGCTCGACAACTGGGTGGAGTTCACGGGCGACGGCGCGCGGTTCTCGCTGCACGCAATTCCGACGGCAATTGCGTCGAACATTCAGATCGACTCGCCGCCGCGCCCGCGCGAGCAGGGAGGTGTCAAGCTCACCTTTGCCGTGCGCAATGTCGATGCGACGCTCGCGAGGATTGCCGCACTCGGGCTTCCGCTTCTTACTCGCCCATGGGGCGAAACGGAGGCTGTCGATCCAGAAGGCAATGTGTTCGCCCTTCGAAGGACTTGACCGTGCCGCGACATCCTCGATGCCATCGTCCGAACAGTTGCCGATGACGGACGGACGGTGATCTTCTCGTC
>JALDXQ010000370.1:0-3936 GCA_032156805.1 Acidobacteriota bacterium
ATCGAGATGCTCGTTGAAGCCCTCGTCGGTTATGAAACCCAGCTCGGGCTGAATGCGATGGAACAACCCGTGAAGTATCACTTGCTGGCGTACATCGGCATCGTTCGCCGGGAGCATGTACAAGGGAAAGCTGAACCACCGCACCCCGCCCCAGGAGACGGGGCCGTCCGCGAAACCCGGAAAGCGGGGTACCGGGCCCTCCGGTTCCACCTGGCTTGTGGCACGCGTCCCGGTCGCTTGGTCAACGATCACCATCGGACCACAGAGCGACAGACCCCACAGCCGGCCCGCGTCTCGCTCGCAGAGCGACGTGACTTCCTCGAAATAGCGCTTGGCGAGCTCTGGTTGGACCTGCGCCTTCGCAGCCGTCGCACCGCTGAGCAGCAAGAGCAGGAATACGAATAGCCCCGCAAACCATCGATTGAGGGTCATCCGCGATCCGTTTCGAAAAAGAACCACCGATGGCCTTCGAGATCTTCCGCCCGGTATCGTCGCCCCGGGGACCCCTCTTCGATCTCAGAGAGAATCATCGCACCTGCGGCCTTTGCTCGTTTGAAATGTTGATCCAGGTCGTCCACGTAGACGAGCACGCCATCGATAATCCAGGGCACCGTAGACCACTTGCGTGCCTGTTCGCAAACCTCCCGATGATGTTTCGGACTGCGGTACTCCGGTGTCGGCGACGCCAACATGATCAGTCCCTGACCCGCTTCCATCTCGCCGTGTGACAGCTTCCCATCCGGCGTCGTGAGACGCGCCGTCTCACGAAACCCAAACGCCTTGCGAAGCCATTCCAAAGCCGCGATGCCATCCTCGTAGGAGATCATGGGGACGACAGACGGGGTGCTGGCCGCCATTCGACGCTTCCGAGTGGCCGCAGCTTTCTGAGCTGCTGACGTCGCCATCGGTCAACTCCTTCGGATTGATGAATGGTTGATCTTGCTAACTTGTTGTGGACCTGCGAGGCCGTGTCCATCGCGGCAAGCGAGGGCAATCAATACGATTGTCGGCGCCCACAAGTCCCGAACACGACGCATCTTACACCTGCGGATGCGCGGCGGAACGACGCGTGGTGCGTCTCAACAGTGCAGCTGAAACGGTTCGGGCGCGACGGTTACGTCATCAAGCGGACCTCGCGCGCAATCTCATCATCAGTCAGCACGAATTGCTCCCGCACATCCGCGGGGATGATGGTCGAAGCGTGTGGGACATGAATGACGGCCGCGGGGTCGTGCGTGTGCTCTTTCGTCATGAGAACTGCATCGGACGCGATTGTGCTACGGTGTCGCGCGTGATGCCAACGCGTGCGCTCCTGTTGCTGTCGTGTCTGGCGCTCACCCTTGCCGGCTGCGGACAGCCCGGCAGCATGGCCGCCGACCTGGCAATCGCTGGCGTCACCGTCATCGACGTGGGCGCCGGTTCGCTGCAGCCGGGCCGGACGATTGTCATCGCCGGCAACCGCATCGTCGCCGTGGCCGACTCCGCCAGTGGCTACACGCCGTCGCGCACGGTCGATGCCAGCGGCCGATTCGCGATGCCGGGCCTGTGGGACATGCACGTTCATTTCGGTGGCGGCGACTCGCTCGTGCAGGAGAACAAGAACCTGCTGCCGCTCTATGTTGCACACGGCATCACCGCCGTGCGCGATGCAGCGGGCGACCTCAGCCCGAACGTGCTCGAGTGGCGGGCGGCCGTTGCGGCACGCACTCTGCAGGGTCCGGCGATCTTCACGTCGGGACCAAAGCTCGAAGGTATCAACTCGGTGTGGCCGGGAGATCTCGAAGTGGGCAGTGAGGCCGAGGTCAACCGCGCGCTCGACACGCTGCAAGCGATGCGCGTCGACTTCGTGAAGATCACGGAGAACACGCTTTCCCCCGCCCTCTACATGTACGGGCTGCGCGAGGCCACGAGGCGCGGCTTTGTCACCTCGGCGCACGTACCAGTGGGCGTGACGCTCGACGAGGCCTCGGTGGCCGGCCTCAGATCCATCGAGCACATGTCGTATCTGCTGCGCGGCGGCTCGCCGCGGGAGGCCGAGTTGAGCGCGGCCGTCGGTGCCGGCACGATGGCCGCTGGCGCGGCGGTCACGGCCATGATCGACTCCTTCGACGAGACCACCGCGCGCGCGACTTATCGGCGGTTGGCGGCCCGCGGCACAGCGGTGACGCCGACGCTGAACGGCAGCCGCATCCTCGCCTACCTGGACGCGGACACCCACGCCGCGGACGACTACTTGAAGTACCTCGGTGTCGGGCTGAAGGCTACGTATCAGGGTCGTGTGACGCGGGCGGCGGCCGACGACGCGGCGGCGGTGGCGCGGCGCCATGATCGCTTCGAGAAGGCGGCGCGCCTGCTGCCGCTGCTGCAGCAGTCCGGCGTCACCATTCTGGCCGGCACCGATGCCGGGTTCCTCAACTCGTTCAACTACCCGGGCCTGGGCCTGCACGACGAGCTCGAGATCCTCGTCCGTTATGGGCTCACACCGCAGCAGGCTCTGGCCGCGTCGGTGGTGCACGGACCGGCGTTTCTCGGAAAGGCCGCGGACTTCGGCGCGATTGCGGCCGGCCGGACCGCTGATGTCCTGCTGCTCGAGCGCAATCCGCTCGAAGATATTCGTGCCACCCGGACCATTCACGGCGTGGTGCTCGGCGGCCGGCACTTCGATCGGACTGCACTCGACGGGTTGCTGGCCGAGGCCGAGGCGCGCGCGTCGGCGCCCGGCGCGAGGCGCTAGTCTCGCGGCCTGACGGCCGGAGCTCTCACAGTATCTGCAAGCCTACGGTGTGTTGCCATCGTTGCGGCCGCGATCCCTGCAGCTGAACGAGACGACGTGGTCGGACGGGCGTTTGTCCTGTCGCTCCAGTTGCCGGAGGACCTCCCGCGTCACATCGAGGTGGAATGCACGGATACGTGCGAGTGCGCGGTGAGCGCGTTCCGGAATCCGCGACAGGTACTCTTCACCGCCCGGGCTCACCACCCAGTCGTTGCCGGGAAATGCAGCGCCCCCCTCGAAGAGCGAAGGAATGCCGTTGACGACAGGCGTGTACTCGAGGCCGGTCAGCGCAGCCGCGCGGGTGTAACCCCGGATGAATCGTCTGTTGGACACCGCCGACTGCAATGACAGGTAGGCGCGACCGAACTGCGTATAGCCGCTCGTATCCGTTGCGAACAGCTTGCGATCGATGCGCCCGACCGTCTCGAACAAGGCGGCAGACGCGGCAATCGTCGGTGTAGTCGGGAAGTTCAGGACGACATAATTCGCCGGGAAGTCGAAGCTGAACGGATCGTCCGCATCGAGGAGAAACGCGCTCGCCTGCGACATGACGTATCCCAGACTGTCTGTCAAGACTCGGACGTCCGCAGCGGTCGCCCCGTTCGGGCCATCATCGATGATGGTGTAAACGAACGACGGGTTGGTGAATCCCATGAATCCGCCGGCGCCAACCGCGAAGCTCGTGTTCAGTTCGTTGATAGTCGTCATCGCCTGGGCAGAGGTGAGCGCCGCCACGACGTCGGCGACGATGCCGCACTGTAAGAGACGGGAGGCAAAGGCCTCTCTGACCTTGAGGGCTTGCGCCGTCAGCGGCCCCGTGTCGATCACCGCCGAGTTGGCGATCGGTTCGACGGACCCGTACTTGTTCGCCTCTACCCGAACCGACAGGACAATGAACAGGACGACCGTGGCGACTTTCGCAGTCGCTCTCATGCTGGTGAACATGGCGGCATCTCCCTTCCGTCTGGGCCCCCGACACGGGTCGGAGGACATCGGTCTCGATGGCTGCGGCCTTCAGCGGTTGTCGGACGACGCACGCAACTCTACCTCCAATTCAACGCTCGAGTGGGCCGATGCCATAATCCCGCAATGGACCTATCGAAGGTTGGCTCGCAACCAGTCCGATCGCTGCTGCTGCTGGTCGCCTCGCTGGTGGCCTCGGC
>JALDXQ010000371.1:0-3849 GCA_032156805.1 Acidobacteriota bacterium
CACTCTTGTGATTCGTTCGGCGACGGCGTGTCCACGTTGCGATGGAGGACACATCCGCGCTATCGGTGTCGACGCGGAAAGCAGCTTCGAGTGGCGCGCGTGCAGCAAGTGCTCCTTGTCAGTGATGGCGCGGAAAATACTTGGCGATAACGCTTTTCATCCGGCGACGTCCGACTCTGTTCGCGCTGTGAACGGTCGGCTCTTCCTTCGGCCAGTGTCCTGTCTCGGCCATCCAGACGCAAAGGTCATAACCCGTACTGACATGCTGACAATGCGGCATCGTTCGGAAGTTGTGCGCTTCCAGCCACTCTCTTCCACGCCCGTGCTCGTCCATGCGACACCGGCACGGAGCATCGTCGACGCCCGTCAAGCGAGGCGGTGTAGGTCAGCGAGCGAGCGGTTTCGACCGGCATCGATCTCCGAACCTGGTTCGCGTTGAGATCGAAGGGCATTGTCGTCCGTTTGTAGTCCGGTACCGCCCAAGCACCAGGCAGCACCGGCGTGCTGGACCGACCAGCGACCAGCACGAGACAAGACTACAGCACTCGGCTTGCGCGCCCGGGCTGTGCAGAACGAGACATCTGCCGAGGCGAGGACCAGCTACGCTGCTCTTGTCGGACGTTGCAACTGGAAATAGAAATCCATGTGGAAGTGGAACAGGCGACCAAAGTTGACGGCGCAATCTGCTGAAACAGCCGACGCGCCCATCGCCGAGCGACCTGTTGGTAAAGCACCGGGAAGAACCGCCCGGGTTCCCAGCCAGTACTTGCCACTCCACAAATACCTGGTGAATCGGTTCGCTGACAGCGTCGTGCTCACCTTTGCGCAGCTCGAAGACCTCATAGGCTGCCCGCTCCCTGATTCCGCACGTGCCCAGCCGGAGTGGTGGACGAGCGCGGACGGAAGCGCCGACAAGTCGTCGTGTGCAGATGCCTGGGTCCAAGCTGGCAGGACGGCCAAGCCGAATCTCGCGGCCCGGACCGTGACCTTTGAGCGCCCGTCCCTTAAAGATTCAAGCTCCTGAGCCTGACGTGTCGTCAGGCACGAACGGATGAACAGAAAGGCTCGGCAGTCGGATCACGGAGCAAATCAAGAAACAGCAACAAGAGGAACAAAGAAAGCAGGACTCCGTAGCAGGACCTCCGCAAGCGAGGCTAAGACCAGCGAATGTCCGACACATCACCGAACGACAAATCGAAGCGGCAGATCCGTCACGTGCGTGAGCTGATCGCGGCACTCGACCGGCGCCTGCCAAGGATCGAGCGAGCGGGGGAATCCGACATTGCCCGCGACGCCGCCGCGCTGAAGAAGAAGGCGCTGGAACGACTCGCCGAGCTCCAAGCCAGTGTCGACCAGGAGTAGACGTCGCGCACTGTCGCTTGCAAGCGGGCAATGACGCTTCATTCACTTCCACACGTGGAATGCGGGATGGCCCGAGCCCTGTTCACTCTTGTAGAGAGTCCTCTGTGAACAACAGAACAGACGTCGGCCGCGCCCCTCAGGCATCATCGCGCCGATGACAACCAACCTGACGATCTCCGCCGAGGCCAAGGCGGAGTCAGATCGGCGCTGGGCGAAATGGATCGCGGCCGGTGCGAGACGCAGCCGCGAGGGCCAGAAGCCGCCAGGCGGTGGAGAGCGGCGGCGGGGAGTTCTTCGATCGGGTCGAAGCGATGTTCGCTTTCTGGGACATGCAGGTGCGCGAACGGGACGTCTCGGGAGCCGTGGCAACCGCGCAGTTACTGGCGCGCGATTTCCCCGAGTACAACCAGATCAGCTCACCGACGATTGATTGCTGCCGGGCCGTGGGGGTAAGAGCGGGTTGCACGCCGTGCGAGGAGCTTGTCTGCACGACGACCGCAACCGCAGCGTTGCCAAGAATGCTCCGAGCACGGTTACAGCGGCCTCCACCGAGTCGGGTGAGAAGGACTTAAGGCCGCTGCTGCCCAAGCTGGTTGTTGTATTGATGGACATGCGTGGCCTCAGCGCGGCGAATACAGGCGCCCAGCAGGAGTTGTCGATGCTGATTCCGTGGGTGCCCCTGTCTCACATCGTCATTTGAGCGATCGCTCCACCGATGAGCGACTCTTGCCGCAAGGAATACGAGATGCCGGTCTCGAGTCCCTGCAGGCTCGCCCAATTTCCGTGGGTGCAACGGAGCGCTCCTGTCGCTATCGAAAATTGACTTACCGCGATCCCAACTTCAGGAGCTGTGAATCCGAGGGGCGCCCCACAGGGATTCGCGGTGGACATTTCGCGAATCAGGGCGCGAACGTCGTGTGACACAGCCGGACGTCCGAGACGATGTTGGCTCTTCCAGGTCCAGAACAAGCGAAACCCGCGGCGATGCCATGCGATGACCGTCTCTGGCTTAATGACGTGAACGGCCGAGCGCCAGCGGGGCAAGATGTGCGAGAACCATGCCCAAGGGATTCGATCGGCCGAGGTGAAGCGAAGACGCGGGCGACGCGATCGATGGACGACGGTCAGTTGGTGGCGGAGCGCCATGATTTCCGTGGAGCGAGGCGCGCGACTGGACGGCAAATCGCAGCGAGTGGAGCAGCGAAACGACGACAGACGACTCGACTGCAGGCTATCGAAGATGCCCGGAACCTCAATCGACGCAATTCGTACGAAGTTCTCGGTAGGCACAGCCGAAGCATCAGCTCCGGTCGGTCTGCTGACTCCCGTTTTGCTATCAAGATTCGTCCGTTGGCTGCGCTGCAATGCATGTTCCCCGAGCGGGCGGATCTGACTGAGCTGCAGCCGTGAGCCCGCCAGATGACCATCAGTGGTCGTGCTCGGCATCCGCCTTGCTCTACTTCGTCAGGAGGGAACAATGAGGAACTTAAAGCCGAGGTATCTCGACAATCAGCAAGGGAAGATTGGCTACGTGCTCGCGTGGTTGATGGGTGTTCCGGCCAGCGTGCTATTCGCGATTTTCTTGCTTAGAGGATGTAACTGAGGTTCTGCTACTGGGTACGCGGCTGTGTAATGCCCACGAGACTGGAAACTTCAGTTTGTAATTCCGAGAACGCGGTGTGACTGGACTTGGCCTGCCCTAAACCCCGAAAAGCGATCCGGGTTGATCGGAGAGCCCTATAGGGACACGGTTCACGCCTTCCTCCAATCATCATCTGGCATCCTCGCAATCCAGTTCGTCGCGATTTTGATGTTCTGACCATTCTGATGATCGACTAGGTGAAACGCGAGGTCTCTGCGTCACGCGCTCACGTTCCCGAACTCCGGCCTCAGGCGGTCAGCTGGTTCGGCGCTTCGTGGTGCTCCGAGACTCAGGGCCTGCTCAATGCGGTCGAACACCCGGCGAGGATGGCGTGCGGCAACGACGTTGCCCTCGGCGTCTGACAGATCGACTCGCCAGTGTGCGAAGAGCACGTCGTGCCAGTCTGCGTCATGATCCAGGAGCCGCGAGCATGGGCCATGGCCGATGAACCGTGCTTTTGATGAATCATCGCGTGGCAGGAAGACGAGCAAACTCGAACAAGGCCTGATCACGAGACTTCACTCCCCGCCATCGCTCCAGCAGCAGCCGCGCCGCCAAGAAGGCGAATGTCATACCATTGCCGCCGTAGCCCAAGGCGAACCAGTGACGCGGGTATCGACGATGAGGCCCGATGTACGGAAGGCTGTCGGGAGTCGTCGCAAATAGCCCCTCCCAGGCATACTCGCTTTTCACCATTGCAAGCGCTGGGAATCTGGCCTCGAAGTACGCGCGAAGATCGGCCGTTGCGACGGTGGACTGTTGACGACGTCGTTGGCCCGCCTTTACCAGCCGGTCTTCGCCGCCGAGGAGAAGTCGCCGCTGCGGTAACCAGCGCGCATAGTGAT
>JALDXQ010000372.1:0-3733 GCA_032156805.1 Acidobacteriota bacterium
GGAGCCGCGCGCCGATGCGGTCGGCGAGATGATGGAGCGTCGGTTTGAAGACGCGTTCAATCGCGGGCTGTCGTCCGAGCGCCGACTGTGCGCCGGCGGAGTGCGCGCGCCGGCGCGTCTGGATTTGGCGCGGATCGCGGTTCCACGCGAGTGCCGTTAGCTTTCTGCCCACCGCGTGTCCGAGTAATCGCTCCACGGATTGAGGAGAGCTCTTCGCCAACTGACCGATCGTGGCGACGCCGATCTTGGCGAGTCGCGCCTCGGTCGCGGGGCCCACGCCCCACATCAGTGCGACGGGCAGCTCGTGAAGGAACTCGAGTTCTGTCTCTGGATCGACGACGACCAGTCCATCCGGCTTCGCGACCTGCGAGGCGATCTTCGCCAGGTGCTTGGTGCGCGCCACGCCGATTGAGATCGGCAGGCCCAGCTCGGCGCGCACGCGAGATCGAACTTTCGTTGCGATCTCCGCCGGCGAACCGAAGAGATGCGTGCACCCTGCCACGTCGGCGAATGCCTCGTCGATGGAGATGCGCTCGATGGAAGGCGTGAAGTCGCCCAGGACTCCGATGGCGGCGTCGCCGAGCCGCTGGTATTCGTCGAAATGTCCGCCGACAAACATGAGGTCGGGACAGAGTTGCCGGGCGCGCCGCCCAGGCATGCCGCTTCGGACGCCGAAGGCCCGCGCTTCGTAGGAGGCCGCGAGCACGACGCCGCCGCCGACGGCAATCGGCTTGCCGCGCAGGCGAGGGTCGAGCATCTGTTCGACCGACGCATAAAAGGCGTCGAGGTCCGCGTGGAGAATCGTCGCTGCGGAGTCACCCATCACACCCACCACAGCGCCGACGCGAGTCGCGACTCGTCGAGCGCCGGTCCGACGCCCAGGCGCAGCGCCACTGGAGCGTTCGCCGCAATCACGCGCTTCAACTCCGTCGTCAATACCCGCAGGCGATCGAAGGAGGCGAGGGCGAAGGCCTCACGACGTGCGGCCACTGGACGGCGGTAAGCCGGTGGAATCGGTGGCGTCATGCTTGCGTCCGCAGCCCCGCTCGACACCACTTCGCCGTTCTCGATCACGATGACCCGCGTACACCTGTCAGCCGGCTCGCGCCACACCACGCTCGAGTCGAACAACCGCGTCAACCAGATCGCGCGGCGAAGGGCGAGCGCCGCCCGCAAGGCGAGCCACTCCAGCGACACTTGCACGATCTCCGGGGTCCAGACCGTGGCGCCTCGACGCGTGTCGTTGGCCTCGTCCTCATCAACGTCGCGGTCTCGTCGACCTTCTTGCCACAGGCGTGTGCCAAGCCGCAGCAGCTTCGCAGAGTCCGAGAGGTCGACGCGCGACAGTTCAGGATGCGTTGTGCAGAGCCGGTCGTAACCGGCGGCGAACGTGCCGTCATCTGGGCCTCGTGAACCGGACGTCAGAGCGGCGCGCCCTGCGCGGGCGAGTGCCGCGAACTGATCGAGCGTTTCGGCCGATGCAAATGGTCCGAACGGGCAGCGTGGCGACGGCTGAGGACTCCGGGCGCTGAGGTCCAGCGACGTGAACCACAACGCGCGACGCTCCGTCGTCAGCGCGACGTTGTACGGCGGTCGGTGGCGCTTGATCTCATCCGGCTCGAGGAGTGCGGCCTCGAGCGGAGTGGGTGTGACGTCGAACGAGATCGCGCGTGCCTGCGACAGCATCTCGAGCAACCGCTCGGGCACGCTGGCCTGCTTCCGAAAATAGCTGTTGACCCGATGATGCAGCGACGCGGCTTTGCCGACGTACAGGACGCTGCCGTCCGTCCGAAGCATCCGATAGATCCCAGGCGCGGTCGGCAGTGACAGCCGCACGTCCCGCGGCATCGGCCAGATGCGGCGTCGGCGCCCGATCGGTTTTGCAGGTCGGCCGAGCCAGTCGTGGAGCGCGCCCCAGGTCGTCACGCCCTGCCACTCGAGCAGGCCAACCAACTCGTGCCAGACGAACGCCGTCGCTTCGACGTGATCAGCGCTTCGACGGAGTGCACCCACCGCGCGACCGAAGTATCCCGCGAGGGCGCGCAGGCTGCACCGAGGCAAATCGGGCAGCAGGCGCCTGGCGATGTCCCGCGTGCAGACGACGTCGAGCGGAAACACGTCGGCTGCCAACGTGCGAAGGAACGGTTGCTCGAATCGCGCGAAGTGGATAACCGTCGGCGCGGGCTGCTGGGTGAGACTCGTGGCCTGATCGGTCAGCTCGCGCCAAGCGCAGCGTCCGTCGACAGCAGACCGCATCATGGGCGCGGAGATCCCAGTGATCCGCGCAACAGCCGGCGGAATCTGCTCGCCATCCGGCAGCGCGATCAATGACGCACGCGCGTGGGTGATGGTCGTGCCGAGGACGCTGGCCCAGCCGATTTCGAGAAGATGACCTCGTGGAGCGGCGGCGGTGGCCTGGCAATCGACCACCAGCACCTCGAGTTGCGAGAGCGGCTCGGCAGGACTGGTTCGCACCATGGGCCACGACCGGAACTGATTACGCCACCACCGCTTTCGACGCAGCGCACGTCGTCACCTTTACCTAGCGCCACCGCCTAGGCTCATTATATTCGTTTTTTGTTCGCCACGCCACGTGACTACCCGCAGTATTGGCTGCAACTGACCACCAAAGTGTTTCGTCTGGACCGCACCGATTGGCGGCATGCAAAGTGTACGTTCTCAGGACACCGGTGACGTTCCCGCCCTCAGCTTCGCCATGAGGCGATCGTATGGCGTCTGGCCATCGAGGCCCCCGTGTGGTCGGTGGTAATTGTAGTAGTCCTCCCGCAGCTTCTCGTTAAACAGATGGATGTCGTCGCTGATGCCATCCTTGTCCAGGAGCTGATAAAAATCCTGGTCATCAACCCGGTGTGACCGCTCGACCTTGCCGTTTAGATGCGGCGTCCGCGGTCGGATGTACACGTGACGGATATCCAAGGCTTCGAGACGCCAGTGGAAGTGCGATTGGAACTCGGCGCCGTAGTCGGTTTGGACGACCTGGACACGGAACGGGAGCCGTCGCAGGACCTCGTCCAGGAAACGGATGGCGGTCCCTTGGTTGCACGCATCGTAAATCTTGAGCACGCGAATCCGGGTGCAATCACCGATCGCGGTGAATTGATACAGCCGCTTGCGTGTGCCCGGAATGCGCTCGAGAAACTTGACGTCGACCTGCAAGCGACGGCCCGGCTGCGCTTTTTCGTAACGCGTCCAACGGTGAGCGTGCCGCCGGTATTTCTGATTCGCCGGCAGGCGATTCATGCCGTGTTTGCGCAGAATGCGATGCACGGACCCGCAGGCGATCGAGAGGCGATGAAATCGCGTCAGATAATCGGCAATCTTGCCAGGCCCGAAGTGGTAGTGCTGCCGGAGATACAGAATCTTGCTGACGACATCCGCCGGCGTGGCCCGCGGCGAGCGGCGCGGCGCCCGGGCCCGATCCGCCAATCCGGCGTCCCCGTGCTCGCGATGCCGTTGCCGCCACTCGTAAAACGTCTTCCGTGAGATCCCGAAATGCCGGCAGGTGCGCGCGACGTTCCCGGCATGCATCGCGGCCTGGAGTAGCTTCAGCCGCCAGTTGGTCAATCGCCTTTGCTCTGCGTTTGTCATCAGGTCTCCAATCTAAGGCTCTTAGGCTTAGAAGGAGAGCTGGATGTCACCTCTGTCCCGTGGTTTCACATGAGAGATTTGGTCGGGGCGACTGGATTCGAACCAGCGACCCCCTGCGCCCAAG
>JALDXQ010000373.1:0-3697 GCA_032156805.1 Acidobacteriota bacterium
CACGCTGGACGTCGGCTTACAGGCGGTCAACGCCTTTCTCATGGTGCAGGAGCGCAGACGCACCGAGGCCCTCGTCTCCGAACAGCTCTCCTTCGCGCGCGACGTGGTCAGCGCTGCGAATGCCCGCTACGCCAGTGGGACCGCGCCTCAATCGGATGTTTTGCGCGCGGAGGTCGAGGTGGCTCGGCTCGAAGCGTTTGCCCGCGCACTCGTGAGCGAAGTGCGGGGCGCAGAAGCCATGCTCAATACGAGCCTCGCGTTGGACGCGGAGAGCCCCGTACCGCCGTTCGCCTCTCTCGCGTTCGCGCAACCGCCGCCTTCCTGGTCGGCCATCAAGACAGCGTTGACATCCCGGCCGGAGCTTGTGGCCGGACGCGCCGAGATCGCGCGCGCCGGGGCGGACGTGGAAGTCATGCGCGACATGTTCCGACCGATGGCGACGATCCGCACCGGGCCCGCCTACACCATGGCCGAGGGACGTGGCTGGATGGCAATGGTCGGCATCAGCCTGCCCATCTGGCGCGACAAGCTGCACGCGGGCGTCGCCGAGGCAGAGGCGATGCGCGCCATGTCCGAAGCCGATCTGCGGGCGATGACCCGAATGATCGAGGGGGACGCGGCGGTCGCCATCCATCAACTACAAGCCGCGCGTGACCGCCAGGCCGCACTGACCACCGACGTGCTGCCACGAGCGCGCATGGCGATCGAACCGGCCGTCGCCGGGTATACCTCGGGCCAGTTACCACTCGTCAGCGTGATCGAAGCGGTGCAGGCCCTCTGGCTCGTTCAGGCCGACCTGATTGCGGCCGACACCGAACTGGGTGTCGCATGGGCGCGTCTCGGGCGCGCGATCGGATCGTATGAGGCGATGATCCAATGACAGCCTTTCCTCGGCTCCGACGTTTCGGCGCTTCCATCGCTTCGGCCATCGCGACGGCGACGCGGTTCGCTGGTTCGCGACTTCGACGAATCGGCGGTCCGATTGCGTCCGCCCTCGCGACGGCTGCGCTCTTTACCGGCGCACTGTGGGTGCAGCACGCGCGTGAGGCGTGGCCCTTCGCAACCAACAGTCAGGCGGTGGCTCCGCTGACGAGTTCGGAGATGCCACCGGCAGTGGGCACCGCCTCTACGCATGATCGAGTCCCCGTGGACGTCAATGCCGCCACGGTTCAGGAGCTCGGTATTCGCGTCGAAGTCGTCGGACGCGAAGCGCTGACGCAGGAGGTGCGTGCCGTCGCGACCGTCGTCCCCGATGAATCCCGGATCTCGCACGTGCATACGAGAGTGCCGGGGTGGGTTGAACAGCTCGACGTCAACACCACAGGCGAGATCGTGACGGCTGGTCAGCCGCTCGCTCGGATCTTCTCGCAAGAGCTGCTGTCGTCGCAGACGGAGTACCTCGCCGCACGAAGGACCACCGCCGCATCAGGCATTGCGAGCGCGGTGATCGCCAGCGGGCGGACGCGCCTCACGGTGCTGGGGATGACACCGGCGGAGGTCGATGAGATCGAACAATCCGGTGAACCGAGGCGCTTGGTCACGGTTGTGGCGCCGAGGAGCGGCGTCGTGGTGAATCGAGGGATCACGGTCGGCACGTCGGTCGATCCGTCGACGACCCTCCTGACGATTGCCGACCTGTCGCGGGTCTGGGTACTTGCGGAGGTACCAGAGGCGAACATTCCCGGCATTCGCGTCGGCACGACTGCGCAGCTCGACTTCCCGGCGTCAGGCCGTCAGCCGTTCGCGGCACGCGTCGATTTCCTCTATCCCACCCTGACCGACCGCACTCGAACGCTGCGGGTCCGCTTCTCGGCCGGCAATCCGACCGGTGCACTGAGGCCGGGACTCTACGGCACGGCGGCGTTTGCATCGACCGGGCAGCGGGTGATCACTGTTCCACGTGACGCCGTGGTGGACACCGGCGTGCAGCAGCACGTCTTCGTCGCCACCGGCGACCGATTCGAGCCGCGCGCCGTGACGCTCGGCGTGCAGTTGGCGGATCGCGTCGAAATCCGGAGCGGTCTCGCGGAAGGTGAGCGGATCGTCGCTGCGGGCGTGTTCCTGCTCGATTCGGAAAGCCGACTGCGTGCGACCGGCGGCGCTGGCGGGCACAGCCACGGCGCACCAACGACTCCGCAGAACGCGCCGACGGCTCCGGCCAAAGACCCGCATGCGGAGCATGAGAAGAAGTCAGCCGCTCCGGCGATCGACCCGCACGCCGGGCATCGGGAGTAACGGCCATGGTCGAAAAGATCATCGAGCTGTCGGTCCGTCACAAATGGGTGGTCTTCGGCGCGGTGCTGATGCTCGCGCTATTTGCCGCCGATTCCGCGCGTAAGACGCCGCTCGACGCGCTTCCGGACATCTCCGACCCGCAGGTCATCATCTTCACGGAGTGGATGGGTCGCAGCCCCGATCTGGTCGAGGACCAGATCACCTACCCGCTCGTGCGCGCGCTGCAGAGTACGCCGGGGGTGCGGACCGTCCGCGGGTACTCGATGTTCGGCATGAGCTTCACGTACGCCCTGTTCAGCGAGGGCACCGACATCTACTGGGCGCGGACGCGGGTGCTCGAGCAGCTGGGGCGCGTGCAGCAACTGCTGCCGCCTGGCGTCTCTCCGACGCTTGGACCCGACGCGAGTGGTGTGGGCTGGGTCTATCAGTACGTGCTGAAGGACAGCACGGGACGGATGGATCTGGCCGAACTACGGACCTTGCAGGATTTCACCGTTCGTCCCGCACTTCAGGCCGTCGCAGGCGTGGCGGAAGTCGCTTCCCTCGGGGGATTTGAGCGTCAGTACCAGATCGTCATCGATCCAGACAAGCTGGTGGGCTTCGGCCTGACGGTGACCGACATCACGCGATCGGTTCGAGACGCCAACGCGGAGGTGGGCGCACGCGTGCTCGAACTGGCCGGTCGAGAGTACGTGTTGCGCGGCCGCGGCTACGTCAAGACGCTGAAGGACCTCGAACAGAGCGTGGTGACGGTCGGTCCCGGTGGCACGCCGATTCGCCTCGGTGACGTGGCGAGTGTGGGCTATGGTCCGGAGATTCGTCGCGGCGCCGCCGACTATAACGGTACCGGCGAGGCCGTCGGTGGCATCGTGGTGATGCGCATCGGCTCCAACGCGCTGCAGGTGATCCGCGCGCTCGAGGCGGAGATTGCCACCCTGCGCCTGCCAGACGGTATCCGCCTCATTCCCACGTATGACCGGTCGGAGCTGATCCTCGGCTCCGTCGAGACGTTGACGGACACGCTGATTCAACAGGCGATCATTGTCACGATCATCTGTTTGATCTTCCTGTTCCACGCGCGATCGGCCCTCGTCGTGATGATCGTGCTGCCGCTTTCCGTGTTGATGTCCTTCATCGGGATCCGATATCTGGGCCTGTCGTCGAACATCATGTCGCTGGGCGGCATTGCCATTGCCATCGGCGAGCTGGGTGATGCCGTCATCGTGCTGATCGAGAACGCCCACGTGCGGCTCGCGTCGGCGCCGCCCGGGTCGGATCGCCAACGAATCATCGTGGATGCGTGCAAGGAAGTCGGCCGACCGATCTTCTTCTCGCTGCTGCTCATCACCATCAGCTTCCTGCCCATCTTCACGCTGGCCGGCCAGGCCGGGCGCCTGTTCATGCCGCTCGCCTACACGAAGACGTTCGCGATGTTCGCCGCCGCGATGCTCTCGATCACGCT
>JALDXQ010000374.1:0-3595 GCA_032156805.1 Acidobacteriota bacterium
CCCACGACCGGACCGAGGTGTTCCTGTCGATGGTAGACACGGAGTTCTCTCCTCGCGTCGGATCCGAGTGGACCCTCGACGTGATGACGACGTGCCTGAATCCTCGCCGCCTTCCCTTCGGCGGTGGTCAACCGGGGTTCCAACTCGTCGGCGGCGGGCCGTTGCAGAAAGTCACCTGTCTGACACCGCCAACCAAGACCTGCCGGCCCGACTACGGAGCAGGAGCACTGTGGCGGCTCATCTCCCACTTGACGCTGAATCACCTGTCGGTCATGAGTCAGGACGGCAATCCTGACGCGCTGCGCGAAATCCTCAAGTTGTATGACATTGCGGATTCGAACGAAACTCAAAACATGATCGGCGGCCTGCTGTCGGTATCGAGTGAGCCGGCGGTGGGCAGGCCGGGAGGGTCTGTCCTGGGCGGAGTGTGCCGTGGTCTGCATGTCAAACTGCATTTCGACGAAGACAAGTTCACTGGGCGGGGCGTCTACCTGTTCGGCGCGATATTGGAGCGGTTTCTCGGGATGTACTGTTCGCTGAATTCGTTTACCCGGACGGCCATTACGACCAATCGTCGTGAAGGCCGATTGTGCGAATGGCCGGCGCGCGCGGGGGAAATGGTCTTCCTGTGACGCTGACTGCGAGGCCGGATTCGCCACTCGAACGGCTGGCGCGGGAGCCGTTTCGATTCGATTTCTTCCAGGCCGTGCGTCTGATCGCCCTCGCGGCGGGCCGGGTGGGGCTACCAGAACCAGCTCCTGAAGGGCAAACACTGCCGGGCCGGCTGCCGTATGAAGACCATGTCCGTTTCCGGGCGCATATCGGCCACGCGTTTCCGGCGAGCCCTGTCTCCTCGTTCGGCGCGCCTCCGCCAGGGAATGAACCCGACGGCTCGATCCCGGAAATGATCGTCACGTTTTTCGGATTGGCCGGCACCGGCGGCATTCTGCCGGAGCATTACACGCAGTTACTCATAGACCAGAGAGACCGTGGCCTTCGTGATTTCCTCGATCTGTTCAACCATCGACTCATCGCCCAGTTCTACCGGGCGTGGGAGAAGTCTCATTTCTACGTCGGTTACGAGTTGGCGCAAAGAGGCCAGGCGGACCGGGACCGCTTCACCCAGATGCTGTACGCCCTCATCGGAATGGGAACGGCAGGGTTGCGCGGACGGCAGGCCGTACCCGACGAAGAGCTCCTTTACTACGCCGGACACCTCTCTCATCGTCCCCGGTCGGCAGCGGCCCTGCAGCAGATCATCACCGACTTCTTCCGTGTTCCGGCCGAGATACAACAATTCCGCGGCCAATGGCTGCAGTTACGGGACGCAGACCGAACCCGGCTGACGTCCGAGTCACGACAGGGTGGCACCAATCAGCTGGGTGTCTCGGCGATTGCGGGCGCGCGGGTGTGGGGGATTGAGAACAAGTTTCGCGTTCGACTCGGGGTGTTGAGCTACGAAAGCTTCCGTAAGTTTCTGCCCGGCGGGTCTGGGTACGTCTCGCTCGGTCAGATTGTTCGGTTCTACGTGGGTCCAGCGTTGTATTTTGACGTACAGCTCGCTCTCGATCGGGCGGACGTTCCCCGATGTCAGATCAGACGAAACGGCGACATGCAACTGGGTTGGAACACGTGGCTGTTCAGCAGGCCTGTGCCACGTGATGTGGACGACGCGGTGTTCGCATGCGAGGGAATGCCGAGTCGATAGGACTTGTTACGAGGCGTTTACGCAGCAACGACTGCTGGACGCAGGCTCTAAGGCGACGACAGCAGAGGGTGTTGTAGGACGATGGCGCATGTCGATCTGAGGCAACTCGTCGGGAGGCTCAACACGTCCACGCGAGCGGCGCTGGAGGCGGCCGTCGCGCTTTGTGTCACGCGGACGAACTACAACGTCGAGATCGAGCACTTGCTGCTCAAGCTGCTCGAGCAGTCCAACACCGACTTCGTCGTGCTGTTGCGTCAGTGCCGCGTTGATCAGTCACGGCTGGCGGCTGACCTGACCCGAGCCATCGACGCGCTCCCGACGGGAAGTTCCAGGGCTCCAGGGCTGAGTCCGGACATCGTCGCGTTGATCCGCGAGGCCTGGCTGATTGGCTCGATCGACTACGCAGCGTCCACGACGCGCTCCGGCTATGTTCTGTGTGCGCTCGTGAGTGACGAGTCGTTCGCACGATTGGCGTCGGGTGCGTCGGCTGAATTCGCCAAAGTAACGCCTGATGCCGTACGACAGCAGATTCCGCAGGTATTGCCGAAAACCGATGAGGGGAAAGCCGCGGGGGCAGGGGAGGCGCCGATGGCGGGCCGCCCTTCCGGGCCGACCTCCACCGCTGCGCTCGACCAGTTCACCATCGATCTGACGCAGCGCGCCCGCGAGGGTCTCATCGATCCCGTGGTGGGCCGGGATGTCGAACTCCGGCAGGTCATCGACATCCTCACCCGCAGGCGTCAGAACAACCCGATCCTGACGGGCGAGGCAGGCGTCGGCAAGACCGCCGTGGCCGAAGGGTTCGCCCTGCGCATCGCCGCGGGGGACGTTCCACCTTCGCTGGAGAATATTTCTCTGCGCACGCTCGACCTGGGCTTGCTGCAGGCGGGCGCCGGCGTCAAGGGTGAATTCGAGAACCGCCTGAAGTCCGTCATCAACGAAGTCAAGGCGTCACCCAAACCAATCATTCTCTTCATCGACGAAGCGCATACCTTGATCGGGGCCGGTGGCGGCGCGGGGCAGGGAGACGCAGCCAACCTGCTCAAGCCGGCGCTCGCGCGCGGCGAGCTGCGAACCATCGCGGCCACGACCTGGGCCGAGTACAAGAAGTACTTCGAGAAGGACGCGGCGCTGGCCCGGCGATTCCAACTGGTGAAGATCGACGAGCCCGACGAAGCACGGGCCGTGAGCATGCTCCGCGGGTCGGTCGAGACGCTGGAACGGCATCACAACGTCCGGATCCTGAATGAAGCACTTCTGGCCGCCGTCAGGCTGTCCAGCCGTTACATCTCCGATCGGCAGCTGCCGGACAAGGCCATGAGCGTGCTCGATACCACATGCGCGCGCATCGGTCTCAGCCGGACGGCGACCCCGCCGGCGATCGAAGACTGCCGCCGTCAGATCGAGCAGATCGACGTGACGGCGGGCATCCTGAGTCGTGAAGCCGCGATGGGGGCGGACCACGAAGAACGCCTCGCGAGGCTGGCTGCTGACAAGGCACGGGTCGGGCAGGACTTGGCGGAGAAGGAGACGCGGTGGGCGAAAGAACGGGACTTGGTCGACGCGATCGCCACGCTCCGCGCGAAGATTGAAGGGGCGCGTGCAGGCGAGGTGGTCGAAGTCGCGCCTGCGGCCGAAGGCGCCCGCGCCGGAGGCGACGCACGCGGCGCGGTGCATGCATCTGCGGCTCCACCACTATCAGCGGACGAAAAGCGGCTTCTCGTGGCCGAGCTCAAGAACCGCGAGGAAGAGTTGCGGGCCGCGCAGGGCGAGACGCCTCTCGTCCACGCAGAGATCAACTCACAGGCGATCAGCGAAACCGTGGCGGCGTGGACCGGGATCCCGGTCGGACGGATGATGGCGGACCAGATCAGCACCGTGCTGAAT
>JALDXQ010000375.1:0-3595 GCA_032156805.1 Acidobacteriota bacterium
ATTCAATGGTCGATCGAGCATCACTGGATGGTGCTCATCCTGTCGGTGCTGCTCGCCGGCGCCGGGGCGTGGACCGCCCGGAGCATGCCGGTCGATGTCTTTCCCGATCTGACCGCGCCAACCGTCACGATCCTCGCCGAAGGGCGCGGAATGGCGCCGGAAGAAATGGAAACGCTGGTGACCTTCCCCATCGAAGCCGCGATCAACGGCGCCTCCGACGTTCGGCGGGTCCGCTCGGCCACCGCCGTGGGCATTGCCGTCGTCTGGGTCGAGTTCGACTGGGGGACCGACATCTTCCGCGCACGTCAGGTCGTGTCCGAGAAGCTGACGCTGGTCAGCGCAAGCCTCCCTCCACAGGTCGAGCAGCCAATCCTCGCGCCCATCTCCTCGATCATGGGAGAGATCCTTTTCTTCGCGATCTCCTCGGATGCCGACGACGAACTCGCGCTGCGCACCACCGCGGACACGCTCGTACGGCGCCGGCTGCTCGCCGTGTCCGGCGTCTCGCAGGTCACCCCGATCGGTGGTGCCGAACGTCAGTTCCAGGTCATCGCACACCCCGATCTTCTTCGCGCCAACCACATCTCGGTCAACGAGCTGCTCAACGGTGTGCGCGGCGCCAGCCAGAACACATCAGCGGGGATTTACCTCGAGGGACCGCAGGAGTACGTGCTCCAAACGATCGGGCGCGCACGCACGCCCGACGAGATCGGCAACAGCGTGATCGCCCAGCATGGTGATCGCGCGGTGCTGGTCCGCGACATCGCGGACGTGCGTGAAGGCGCCGCACTCAAGCGGGGCGAGGGCTCACGAAATGGCAGCCCCGCAGTGATTGTCGGCGTGCAGAAACAGCCTGCCGCCAACACTGTCGAGCTCACGGCGCGGCTCGATCGCGAGCTCGACGTGCTGGAGCGCGAGCTTCCAGCCGGCATGACCATCGATCGCCGAATCTTCCGTCAGGCGGACTTCATCGAGGTCGCCGTCGCCAACGTTGCCAATGCCCTGCGTGATGGCGGTCTCCTGGTCGTGGTCATCGTCGTCTTCTTCCTCGCCAACCTTCGGGCTGCCGCGGTGACGCTCACCGCGCTGCCGCTCTCGCTCGCTGCCGCCGTACTCGTACTGCGTGCATTCGACGCAACGATCAACACGATGACGCTGGGCGGCATGGCCATCGCCATTGGCGCGCTCGTCGACGATGCAATCGTCGATGTGGAGAACGTGGTGCGACGTCTGCGCGAAAACGCGACACGTCCGGCTGCCGAGCAGCTGCCGGCCGCGGTGGTCGTCCGCGATGCGACGCTGGAGGTGCGCACGTCCATTGTGTTCGCGACGATGATCATCGTGCTCGTCTTCCTGCCGATCTTTGGTCTCTCGGGTGTCGAGGGACGTCTGCTGAGCCCACTGGCGTTCGCCTACATCGTGTCGCTGGTGGCCTCGCTGCTGGTGGCGATCATCGTGACGCCAGCGCTCAGCGTCGTGTTCCTCCCGCGCGCGCGATCGATCCTCAGCGGGCATGACGGGTGGCTGGCACGCGTGCTCAAGGAACGGTATGCCAAGGACCTTCCGCGTGCGTTGGATCATCCCTGGCTGGTCATGACCACCTCGGCCCTGCTGCTGATCGTCGCGGCGCTGGCGATGACGCGATCGGGCACGGCGTTTCTCCCGGAGTTCCACGAGGGTTCACTGACCGTCCAGGCGAATACGCTTCCGGGAACATCACTGGTGAAGTCGGACGAGATCGGTCGGCGCGTCGAACGGATTCTTCTCGACCAACCCGAGGTCGTCGCCACCGCCCGTCGCACCGGCAGGGCTGAATACGACGAACACGTACAGGGAGTCGAGGCAGCAGAAATCGACGTGGGCCTGCGAGACACAGGTCGTACGCGCGCCGAGTTGCTGGCCGACTTGCGTCGCGGTTTCTCGACACTGCCGGGCACGAACGTGACGATCGGCCAGCCGATCTCACACCGGATCGACCATATGCTCTCGGGGACACGCGCGAACATCGCCGTGAAGATCTTCGGCGACGATCTGCCAACGCTGCGTCGCCTCGGCGACCATGCGCGCGACGTGATGACCGCGATTCCGGGCGCCGTCGACGTATCGCTCGAGCAGCAGATGGATGTCCCGGTGGTGCGGTTCGTCCTGAATCGTCCGGCCATCGCCCGTTACGGCCTGCGCGCGGACGAGGTCGCCGCGTCAGTGGAAACCGCGTTTGCCGGTTCGACGGTTGGGAGGATCTTCGACCGGGCGACGGCGTTCGATCTGGTCGTGAAATTCGATCCGGCATCACAGGCCGATTTCGAGCGACTGGCAGACCTTCCCATCGACACACCCAATGGCGCTTCGGTGCCTATCAGGCTCCTGGCCGACGTTCGTCGCGAGGAAGGTCCTAATATGGTGCTGCGCGAGAACGTGCAGCGCCGGATCGTGATCTCGGCGAACGTCGCCGGGCGCGATCTGGGCAGCGTGGTAGATGACATGCGAACCACGATCGCTGGCGAAGTCCCAATGCCGCCGGGGTATCGAGTGGAGTACGGCGGTCAGTTCGAGAGCGGACAGAGCGCCAGCCAGCGGCTTCTGCTGCTGGGCGTCGTGGTCATCGCGGGGCTGTTCATGCTCCTCGTGCTCGCGCTGGGTGACCAGCGGGACGCGTGGCTGGTCATGGTGAATCTGCCGCTCGCGCTCATCGGTGGCGTGGTAGGTGTTTTCCTCTCGGGAGGCGTATTGAGTGTGGCGTCAATGATCGGCTTCATCACGCTCTTCGGGATCGCCACGCGGAATGGCATCATGCTCGTCACGCACATCCGCCACCTGATCGAGGTCGAAGGTGTGACCGAGCTCCGCGAGGCAGTCGAGCGGGGCGCCCGTGAGCGGTTGATTCCGATCCTGATGACGGCGATGGCCGCGGGCCTGGCACTGATTCCACTGGCGGTGGCGGGCGGCCGGTCAGGCAGCGAGATTCAAACGCCAATGGCCATCGTCATCCTGTGCGGCTTGATGACATCAACGCTATTGAATATGGTGGTCGTACCAACGATGTACTTACGATATGGAAAGCCTGCGGTGAAACCGGTGGGAGGATTCTAGGCCGATGAAACTGATTCACTGGCTGTTTGTCATCAGTGTGGCGCTGTTCGTCAGCGGCATCGGGTTCATCGTTGCGGGCGCACGGGCCGAGCAGCGAGCCGCTCCGGCGGAGGCCGCGGCGCCGTCGATTCCGCCGGTCGCCACCGTCAAGCAACTGATGGACGGCATCATCCAGCCATCGGCAACAGTGGTGTTCGAATCGGTCGGGACGATCGTCGACGCGACCGGCATCCACGAGCAGCAGCCGAGGACCGACACCGAGTGGGCTGCTGTCAGCGCGAGCGCGGCGTCCATCGTCGAGGGCGCCAACCTGCTGCTCATGGGCGACCGTGCCGTGGACCAGGGGGAGTGGGTCAAGATGGCGCGTGCCATGGCGGATGCCGCGATGCTGGTCGTCAAGGCCACAGAGGCCAAAGATCCGCAAGCCGTGCTGGCGGCGGGTGAACCGCTCAACGAGACATGTGACGCATGCCACGCGCAGTACCAGCGGGAGTGAGAGGGTGTC
>JALDXQ010000376.1:0-3589 GCA_032156805.1 Acidobacteriota bacterium
AAGCTGTCGTCGGTGAAGCGCCAGCCCGAGTGGCACGTGGCGCAGCGGCCTTCCTGGTTGAAGACGACAAAGCCGCGTTGGGCCGATTCGCTGATTGCCGACCCATTCCCGGCCAGCCAGCGGTCGAACGGCGCCTCTGCTGATACCACCGTGCGCTCGAACACGGCAATGGCCTTGGCCACCGTGGCAGGCGTCATCCCTTCATTCGGATACGCGTCCTTGAACATCGTGCGATAGCCGTCCACTGCGCCCAGCTTTGCTGTCAGGCGGTCGAGGCTCAGGTTCATTTCGCCTTCGGCCTGGATTGGGCCGAGCGCCTGCTCCTCGAGCGAGCCCGCGCGGCCATCCCAGAAGAGGCTTTCGGCCCATGCCAGGTTGAGAATCGTGGGCGTCCGCCGACCGAGCGTCTTCATGCCGTCACCGACGGCACGCGGCAGGCCGTCTCCCCAGGCGAATCCCGGGTTGTGGCACGAGGCGCACGAGATCCAGTTCGATCCGGACAGGCGCGGGTCGAAGAACAGCGCACGCCCGAGGCGTTCACGCGCCGGTGACCAAGCATTGTCCGCAGGCTGAGGCACCGACGACGGCCGAAGATAGTCACTCGTGAAGCGAGCGGCCTCGGTCGACGCAGGCTCAGCTCCCAACACCTGGACGACCAGAATCCCGAAACACACTGCGGGACCGAGCAGTCCCCTCACAACCTTCATTGCCTCTCCTCGGTCGAGCACCCGCTCGTCCGTTCACGATTCACTGCCTGACACCATTAGGGAATCGTCTGAGAGAGAGCGGGCTTGAATGAGAGGGAAATCTTGTGCAGGAGGCCGATGGATAGCGCGGGCCGGAAAGGCCCGCGCCCTACCACGGTGTATCGCTACGAGTCGGGACGGGGAGTGGGGTCAGTCGACGACTTCACCTTGCCGTGCGCCCCAGCTGAATCCATCGGACGGACGCTTCAGACTGACCATGAGCGCGCGGTACTCGCCGGTCACTCGAGACGGCCGCCCCATGATGACGACGGCATCTCCAACCTTGAGCGACTCGCGCTTCACGCCCTGGCTATCGAGTTGCGCGGTCCCAGCCCACTCGACCGACCACCGCTGCATCGCGCCCTTGTCATCGGGTGCCTCGACGTGCACGAAGGAGTGCGGGTTGCGGTAGACGAACTGCACCAGCTTCCCATCCAGCTTGACCTCCCTGCTGGTGTCGTAGGTCGCTGAATACGAGTGGTGGGCGACAGCAACCGCACCGGTCAGCAGCACTGCGGCGAGAACTGGCAGAAACACACCACGCATCACTTCTTCTCCTTGAGCCGGTTCAGGCCCTGCACAGAAGATACAACTCGAAGACGCGCTTGTCGACCTCTCACTGCGGCGACACGACCAGGCGACCGGCGGTCTCGAAGCGCCGGTAGTTCCGGTAGTTTGCCCGTCCGTGCACGACTTCGATGTCGAGGCCGTAGGTCTCTTCCATTTCAATCGGGACCAGCACCTGAAGCCGTTGATCTCGCTGGTATTCCACACGGATCTGCGCATCCTTGAGGTAAGGAGCACTGAAGCCAGAAAACCCGAGCTCGGTCCGCCACACCGCGCCGCTGCCGGGCTCTACCCATATGCGCCCGCTGGCCAGGAGGTTGCCGCCGAAACCGTCGCTGATGAGCGACGGTGCCGCACGCTCGGTGAAACGGACCACCGCCGTGTCCTGACCGCGGACCCGTTCCCGGCCCGCCACGGTGAAGTCGAAACGGTTCCGATACTGTGGGTGCATCAGCTCGAGCGTCTGGAGCGGGATGTTGATCGTGCGGTAGACGTCGCCGATGTTGTACTTCGCGCTCGCCCGCGTCAGGGCGAGCGCCTCTTCGTACGCCGTCAGCGTCCGTTCACCGAGAAGCCGCTCCATCTGGCGACTCGCAGCGGCGACGGTACGTCCATCCACGCTCGCGACATCACGAAAGCCGTACCACGCGTGCCCGTCAGGGAGTCGAACGAGGAAGTAGGTCGAGCGCAGCTTGCGTTTCTGGACCGTCGCGCCGCCGTAACCCGAACGGCGCTTGATCCACTGGTCGTATTCCTCGTCGGCCGCCAGCTCGAACACTCTCTTCTCGTAGTCGACCAGGTAGGCGCCGAGCCGATCGACCACCGCATCCACCGATGGCACTGACTGCGCCTCGGAGACACCTGCCGCGACCAGCATCACGACGAGTGCGCATGCCGTCCGGCCCGGTGTGATGCGTTGACCCACGTCGACCTCCCTGCTCTATCCGGCTTTCATCCCGATGCAGAAGACGTGATCGTCGGTTCGAATGTAGATCCGGCCGTTCGAGATCGCCGGCGACGCGACGGCGCGTTCACCGAGATCGTTCCGCGCGAGCACGGTCGGCGTGCGGCCCCCCTGCAGCACGATCGTCTCTCCTGTCTCGCTGACGAAGTAGATTTTCCCGTCGCCGGCGACCGGTGAAGCGGAGAAGATGCCGTCGATGCGCTGCTGAAACACCCGCTCTCCGGTCTCGGCGTCGACAACGGTGATCGCACCCACATCAGTCGCCATGTAGATGAGACCGGCGTTGAAGACGAGGGACGAGATATAGGGCGCCCCGGTGGCACTCTCCCACACGACATGTGATTTCGAGACGTCGCCTCGACCGCCGGGGCGAATCGCCATGTATGGGCCGCTGCGATATCCGCGGCTCATGTAGATGAGCCCGTCGTGGAACACGGGCATCGGAATCGGGAACCTGTTCGTCCCACCCGTGAACCACAGGTGCGCGCCCGTCCTCGGATCGTAGGCGTCCACGCGCTCACTCGAATTGACGATGAGCTCAGGGCCGCTCGGTGTGTTCACGACGAGCGGCGTGCTGTAGGACATCTTTCCCTTGCCGCGATCGGCCCGCCAGCGCTCCTTGCCCGTTCGCTTGTCCACAGCGAGCAAGTACGACACGGGCTCGTGGTCGCACAGAAGGATCAAGAGATCCTCGTACAGCGTCGGCGAGCTGCTGTGGCCCCAGATCACCTCGAACGGTGAGATTTCCCGGCCGAGATGGCGGCTCCACGCCAGCTTGCCGTTCATGTCGAGCGCGACCAGCTGCCCGGTACCGAACCACGCGTACACCATCTGTCCATCGGTCACGGGGCTGGGCGACGCCAGGTTGTGTTTGTCGTGCACGCCCGGCAGGTTGCCGTCGGCCTCCAGGCGATACTGCCAGAGCCGGGCCCCGTCAGCGCGGCTGAAACTCTCCACGAGGAACGATATCTTCTGGTCGGCCGCCTGCGACTTTCGCGATGCGCCGAGCTCGCGCTCTCCCGCCGCGGCGGCGTTGCCGCCCTGCACGAGCCGGGGATGATTGCCCTCCCGTCGAACACCGGTCCCGATTTGCGACGTCACGAACACGCGATCGCCCGACACAATCGGTGTCGAGACGCCAAGTCCACCAATCGGCGCCTTCCAGAGAACGTTCTCGGAGGCGCTCCAGCGCACCGGAAGATTCGTTTCGTTGGTGGCGCCCGTTCCGTTGGGACCCCGCCACTGCGGCCAGTCGGCCGCGGTCAGAGAAACGGTCGCGAGCACAGTCAGTATGAAAACAAGCCGAGCTACA
>JALDXQ010000377.1:0-3560 GCA_032156805.1 Acidobacteriota bacterium
AACGCGTTGTACATCGGGGTCGCCGGTTTTGCCGGCGTTATCTTCGACATCCGCGGCGTCCTCTACGGCCTCGGACCGCAGGGGCGCGCGCTCGCCAACGCGCCGCATGCGGGTATCGGGTTCGTTGAAGCACACGGACTGGCCGTCATACTCGCCATCCTGATCTGGCGCGCCAGACCGGATCGGGCAGCGCATCTCACGGCGGGCGCCGTCGTGGCGCTGCTTGGCACGGCCAACCTGGCGTTCTGGCAGGCGTTCGTGGCGATGGACGCGCTCGTGATGGGGTATGTAACAACGGCGTTGCACTGGACGTTCGTTGCGTTGAATCTCATGGCCGCCCTTCAGCGAAGCCCCATCGAGAATCAACATTCGACAATCAACAACCAATCACCAATCGAAGATCACTCAATCTAGAATGCTCTTATGGATGATGCAGCGTTCTGGCATCGTCTGCAGTTCGCGTTCACGATCACCTATCACTACCTCTTCCCCCAATTGACGATGGGGCTGGCGTGGTTCCTCGTCTATTGGAAGTGGCGTGCGCTCAAGCCTGGAGGAGAGGCCTACGCCGTCGCGGTGCGATTCTGGGCGCGGATCTTCGGCCTCACGTTCGCCCTCGGTGTCGTCACTGGCATCCCGATGGAATTCCAGTTCGGTACGAACTGGGCGCCGTTCTCGCAGTATGCCGGCGGCGTGGTGGGGCAGACGCTCGCCATGGAGGGGATGTTTGCGTTCCTGCTCGAGAGCGCGTTCGTCGGCGCTCTCCTGTGGGGAGAGAAACGTCTCGGACCGCGGAAACATTTCCTCGCGACGCTGCTGGTGGCAGTCGGCAGCTGGCTTTCTGCCTACTTCATCATCGCGACCAATGCCTTCATGCAGCATCCCGTCGGGTATTCGATCGGCGCAGACGGAACGCTGGTCCTCTCGGACGTCTGGGCTTTTCTGCTGAACGAGTGGGCGATCGTGCAGTACGCACACAACCAGGCCGCTGCGCTCGTCACGGGCACCTTTGCCGTGACCGCGGTCGGCGCTTTGTATGCCCTGCGCCAGGAGCACCCCGAGCAGGCGCGCATCTTTCTGAAGCACGGCGTGCTGGCCGGTGTTGTGGCCTCCGTGCTCGTGGCGTTTCCGACAGGTGATGAGCAGGCCAAAATGGTCGCCCGCTACCAGGAACCGGCGCTCGCCGCGATGGAAGGACGATTCGAGACCGGCCCGATGGCTGAAATCACTTTGATCGGTCAGCCCAACGTTCGGGAGCGGCGTCTGGACAATCCGATCAGGGTGCCCGGGCTTCTCAGCTTCCTTGCATACGGAACGTTCCACGCCGATGTGCGTGGGCTCGACGCGTTCCCCGAAGAGCAGTGGCCAACTAACATCGAGTTGCTCTACTACGCCTTCCATGTCATGGCCGGTCTCGGGACGATGTTCATCGCGCTGATGGGCATCGCGACGATACAGGTGTTGCGCGGCAAGCTCGACGTCAGCTACCGGCTCCTCTGGATCTTGATGCTGGCGTTTCCGTTTCCCTTTATTGCCAACACCGCCGGGTGGATGACGACCGAGCTCGGGCGCCAGCCGTGGATCGTCTACGGACTGTTTCGAACGAATCAGGGATTCAGCGACGTGGTGAGCTCAGGCGATGTGCTCTTCACGTTGATCGGGCTCGCCGGTCTGTACTTCGTCCTCGGATTGATTTACCTGTATCTCGTGGGGCGCGAGGTCGCGCACGGCCCTGCTCCGGTTGGCACCCACGAACCAGAGGCGACGTATGGTTGAACTCTGGTTTGGGATCCTTTGCCTCACGTTGACGCTCTTCGCCGTGCTCGATGGCTGGAACATCGGCGCAGGGGCCCTCCATCGAATCGTGGCAACCAACGAGGTTGAACGTCGCGAGGTGATTGCCGCGCTCGGTCCGACGTGGAGCTGGAACGAGGTGTGGTTGCTGGCGGCTGGAGGTGTGTTCATCCTCGCGTTTCCGGGAATCATGGGTGTGGCTCTCGCCGGGTTCTATCTCGCGATCTGGCTGGTGCTCTGGTCGTTCATCCTGCGAGGGCTGTCGATCGAAGTCGGCGGACACATCGATGACTCGCTCTGGAGGTCGGCCTGGGACTTCGTTCTCCCGGCATCCAGTGTGTTGTTGGCGGTGCTCTTTGGAGCGGCGCTGGGGAACGTCATTCGTGGCGTGCCGCTCGACGAAACCGGGCGCTTCAGCATGGCCCTCTTCACCGACTTCACTCCCTGGGGGCGAGTCGGCATCCTCGACTGGTACACGCTGTCAGTGGCGATCTTCTCGACCATTCTTCTGGCCGCGCACGGCGCCACCTACCTTCGGGTCAAGACGGTGGGCCCTGTGTGGGAGCGAAGCGACATGTGGGCCAGACGACTCTGGCTTACCGCCGCCGTCATGTTCGTGGCCGTCTCGCTGGAGACGTGGATTGTCCGGCCCGGCTTGTACGAGTCGATGATGGGGCGTCCGATCGCCTGGTTGGCAGTAGGCCTGATTGCTGTCGGGTCATGGGCGGTGTGGACTGGATTGCGCGCCGCAGCGGAAGTGCGTGCGCTCGTCGGGTCGTGCCTGGTGATTGCCGGCCTCCTCGGGGGTGCCGCCGCGAGTGTCTTCCCGGTCATGCTTCACTCAACGCTTGCGCCCGCGAGCTCGATGACCGCACATGACGGCGCCGCCGGCCGGGCCGGGCTGGCCATCGGTCTGTTCTGGTGGCCGATCGCATTCGCGTTGGCGGTGGCGTACTTCGTGTTCACTTGGAGAGCTTTTGGCGGAAAGGTGCCCAGGGCCGGGCAATGACGTTACTGGGCGTCGCCGGTGTTCTGCTGCAGTGACAGTGGCGGTGCTTCAACCGGCGCGGTAGCATCGTGATCCCTGGTCGCCTTGGTCGACACGCGATAGATCACCGACCAGATACCGAGGCCCACGAAGATCGTTCCCGCGGTGAGCGACACCATCAGTGCCAGCAGCCCGCGCCAGCCATACAGCTCCGGAGCGTCGTGTATGCGCAGCGTCGCGGCGATGACGATGACGAAGGTGAGGACACCTTCCACGCTCAATGCCACCACCTTGATCGACGTCATTGCCGCACCCAGCCAGGTGAGGACGAGTGATGGATACTCGTCCCGCTCGTGGAGCTTGAGAAAACGCAGATGGCACACGTCCTCGACATAGTCGGCGCTTGCAGCGATCAGTGGCACGACGAGCCAGAGGCCCTGCAACCATGCCCATCCGAGCTGCCACGCGCCGAACCAGAGCCCGAACGTGAAGACCAGCGAATAGACAGGGATGAACCCGATGATGTCGCGGTACAGCGTCTCGCGCACGATCGCCCGCATCCGGCACGTGTCCGGCTTGTGCGGATGACGCCCGCTCAGCATCGAGCACCAGCGATCGAGGCACTCCTTGACCCTCCGCGGCGACGTGCGGAGCTGCAGGCGCACGATCGAGCCGAGATGCGCGCGTGTCATCGGCCTGCCCGCCCACGAGAAGGCATTCGCGAAGTAGATCAGCGACAACTGAAGTAGCAGCAGCAAACCGGCGAATCGCCCTGGGG
>JALDXQ010000378.1:0-3549 GCA_032156805.1 Acidobacteriota bacterium
CGTGCCGGGTTACGCGAGCATCGACCACGATCGCACCGTCCCGTCGTGGCGGAAGTTGATTGAGGAGGTGCACCGGCACGACTGCCGCTACATCATTCAGCTCCACTTCTCGGGGCGGCAACGCGACCTTCCGCGCAAGGAGTTCGCTGGCGTGCCGCCGGTGAGCGCCACCGATCGTCCGGACCTGCTCTACGGTCTGCGCTGCCGGCGCATGACCATCGCGGAGATCAACGAGCTCGTGCAGGCCTACGCCAACGCCGCACGGCGTGCGCGTGAAGCCGGTGCCGATGGCATCGAGGTCGTCGCATGCAACGGCTACCTCCTGCATCAGTTCCTGTCGAGCGCCATCAACGATCGCAGCGACGACTACAACGGCGACCTGAAGGCGCGTGCGCGAATCACGCTGGAGGTCATGAGAGCGGTGCGGAGCGCAGTCGGCCGCGACTTCTTCGTGTCGATGAAGCTGAGCGGGCGAGACGAGCACAACGCTTACACGGCGCCGTTCAACCGACGAATCGGGAACACGGTCGAGGACACGATGCAGTTGTCGAAGTGGCTGGCCGAGGCGGGCCTCGACGCGATTCACGTGTCACAAGGAGATTCCTTTCCGCACCCGCTCGTTCCCGCCGGCCTGCTTCCGGCTGATGAGTCGAGAGCGTCGATGGCCGCGCTGTTCTACGAGGGGACGCGCGTCCCCAACCGGTTCTTCCTGATGCAGTTTTCGTGGTTTCGCCGCATCACGGAGTGGAACTGGGGGAGGCGCATGCCGTTCAAGCGCGGCGGGCGGCTGCTGCCCGAAAAGATCGAGGGGATGAACCAGGACGATGCCGCGAAGATCAAGGCGGCCTCCGGGCTGCCTGTCTTCTGCGTGGGTGGCTGGCAGACGGCCGGCCGAATGCGCGAGGCGCTCAAGGCGGGCCACTGTGACCTCATCACGATCGCGCGTGGCCTGCTCGCCAATCCCGACATGGTGCATCGGTTTGCGGAAGGACGCGACGCGCCTGAGAAACCGTGCACGTACTGCAACAAATGCCTGGTCAACGCATTGCTCTCGCCGCTCGCCTGCTGGGAGGAATCGCGATTCGAGAGCCGCGATCAGATGTTCGAGGAGGCGTATCGCGTGTACAAGGAGTCGTCGGTGGGGGCACGTTCGACGAGCCTGGGAGTGTGATCACGATCAAACCGGGTCTCGGGAAGACTGGCGTACAATCCATCGCTGCAGCCCTACCATGCAGCGATCATGGCGACGGCGTCGCGTCGCGGAATTGCGTATCAGCCTGACTTTCTTCTACACGCTGGCCCTGCTGGTGTGCGCATCCGCTGCGCACGCACAAACGGCGCCCCGGCAGGTGGTGCTGCTGTATTCGTACGAGCGCGACTTTGCCCCCCATCGGGCGTTCAGCGCGCTGTTTCGTCCGGAGCTGAGCCGCACGTCCACCGAACCGGTGGACTTCATCGAGGTGTCGCTGCAGTCCGCCCGTGTCAGCCACACTGCGGCGGACGACTCGATGGTCGCGCACCTGCGGTCGATGCTCGCAGGCCGTCAGCCTGACCTTGTCGTGCCCATCGGTGGGCCCGCGGCCATCTTCGCGCAACGGAACCGGCACCAGTTCTTCCCGTCGGCTCCAATGTTGTATGCCGGCGTCGATGCGCGTTTCGTGGATCGCGTCAGCGGAAACGACGCGGTGGTCGCCGTGAACCACGAGCTCGAGCGCCTCGTTGAAAACATCCTGAACGTCCTGCCTGACACAACAACCATCTTCGTCGTCGTCGGCGCCTCTCACCTGGAGAAGGCCTGGCTCGCGGAGATGAAACGGGCGTTTCGACGGTTCGAAGACCGGGTGACGTTCTCCTTTGCCAACGAGCTTTCGTTCGAGGAGATGTTGACTCGCAGTGCGGCGCTGCCGCGGCACTCGGCGATTCTGTACGCGATCCTGTCACTCGATGCGAAGGGTGTGCCTCACGTCGAGGATCGCGCCCTCACCGACCTGCATGCGGCGGCCAATGCGCCAATCTTCGGCGTACGCAGTAACCAGCTTGGCCAGGGCATCGTCGGCGGCCCACTGCTGTCCATGGAAGACTTGAGTCGCAACACCACCAGCGTTGCACTTCGCTTGTTGAACGGCGACTCCGGACCGGGTCTTAGCATGCCGACACAGGTGCTGGCCGCCCCGATGTTCGACTGGCGCGAGCTGCGCCGGTGGGAGATCGACGAGGAGCGCCTCCCGGCGGGCAGCGCGATCAAGTTTCGAGAGCCCACCGCATGGCAGCGCTACGAGCGCCCGATCGTAGTGTTCGCAGGGATTCAGGTGATGTTGGTCGTGGCGCTGGTGGCGAATCTGACCAGGCAACGTCGCGCGCAGCGATCGCTGCGTGAGAGCGAAGCGCGCTTCCGCCAGTTGTCGGACGCGGCGCCGGTGATGCTCTGGACGTCCGGGCCGGACGACTTGTGTACCCACGTCAATCGTGCGCGGCTGGAGTTCACCGGTCGACCAATCGAATCGGAACTGGGCAACGGGTGGAGCGACGTCGTGCATGCCGATGATGTCGCGGGCTGTGTTGAAACCTACAAGCGCGCGTTCGAGCGCCGTGAGCCCTTCCGGACGGAGTACCGCCTTCGCCGGCATGACGGCGAGTACCGGTGGATCCTCGATACCGCTGTCCCGCGGTTTCTCGCCGATGGCACCTTTGCCGGCTACGTCGGCTCGGGAATCGACGTGACGGATCTCGAGCTCACGAAGTCTGCTCTTTCGAACTTGAGCCGGCGGCTCATGCAAACCCACGAGCAGGAACGGATGCTGGTCGCGCGTGAACTGAAGGACGATCTCTGCCAGCGGATGACCGTGCTCACGATACGACTGCACGAGTTCAGCCAGGCGCCCGCCGGCGCCACCGACGAGCAGATCCGGAGCGGTATCGACGAGTTGAGACACCAGCTGACCGAGGTATCGCGAGAGATGTCCGCGATCTCCGATCAGTTGCATAGTTCGAAATTGGACTTGCTCGGCCTCGCCGCGGCCGCCGGGATTTACTGCGCCGACCTGTCCGAGCAACATGGTGTGACGATCGACGTGCACTCTGAGCGCGTGCCGCCTGATGTGCCGGCCGATATCTCGGCCGTCTTGTTCCGTGTCATGCAAGAGGCGCTGCACAACGTGACGACACACGCCGCGGCGCGTCGTGTGACCGTGTCGCTTCGCCGTGATGCCGGCGAGATGCAGCTCGAGGTCGCCGACGATGGCGTGGGTTTCGATCCGCAGGCGATCGTGACCGATCGCGCACTCGGATTGATGGCAATGAAGGAGAGGCTCAGCCTGGTCGATGGCGAGTGCACGATCGACTCGCGGGCAGGCGCCGGAACGCGGTTTCGCGCGCGGGTGCCCCTGCCTCCAGACATTCACTCAGTCGGCTTCTGCAAACCGGTCGCGTCCTGACGCCCTCGACGCGATGGCACCTGCCAACACGGCCCGGCGGCAGTTGCTCGACCGCTCTATCGCGGATCGGGGAACACTTGCGTTTCGTCCCGCTGGTAGTTGGCGATCAACTCGT
>JALDXQ010000379.1:0-3544 GCA_032156805.1 Acidobacteriota bacterium
ACTGCGTGACACCGTAGGATTAGAATCCTCAACCGGGCGGGCCGTTCGCGGGAGATTCGAGATGCGGAATCGACTGATCGGCGTGTTCGTTGTCGTCGGACTCGTGGCTGCGGTGGCCGGACTGCTGAGGCAGGCGCCGGCGTCGAGCGAAGGCCGGACGCCGTGGGGGGCCCCGGATCTGCAAGGCATCTGGACCGCCCCCTATCAGACACCGTTGCAGCGCCCCCCGCAGTTTGCCAACAAGGAATTCTTCACCGACGAGGAACGCACGAAGCTCGACGAACAGCGAGCCGGCATCCCCCGTCGCGATCAGCGCGTGGAGCGCGGCAGCGAACGCGACGTTGCCGGCGCATACAACGCCGTCTTCCAGTCGGTAAGACCGACCGGGAAGAGAACGTCGCTGATCGTCGATCCACCCGATGGTCGAATGCCGGCGCTGACGCCGGAGGCCACGAAGAGGGCCGAGGCAGAACGCGCATACCGGCTGGCGCTGCTGCAGGCGACCGACACCTGCAAGAACAAGGATGCCGCGTGCGCGGGTGGCACGTACGGCCCGCCCTCACCGAGACGCGCGGAGATGCCGCCCTTCTACAACATCGGCCGTACAAATCGGAACGACGGTCCCGAGGATCGCAGCATGACCGAGCGCTGCATGGGCGCAGTGCTGCCCGACTTTGGTGGCTACCGCCGCATCGTGCAAACACGAGGATCGGTGTCCATCTTCTACGACACCGGCCAGGGCCAGGGATGGCAGCGCATCATTCCGCTCGATGCCGGTGCACACCTGCCATCCTCGATCCGGCAGCGATTTGGCGACTCGCGCGGACGCTGGGAAGGCAATGCGCTGGTCGTCGAGGTCACGAACTTCTCGCCGAAGTTCGGCTTTCAGGCCGCGCGTGAAGGCCTGCGCCTGCTGGAGCGTTTCACACGTGTCGACACCAACACGATCGAGTACTCCGTCACCATCGAGGATGCGGCCACGTGGACGAAACCGTGGACGGTGAAGCAAGAGTTCGTTCGACAGGACGAGCAGGCCAATCGCATCTATTACGAGCCGCGGTGTCACGAGGGGAATTACGGGCTGCCCACGATGCTTCTGGGAACGCGCGTGGAAGAGCAGGCGTTCAGGCGCGGCGAAGGACCCGATCCGGCAACGAAGGACACGGCGACTGATTTCGGGAACGAGGGCGGTATCGATGCGTTGACAGGAGCAGCAGGGGCGATCTTCTGAACGACCGATTTCCAACCTCCAGCGGGAGTGATTGGAAGGTTGGGCGCCGACCCGAAGGAGCTGAACGTGGCAAACCGGTCCAATGTGTTCACGATCGTGACCGCGGTTTTCTGTCTTGCCCTGGGCGCGTCGGTCGCGCTGCTGTTGACGCGCTCCACCGGCGAAGCGTCGGTGCGCACGGCGGACGACCGGCCAGATCTCAGCGGCATCTGGCAGGCGAACAACGAAGCGCATTGGGATCTCGAGGCGCATGAAGCGCGTCCCGGCGTGGTGACCCAGCCGGGAGCCTATCCCTATGAGTTCGCCAGAGTGCCGGCCGCCCCGGTCCTCGCGCTTGGCGCCGCGGCCGGCGTTCCTGGTTCACTCGGCGTGGTTCAGGGCGACGGCCTGATTCCCTACAAACCAGAGGCCGCGGCAATCAAGAAAGACAACGGCGAGAACTGGATCGATCGCGATCCCGAGCTCAAATGCTACCTGCCGGGCATCCCGCGGGCGATGTACATGCCGTACCCGTTTCAGATCGTCCAGGGTTCGGACAAGATTCAGATGGCCTACACATTCTCCAACGCCGCCCGCACCATCCATCTCGACAAGGTCGAAGGTCCGCCCGACGACACGTACATGGGCCATTCGGTCGGCCGGTGGGAGGGCGACACGCTGGTCGTCGACGTAACCGGCTTCAACGGCAAGAACTGGTTCGATCGGGCGGGTAACTTCCACAGCCCGTCATTGCACCTCGTCGAGCGCTTCACGCGCATCAGCGCCGACGCCATTCGCTACGAGGTGACGATCGAGGATCCGGAAGTCTTCACGCGGACGTGGCAAATCGCGATGCCGCTCTATCGGCGTCTCGAGGCGAACATGCAACTCGTCGAGTATCCGTGCATCGAGTTCTCCGAGGAGTTCATGTATGGGCACGTCCGCAAAGAGCCACTGGTCAAGCGGTGGGAAGGCGAGACGATGATCATCGACATCACGCGCAAGGTTCCGCCGGGCGACCGATTCTATGAATGGTACAGACGATGAGCGTGCGAAGGAGGATCCGATGAGAGCGAAGCTGGCTGTCGCGATCGCCGTAATCGGGCTGCTCGCAGTGGCGGCGAGAGCGCCGTTGTCGGCGCATCATGCGTTCGCTGCCGAGTTCGATGCGAACAAGCCGGTCAAATTCGAAGGCACCGTCACGCGCATGCAGTGGATCAATCCTCATGTGTGGCTGCACATGGAAGTCAAGAAGCCGGACGGCACGCTTGAGAGCTGGGCGTTCGAGGCCGGCACGCCCAATGTCTTGTTCCGCCGCGGCTTCACGAAGAACTCGTTGTTGCCCGGGACCAAGATCGTGATCGACGGCTACCAGGCGAAAGACGGATCACGGCGAGCCAACGGGCGTGACATCACGTTTCCGGACGGACGCAAGCTGTTCATGGGTTCGTCCGGGACTGGGGCGCCGTACGAGCTGACGCCCGGGGGCCAGAAGAAGTAGCCGCACAGGTGTCCGGCCATCCCTGACGGCAGGCGAGCGCGTACAACGCCGCCGGCGTCCGCTCGGCGATCGGCCCCTTGCTGCCACGCAGGATGACGGGGTAGTCGTCGAGCGTCGGCGGCCCGCTCATCCTTCGGTTGTATCCCTGCCGAGCGTTCAGGATGTCGAGCTCGCGGCACGACCAGCTCGAGCCGCGCTCGCAGAAACCTTCCTGGACATCCCTCAGGTAGCGACACGCGTACGGCCGTTGGTTTTCGCAGGCCTGCCGCCAGAACGGCAGCCATTGCCCGGGATGGTCATCCCCGACCGCGTGCACCGCGCTCATCGCGATGAAGACACTCGCCCACAGGAACATGTACGCGAGATGGCGCTGGCGCGGCGCCAGCCACGCGCCGATGGCCGCGGGATCGATCACGCGCAGCCATCGTGCGCCTGCGGCACGATCCAGCCACCTGACCGACACGTTCAGGAGAGGGACCTGCAGAAGCTTGTCGTAGAAGGTCGGCAGGCCCGCCGACCCCAGTAGGTGGTACAACGCGACGGTGCTCAACCCATAGAGCACCCCAAAGGCAACTCGCCCCATCTCGGTGCGCGGCGACGTCGAGGGATCGGTAAAGAGCAGGTGCATCCCGAGGAAGACCGCGATCGGGATGTACGAATCGTAGAAGAAGTAAATGCCGGTCGCGGCGTAGTACGCGAGCCCGAACAGATAAGTCGCGACCACCGCCGACATCGTCATCGATGCCACACCGAAAAAGAACTGTCCGGGCAGCCCGACGAGGAACAGCATCAGATACATGTGCGGCGGATAGAACTGCGTGCTCGCGATCTCC
>JALDXQ010000380.1:0-3515 GCA_032156805.1 Acidobacteriota bacterium
TGTCGCGGCAAGCCCGACTCATTCCCATCGTCGCGACTCAGAGCGTCAGCTCGCTTCGTTCCGCGCTGCCCGGAGACGAGAGTTGGCGCACCTTGCTACAGTGCTTCCGGACCAAGTTGTTCCTCGCGACCAGCGACGAATTCACGGCGCGTGCCGCGGCGGATCTCTGCGGTCGGCGCGACCGTCTCAAAGCTCACTACACGTTGTCCGAAGGCGGTCAAGGCGCGCACATCTCGCTCCTCACCGGCCGAGCGACAGCCGCACGGCAAACCGTCAGTGCGAGCAAGAGCTACGCGCCGCACCACGAGTACATCTTTTCTCCGCGAGTCTTCACCGAGTTGCAGAACGGGCAGGCCATCGCGTTGCCGTATGACGGACTCAATCCGATGCGCCCACAGTTCTGCTACCTGAAGCCCCACTACCTTGACGTCCAGACCAGCTACTTCGACCAAGTGGCGCGGGGGCAGTTATGAGCAGCCTGGACCGGATCCTGCCATTCCTGAAACCCATCGAGGATCTGCTCTGCGATCCGACGGTCACCGAGGTGATGGTCAACGACGGAGGCCGGCGCATCTTCGTGGAGCGCGACGGCACGATCGAGGCCGTGCAGGACCGGACCCTCGAGACACGGAATCTGACGGTCGCGATTAAGAACATCGCACGGGCCTGCGGTGATGAGATTTCCGACGCACAGCCGCTCCTGGATGCACGACTCGAGGATGGTTCCCGTGTGGCGGCGATGTTCCCGCCGTGCGCTGTTGCGGGTCCGGTCCTGACCATCCGGAAGTTCACACGCCGCTACGGCCTCGACGACCTCGTTGCGATCGCCTCGCTGACTGCTGCAACCGCGAGGGAACTGACCGGCGCCATCGCGAGTGAGCAGAACGTCCTGATCTCCGGCGGTACCGGCACTGGCAAGACCACGCTGCTCAACGCGCTGGCCGCGCACATTCCCGATCACGATCGCATTGTCCTGATCGAAGAAACCGCGGAGATTCATCTGAACAAGCCGAACGTGGTTCGGCTCGAGGCACGGCGTGCACAGGCGGCGCTCGGCCAGGAGGCGCCGCTGCCTCCCGTCACGATCGCCGACCTGCTTCGTGCGGCCCTACGGCATCGGCCGGATCGCATCCTCGTTGGCGAAGTCCGTGGCGCGGAGGCGTTCGACCTGCTGCAGGCGCTGAATACCGGGCACCTCGGCAGTCTCAGCACGATCCACGCGAACTCCGCGGAACAGGCCCTCACACGTCTGGCGCACTGTGTGCTGACCGCGAACGTGGGGCTGCCGCACCGGAGTATCCGAGAAGCCATCGGACTCGCGATTCACCTCGTCGTGCACATCGGGCGAATTGGCGGACACCGGCGCGTGACACAAGTCGCGGCAGTCCGCGGTTACGACGTTCAAAGCGATCGGTTCCTGCTTGAATCGCGGCTGCTGGACCATCCGGCGCCGCAGGGAGCCTTGTCATGAGGGCATCACTCCGTCAGTTACCTGTCGTGCTTCTGTTCCTTCCGCTGATCGCGTGCGGAGACGGTGGTTCCGCGCCGACATCACCGACGCCGGCGCAGTCGTTCCTCGTCGGAACATGGCGAGGCACCATGACGATTCAGCCCGATCCCACCGGTGCGCAACCTGGAGCCCCGGTCAGCGGGACCGTGACCTGGACCTTCGAGGTGGTGCCGCAGACAAATCTGCAGTCTTTCCGTACCACCATCCGCTCCGAGAACGGCTGGCTGCCGATCACCCTGACGTCATCGACGTCGATGATCCCGGGCAACACGCCGCCGGCCCAGATCAGCACCCAGGGCGAGTACGACTCCCCACGCGGATGCCGTGGGACATTCGGGAGTTTCGCCACCGCCGAGGCTCGCAGCATTCAGGGCAGCATCACGGGTGTCGATTGCCCGGTGCCGTTCACTGGATCGGTCACGCTCACGAAGGAGTGACGAGGTGGTATCGATCGACCAGTGTGCCCCGGTTCGCTTCCTCCAGGCAGCCTTCGCTCCCGACGACTCGATCGGTGTGCTGCTGAAGACCTATCGCACGGGCCAGGTCATTCAGCGGATTGTGCCTGTCGCATCAGCGATCAGCGACCGCTTTCAGGCGTGGCTTCGTCACATGAACGCACACGGCTGGAATGTGTATGTCGGCGTGAATGCCTACCGGCCCGGCCGATCGCGCGCGCGCGAAGCCGTCGCGCATGTGCGGCATTTGTTCCTCGAGGAGGACCTCGACGGTCCAGGACTCCTCGCGACCCTGTCCACGCGACCGGATCTGCCGCCGCCGTCGTACGTGCTGCATTCGTCGCCTGGGCGGCTGCACGTGCTATGGCGCGTCCGGGACATCGCGCCGTCCAGAGTCGAGCAGCTGCAGAAGGAGCTCGCTCGCGAGCTGCTCACGGATCGGGCCGCAACGTCGTGCACGCAGACCACGAGGTTGCCGGGACTGTTCAATCACAAGCGACAGCCATCGGTTCGTGTCGGCATTGAGTACCTCCACTGGCGAGACGTCTTCGTGGCGAGGGATCTGCCAGCCGTCGGCGCCGGGACAACTCCATCGAGCATGACGAAGGCGCGGCGACCGTTGCCGGCCACGCGCTCGGTGGAGCGTGCACGCGCATTTCTCCAGTGCGTCGATCCCGCTGTCGCCGGACAGCAGGGCGATCTGCGGACGTTTCGTGTGTGCTGTCGAATCGTGCGCGGATTTGATCTCTCAGACGACGAGGCGGTGCGCGCGCTGAGCGAGTGGAACGCGCGATGCGAGCCGCCGTGGTCGGAACGCGAGCTGCGACAGAAGGTTATGAACGCGAGGAGGTATGGGCGCGAGCCTCAGGGTGGTCTCCTGTGAACCCACCATGCGTATGCTCGTATCTCATCCATAAAAAAGTCGAAATCTCATATTGACTCTGAAGGCACATGGTTGTATGTATGAATCTTCCCGTCACCACGCACGCGCTCCCAGGGCCGTGCGTCCCACCCCTGTTCGACTGCGTCCTCAGGACCTGCTCGAACCAGCCACTGCCAAGCGGTCTCAGGCCTACGGCAGTCTTGGAGACAACCATGTCCAAGTCAAAAGGCGAAGTCGTTGTGTCCGTGTCGATCATCCCGAATCAGCAGGGTTCTCCCGCAGGGAAGCTCGCTGACGCGGAGGTGATGTTTGGAGCCGAATCAGGCCCGCTCAGCGGGATGAAACTGGTCGGCTTCGCAGTATGGGAACGTCGCGCTGGAGGGAGAAACGTGACGTTCCCGGCCCGGCAGTACTCCGTCAACGGAGAACGCCGGAGCTTCGCACTGCTGCGTCCCGCGAACGGGGACGCCAGCGCGCAGGAGGCGATCAGGCAGAGCATCCTGGACGCGTACGAACGCTCCGAGGGGCATGCCTGATCGACCAGAGAGGTACCCGGGCGGTGCGGGCTCAGCCCCGCCGCCCGGGGCCACGGTTCTCACGCGACGGGATGATATCCGTCGGCCGTGCGGCCGACGTCTCGCGGAAAGGACGCCGTATGGAAACCATG
>JALDXQ010000381.1:0-3486 GCA_032156805.1 Acidobacteriota bacterium
GCCCAGGCATCCCAGCCTGCCGATGGTAAGCGGATTCTCCTGGACGAACTCAAGAGCCGCGAAACAGAGCTGCAGGCCGTTCAGGGCGAGACGCCTCTGGTGCACCCGGAAGTCAACTCGCAGTCGATCAGCGAAACCGTGGCGGCATGGACCGGGATTCCTGTCGGGCGGATGATGGCGGACCAGATCAGCACCGTGCTGAATCTGAAGTCGTTGATGGAACGTCAGATCGTCGGCCAGTCTCACGCCCTCGAGCGCATCGCGCAGTCGATTCAGACATCGCGCGCGAACCTGACGGATCCGCGAACGCCGATCGGCGTGTTCCTGCTGGCCGGAACGAGCGGTGTGGGAAAAACAGAGACGGCGATCGTCCTGTCGGAGCTCTTGTACGGCGGCGCGCAGAACATGACCGTCATCAACATGTCGGAGTTCAAGGAGGAGCACAAGGTCTCGCTCCTCATGGGGTCGCCGCCCGGGTATGTGGGCTATGGGGAAGGTGGGGTCCTGACCGAAGCTGTGCGGCGGAAGCCGTACTCGGTCGTGCTGCTGGACGAGATGGAAAAGGCGCACCCCGGAGTGCAGGACATCTTCTACCAGGTTTTCGACAAGGGCACGCTGAGGGACGGTGAAGGGCGCGATATCGACTTCAAGAACACGATCATCCTCATGACGACCAACGCCGGCACGGAGTTGATCAAGAGCCTGTGCGCCGATCCCGACACGGCTCCAGACCCCGATGCGTTTGCCACAAGCCTGCACCCAGAGCTGATGAAGACGTTCAAACCGGCATTTCTGGGGCGGGTCACGGTCGTTCCCTATTACCCACTGTCGGACGCGGTCATGCGGAAGATCATCGCGCTCAAGCTCGGGAAGATCGGACAGCGTGTTCAGGAGCACTACCGCGCAACGTTTACTTATGCGCCGGAACTCGTGGACACGATTGCGCGCCGGTGTGCGGAGGTCGATACCGGGGCCCGGAACATCGACCACATTCTGACGAGGACGCTGCTCCCGCAGATGTCAGCGGAGTTCCTGGCGCGACTGGCGGAAGGAAAGGGCATCCGGGACGTCTGGGTCAGGGTCGGTGACGACGAGACGTTTCGCTACGACATCGGGTGAGGGCCACGCGATTCACGGAGGGAGACCGGCAACCACGAGCTCGAGGGTACACGAACGGTAGAGATCACGACAGATTCTCCGCCGGTCCGGCGGACGATCGCCTGTAACCAAATGGAGGGCATATGGCCTGGTATGCGAAATTCGACGGTGTTGACGGCAGCTCCCAGCACAAGGATCACAAGGCGTGGATCAACGTCGCCAGCGCGAACATGGGCGGCCACAAGGCCGGCGGCGGCGGCACGGGAGTCGGGCGTGTCGGCGGCAAGATGCATCTCGAGGACGTGTCACTCGGGATCATCACCGACAAGGCGACGCCCAAGCTGCTGGAAGCGGCCGTCAAGGGCAAGGTGTTCAAGAAGGTCGAGATTCACGGCACGGCGACTTACGGCGATGCCGGCGAGCAGATATATCTGAAGGTGGAGCTGGAGAACGTCCAGATCACGAGCTATCAGCTGGGCGTGCTCGACAACAACGCAGCCACCGACGACATGTCGTTGTCGCTCAACTTCGAGAAATACAAGACCACCTTCACGTCGTACAGCAAGGACGGCAAGTCCGAGGGCAACGTCGAGTTCGAGTGGAAGGTCGAGGAAGGGGAGTCGTAGCCCGCGCCGCCCTGTGACGCGTCGATAGGTCTGGAGACCGGCTGCGATGCCCTTGAATCAGTCGAATCGGTTGATCCGAATGACGAAGGGACCGCTCGGGCCCGACGAGGTGGTCGTGACCAGCTTTTCGGGCCGGGAAGCGATCTCGCGTCCGTTCGACTTCGAGATCGAGTTCATTTCCACGCGACTCGATCTCAGGCCCGGCGCCATCATCGGGAAGGAGCTGACCATCGAGCTCGATCGCCGGGACAAGGACTCGCGGCCGCTTGCGCCCCGCTACTTTCATGGCTACGTCAACCGCTTCGCTGCGGGGGAAGTGGTGTTCAAGGATCCCGGAGAGCACAAGTATCGTCACTACCGCGCGGGGTTGGTCCCGTGGTTGTGGTTCCTGACCAAGGCCGCGCGCTGCTACCTGTTCTTCCCGGGGAAGGAAGACAAGTCGATCTTCGAGGTGATCGAGGCGGTCTTCGATCGCGCCAAGGCGGACCTGCACGTCAACCCGGTGAGCGATCTCAAGGGGATCGGCGACCTGCGCAACCGGAAGGTCAAGCACTGCGTCCAGTACCGGGAAACGGATTTCAACTTCATCTCGCGGACGATGGAGCAGTACGGCGTCTTCTACTACTTCAAGTTCGAGGACGGGAAGCACACGCTCGTCCTGGACATGAAGAAGAACTACCCTGCGTGCGAGGAGGCGGAGGTGATGTTTCCGCGGGTCGCGGGCCCGCAGCCGGGAGGAGACCGCATCACGGACTGGCAGCATGACTACCAGTTCGTCTCAGGCAAGTGGTCGCACACCGACTACAACTTCGAGACGCCGTCCACGTCGCTCAAGGCGAGCGTGCCCAAGCTGCCCTCGGTCGATCTGCCGCAAGGCGAGAAGTACGAGATCTACGACTACCCGGGCGAATACGCCGTGCAGCCCGACGGCGAGACCAGTGCGCGCGTTCGTCAGGAGGAGGAAGAGGTCCAGCACAATGCCGTCGATGGCGGCAGTACGTGCCGCACGTTCACCGCGGGATACAAGTTCAAGCTGACCCATCATCCCGACGAGGATTCGGTCTCTGAGCACGACAAGTCGTACTTGTTGACATCAGTCACGCATTCTGCGAGCCAGCCGAGCGACGACACGGCGGAGTCGGGCGGTGCGAGCTATCACAATTCCTTCACCTGCATCGCGGATTCGATCCAGTTCCGGCCGGAGCGAAGCACGCCGCGGCCCGTGATCTCAGGGGTGCAGACGGCGGTCGTCGTCGGGCCGGCGGGCGAGGAGATCTACACCGACAAGTACGGCCGGGTGAAGGTGCAGTTCCACTGGGACCGGGTGGGGAGCAAGGACGAGAACAGCTCCTGCTGGGTGCGCGTCTCGCATCCGTGGGCGGGCAAGCAATGGGGTGGCATCGCCATTCCGCGCATCGGACAGGAGGTGATCGTCGACTTCCTGGAAGGGGACCCCGATCAGCCGATCATCACCGGGCGTGTGTACAACGACGAGCAGATGCCCCCGTACCTGCTGCCGGCGAACATGACCATGACCGGCATCAGGACCCGGAGCTCGAAGGGCGGGACGCCCGACAATTGCAACGAGCTGCGGTTCGAGGACAAGAAGGGGTCGGAGCAGGTCTTCCTGCACGCGGAGAAGAACCAGGACATCGAGGTCGAGAACGACGAGACCCACTGGGTCGGGCACGACCGCACGAAGACCATCGACAACGACGAGACGACACACGTCAAGCACGATCGCACGGAGACGGTCGACAAC
>JALDXQ010000382.1:0-3474 GCA_032156805.1 Acidobacteriota bacterium
ATGATGGCGAATCAGATCGCGGCGTTCTTCGCCGCGCAGGGCGACGAACGCGCCGTCCCGCAGATCGCCGGCCACATCGAGAAGTTCTGGGACCCGCGGATGCGAAAAGAGATCCTGGCGCACGTTGCGGCCAGCGGCTCCGGGCTCTCGCCCCTCGCGCAAGCCGCCGTCGAGGCGTTGAAGCAGACGTCACATTAGAATCCTCTGATTGGAAGCTGTAGCTCACCAAGGTGTAAGAGAACTCGAATCTCCAGAGCCCGGCTGGCACGCAACCGGCCGACCATACGATGACGTCTGGAATGGCGGATGGGACGACGATCTATCTGGTTCGCCACGCACACGCCGAATGGCGCGAGGACGACAATCGCCCTTTGTCGAGTGGCGGCGCCAACGCCGCCCGTGTGGTTGCCGAGCGACTGTCATCCCGGCCGATCGTGGCCGTCTACACCAGTCCATCCAGGCGGGCGGTCGAGACGGTCGAGCCGTTGGCGAATCGTCTCGGACTCCGCCCTGAGGTGTTATCCGACCTTCGTGAGCGCAGACTGCCAGTAGTGCCGCCCGATCAATTCGACGCTCTGGTTCGGCGAGCATGGAGCTCGCCAGACACGGCGCCGCAGGGCGGAGAGTCGAACGTGCAGGCGCAAGGCCGCGGGATCGCCGTCGTGCGAAGCGTTGTGATGCGCCACGTCGAGTCGCATGTGGTGCTCGCAACGCACGGAAATCTCCTGGCGCTCCTGCTGAATGCCCTCGACCCGACGTTCGGCTACGAGTTCTGGCGTCAGCTCTCGTTTCCAGACATCTATCAGCTGGTGTTCAACGACATGAAACTCCGCGGCGCCGAGCGGCTGTGGGACGGTGCCTGACTACGCTTGCGGCCGGGCCTCGGCAGGCGCGATGATGAGCTGCTGCGACTGAAGCACACGAAGGAGGTCACGACGTGCGATCGGTCTGGACGATGTGCGCGATGGCGATTGTCGGGGCGTCTTGTCTGGAGGCGCAGACGTCGGACGACTTTCAGCAGGACTTCGACCTCGCCATCCGGAGGATCGGTGCTGTGTACGCTTACTTCGACACGAAGGCGACGCGCTGGAATGACGTGCCCGCCCTCTATGCCGCGGACCTCCGAGAGCTGAAGACCCGCGAGGATTTCATTGCCCTGCTCGAGCGAGTCCTCGACGAGTTGTACGACCCCCATGTGCAGTTGAACGTGAATCTCGAGCGTTCGCCGCGCCTCGTACCGTCGGGCACCGATCTGTGGGCGGAGTGGCGGGACGGCAAAGCCACGATCACACAGGTGCGTAGTCAGTCGGATGCAGAACGCGCTGGCCTTGCGCCGGGCGACCTCGTGGTCGCGATCGATGGTGTCCCGATTGGCGACGCCGTGGAAGCCCGACTCGGACGCGCGTATCCCCATTCTGTCGGCCCCGCTCGTGACTGGGCGCTCCGGGCCGTGCTTGCCGGCCGGCACGACACACCGCGATCGCTCCAGGTCCTCGAGCGCGGCACGGCTCGAACGGTGGAACTGCCCGCCGCCGATCAGTCTTCCGCCGGAGGGGCGCCTCTGGATGCGTCCGAGATTCGCCCCGGCATCGGCTACATTCGATTCAACGACTCGCTTGGCAACCGCGACACGGTGGCGGCATTCGATCGCGCACTCGACACGTTTCGCGAGACTCGGGGGCTGATCATTGATCTGCGCAATACACCGAGTGGCGGAAACAGCGCCGTCGCACGCGGCGTGTTGGGCCGATTCGTCGAACGAGAGGCGCCGTACCAACGACATCTGTTACCGTCTGAGGAACGCGTCACGGGGATCCGGCGAAGCTGGTTCGAGCTCGTCTCGCCGCGTGGCGGGTACGTCTACTCACGGCCCGTTGCGGTGCTCGTCAACCGCTGGACCGGCAGCATGGGCGAGGGGCTGGCGATCGGGTTTGATGCGACGCGAGCGGGGCACGTTGTCGGCACGGGGATGGCCGGCCTGGTAGGAGCGACCATGAACGTCATGCTCCCGCGCACGGGTATCGGCATCAACGTTCCGACTGAACGCCTGTATCACGTGAATGGGACGCCGCGGGAAGAGTTTCAGCCAGCGCTGGTGGTGGATGTCGCACACGCCGGTCCCCGCGCGGATCCCTTCGTCGACGCCGCTCTTCAGGTGGTGACCAAGCGGTAACCCGTCACGCGCCATATCGACGCCATGACGCAGGATTCGACAGTCCTCAGCGACTAACCAGTCTCATGCGAAGCGTTCAGCTGATTCGCCTGGATGCAGCGATCGAGCAAGCCGTCGCTCAGCATCCCGATTACATGCCCGCGCTCGGCCAAAGCAACTGGGGCCGGGTCGCCGACATCGTGCACCAGGTGGTCGGCCGCAGGCTTGGCTCAATCCCGGTCAGTGTCGACGCGCTGTCGTGGGATGGGTACTTCGTGGTCGACGAACAGTCGCGCGAGGTCGTCGGATCGTGCGCGTTCAAGACGCCACCGAATGAAGACGGCGTGGTGGAGATCGCCTATTTCACCTATCCCTCCTTCGAGGGTCGGGGCTACGCGACGGCAATGGCCAGCAAACTGATCGCCCTGGCGACCGGCGCACCAGGCGTTCGTCAGATCATTGCCTACACACTTCCGGAGGCGAGTGCGTCGACGCGCGTCCTGGAGAAGGTCGGCATGCGGTTCGTGGGCGAGGCCTTTGACCCGGACGATGGCCGAGTCTGGCGCTGGCAAGTACTGAACAAGGCTTAGCGGGACGGCCAGAGGGCGGTGCAGTCATGGACCGTGCCCAAGACAGGAGGAATCGACGTGGCGAACGTGAGTTCTGACGTCACTGAAGAGTTGTTGGATGCATTCGCGGATGCCTGGAATCGTCATGATGCCAACGCGCTCATGTCGTTCATGTCCGAGGACTGCGTATTCGAGTCTTCTGCTGGTTCCGATGTGTGGGGCACTAGATACGTCGGCCGCGACGCGGTGAGAGCCGGCTTCGTCGAAGTATGGATGACCTTCCCAGACGCGCATTGGGGCGATGCGAGACACTTTGTGCATGGCGATCGTGGAGTCTCGGAGTGGACCTTTACCGGAACGCGCACGGACGGTACCCGCGTGGAAGTGCACGGCTGCGACCTCTTCATCTTTCGAGGTGGGAAGATCGCGCTCAAGAACTCTTTCAGGAAGAATCGTCCGCCGGTAGCTGGTCCGAAAAGCTAGAACTTCGTTCACGATTCACTGCCTGACACCAAGCACACATGACCAAGACCACCGTTACGCTCACGCAGAACGTCAAGGCCGCCGGCTGCGCGGCCAAGCTGGGCCCGGCCGATCTGGCCCAGATACTCCACAACCTTCCAACGTTCCACCACCCTGACGTCATCGTCGGCACGGAGACCAACGATGACGCCGGTGTATTTCGGCTGCGTGACGACCTGGCGATCGTCAACACCGTCGATTTCTTCACGCCCATCGTCGACGACCCGTTCA
>JALDXQ010000383.1:0-3472 GCA_032156805.1 Acidobacteriota bacterium
ACGGCGCAGTGGCTCTCGATCCTGACTCGCCAGATGGAAATACCCTTGCCGACTTATGGCGGGTAATCCGCTGCTGGTACGGTTCGATTCCTGTCTGGATCACCACTAAACTCCCCTCATCAATTCAATCACTTACGAGGACCGAAGAGATCGACGCAAACAGGAATCGATCGAGGCTCCGCACGGACTCGGTTGAATCAACAGCCGGCTACAGCAACCTGGCGCGCTCAACTCCGCCGCGGTTTCAGCTCGAAGGAAATCTCGATCTCGACGTAGCTGCCACGGGTTGCGGACGCAACAGCGGCAGCGATGCGGTCGCCATGTTCGCGAACACGGGACCATCGATGCTGAATCCCGATCCCGTGCACTGTGAGTTTGACGTTCGCCGCTGCTCTGGCAATAATCCTTTCCCCCTTCAAGTCGCTCGTTCGATTGACGCAGGAGGCGAAAGACAATGCCGAAACGCGTACTCATTACGGGAACAAGCACAGGATTCGGCCGTGATACTGCCGAGCGACTCGCCCGCCGGGGTGATCACGTGTTCGCCACGATGCGCGATCTGTCGGGTCGTAACGCTGCCCATCGCGAAGCTCTGGAGAGCTTGGCCAGCCAGGAAGGCCTGCGGCTGCGAGTGCTGGAGCTCGACGTGACTGACCAGAAGTCAGTGGACAGGGCGATCGTTACTGCGCTCGGAGAGGCCGGAGATCTCGACGTCGTCATCAACAATGCCGGCGTGGCGGCAACCGGAGTCACCGAAGCGTTCACTCCCGAACAGTTCGAGCAGATCTTCGCCGTGAACGTACACGGGGTTGTCCGCGTCAACCGTGCGGTCCTACCCTCGATGAGGCGGCAGCGCAGCGGACTGCTGGTGCACGTCAGTTCCGCGGCCGGGCGCGTGACAATTCCGGCGGTGGCTGCGTACTGCGCCAGTAAGTACGCCCTGGAGGCCATAGCGGACGCGTATCGATACGAGCTCTTGCCGTTCGGCGTGGATTCAATCCTGGTGGAACCGGGAGTGTATCGAACGGGCATTCACGATCGCTTGATCCGCGCGGCGGATGCTGCCCGGACCGCCGAATACGGTAGCAGCGCCGAATTTGCGCAACGAGTCGAGGGTGTCTTTCAGGCGATTGTCGGCGGGCCGGATGCACCGGGAAGCGGTGAGGTTGTCGATGCCCTGGTCGCCCTCATCGACATGGCTCCCGAACAGCGACCGTTTCGGACAGTGGTCAGTGCGCCGATTCAGCAGTTGCTCAACTCGTACAACGCCAACGCTGACGCGCTCAGGCCGGTCGTGGCACAGATCTTCAATGTTCCGGAGCTCGCCGGGTCGCGAGCCCACCAGGTCGGCTAGACGCGCTCGATCTGAATCGAGCCGGGGCGCGGGGTCTCCCCGGCACGTGCAAGCTGAAGAGGGCCACCACCTCGAGCAAGGCCCTCGGTGTCGATGGCACATTGCGATGCACGAGGACCTGGCCGGTGGCGTCGAGAATGCACACGAACATCGTCTTCACATGAAGATCGATCCCGCAATAGTGCCGATGCTGGCGGTTGTAGAATCTCATCTCAGCTCTCCTCCTGCGCGGATGCGCGCATTGACCTGCGCTGAGCCTACTCACAACGAGCAGGTGCGCAGGGGGAGGGCTGAATAAGTGTCAAGCGGCTGCAGCCGACGGCGCGAGCGTCAAGATCGGTAACGCAGCGCGGCTGAGCCGCAGACGTTAGTCGCGAGTAACGGCGCAGCGGCTTCTAATCCTAGAGTGCCAGAACAACGGCGTAGTCCGATCGGCTCACAGGTACACTGGACGACGCACGCAGTCGTCGAGGTCATCGATCATGACTAGCCGGAAGACCGCAGGTGCGCGCCGTCGCGCGGCGATTCGCATCACCGACGAGATCGCGCTCACGGAGTCAGCGATCGAGGAGCGGTTCGTGCGCGCCTCCGGTCCGGGCGGCCAGCACGTAAACAAGGTGTCGACTGCGGTCGAAATGCGTGTCGACATTGCCGGATCGTCTCTGCCCCCACACGTCAAGCAACGCCTGGCGGCGCTGGCCGGCAGCCGGATGACGGGCGATGGCGTGCTCGTGATCGACAGTCGCGAGCACAGGACACAATCAGCGAATCGTGACGGCGCGCGCGAGCGGCTGCGTCATCTGCTCGCGCAGGCCTCGGTGCGTCCGAAGAAGCGGCGCAGGACGAAGCCGACAGCCGGGTCGAACAAGAGGCGGATTGCCGCGAAGATGAAGCGCGGGGACGTCAAGCGGGGGCGACGAGACCAGGGAGACGGGTGATGCAATACACGCATACTGCTGGCTAGTCGGTAACTCTCCCTGACCAACTGCTTGGAACCGAACATCCGCGATTCGCGAGCGCGCTTCCGAGCCCCAGAGCGAGTGCATCTGGAGCGCGGGTCGATTTGGTGGTGACCATCAAGGCCAGAAGGCGAGAAAGCTCTGCCCTCCTAGTGCCGAATCTGGGTGGCGGCCGCTTCGGTTTCGAAGGCCGTCTCGCAGTGGCCACGTTCGGGGACGAGACCCGCGTTTGCGTTGGTGTTGCGCCGAAGGATCCGCGTCGGGAACACGAGCGGTTCGGCCAAGACCTCCGGGTCCTCGAGCGTCAGGTCGTAGAAGATGGCATCGCCCTCACGCCTGAACTTCTCGACGATATGCATCTCACTGGTATGGAAGTAGCCACCGCGTCCGATCCATGTCGTGTCGACGAAGCCGATGGAGTCGAGCACGAGCGTATCGCCCTCCCAGCGCCCCACCGTGTCGCCGAAGTACTTGGCCGCGTACTGTGCGTTCTCGCCATGCTCACGGCCATCAGTCGGGATCACACGGAACTCCGGGTATCCGCCACCGGCATCGGGAAATTGCCCGTAGAGAAAAGTAATGTCGCTCTCCGTCTGGAAGATGCGCCGCGGCGGGCCCTGACGCGGGATGCCCAGCGGCTGGCACGTCATCACCGGGTCTTCCTTGTTCGTCCACATGTCGAGTTGCTGAACCTTGTCCCAGTATTCCGGCTTGTAGAGAGGACGACCCAGCATGCCGAAGCGCGAGGGTGAGTAAAGCGCGAAGTCCTCGGTCTGGTTGGTTTGTCGCAGGCAATCCACCTGCGTGGGGCCGCATCGCCGATTACCGTAGTTCCCAATCCAGCCGATGTTGAACTCCGCCCATGTGCCCGTCATGTCAGGATGCCCGCCGATCCGCGGTGTGGGCGCTGTCGTGTTCGTCGGCGGCTCGGTCCTCGCCCACGCGAGGGCCGGTGCCTTCGTGGTGACGTTCATCGCCTTCTGCACGCTTGGCGGCACCGGCGCGACGACGTACACGTTGCCGGTCTCCGTTTCGCTCGTCGTCAGATCGCGGGCGACCGCGCCGTTCTTCCGTTCAGTCAAGCGGCCGGCGTAGTAGACCTCGATCTTGTGCAGCGGGTTGTTCCAGTCCTGATAGTTGCTGTACGTAAACTCCGTCG
>JALDXQ010000384.1:0-3422 GCA_032156805.1 Acidobacteriota bacterium
GGGCCGTGTTCGTTCGCCCAGAGCGCCCCCGTGTGCGGATGAATTGCCAGTCCCTGCACATTGCGGTGCCCGTAGGAATAGATTTCAGGCCTTGAATTGGCGAAACCGACGAACGGATTGTCATCTGGGACACTGCCATCGTCACGAAGGCGGACAATCGTTCCGGCATGGTCAGTCAGTATCTGGGCGCGTTCGCGTTCGTTCCGCTCCCCAATCGACATGAAGAGTGTCCCGTCGCGATCAAAGACGATGCGCGACCCGTAGTGCACGTCGGTCGTACTCCAGGCGTCGGCAACGAAGATGTCTTGCACGTCCTCGAGGGCAACGCCGTCGAAGCGCCCGCGCGCCAAAGCAACGGTCGCGCCGCCCGTGCCCGCTCGAGCGTAGGTGAAGTACACGAGATGGTTGATAGCGAACTGCGGGTGGACCGCCAGGTCGAGCAGCCCACCATCGAGATGGCTGTGCACTTCGGGGACTCCGGCGATCGGTGTCGGATCGAGCACGCCGTCGCGGATGATGCGCAGGCGACCCGGACGCTCAGTTACCAGGATGTCCCCGTTCGGCAGAAACGCCACGCTCCAGGGATGATCCAGGCGGGTGGCGACGCGCGTGACTCGTATACGGTGTTGTGTCGTGTCGAGCGTCACCAGGCTGGGCGCATTGTTGCCATATGCCTGATCGGCGAAAGAGCGGTCCGCGACTAATAGCACGACGGCGACGGGTCCTGCGAGCACGAGGGCGAACTTAGATGCTATTGGAATCATGGCGTGTGAAAGAGCACCAGTTGGGCCAACCCGGCAAGCTGCGGCGTTGGCCAATCTACAGTATGGCCGGAATTGGCCGGAAAGGGAGTGGCACCAAGGTGCCGTATACATGGCCGTCATGGCGGTTGTGGCGATCGCGACAGCCAGAAGCTCAGGGGATATCCAAAGAAGAAAACGTGTGCAACGAACTGGACGATTGGATTACTGCCCTGCGGAAACCACAACCATCCTGCAAGAGGGGCGATGATGTAGACGTTCAGTATCCATAGGCTGAAGCCAAACATCATTCCGGCTATCGCGAGAGGACCGGTACTCCAGTCGCGTGACACCATTGCCGCGAAGACAGAGGTAAACGTCACTGATAGCAGCATGTGCACGAGGACGGCAGTCAGCGCCGTCACAGTCAGCGGGGCCGTTGGCTCGAGCGCAGTGGGTCCCAGCACGATCGCGCCAATCATTCTGAGGGGCATGAAGAAGTAGTTCAGCCCTTGCAAAAGGGCGGTTGCAACCATCTCGAACAGCAAGAACAGCAGACCCGCCACAACGCTGGCGCCAAGGATGGCGTTTCCTCGAAACTGGATGGCGACTCTCGGCATGGATACCTCCAATGCCAATATTTCCTATTGCATGGCACGATGTGGTCTCGACCACGGTGCCTTACCCTGTGCGGTGTTGGACAACGTCCGACCTGGGTTCAGTGCCATTCGAGCAACTGCGCGAAGCAGCCGATTGCCCGTCCACGTTTCGATGCGCACGATCAGGTGTCGATCGAGAAGATCTTCAGCCACCATGAAACCGAGAGCCCCAGCCGGTGTCACGACGTGATCGACCCACCCCGTCGTGTTCGGCCGCAAGCCGACGTTTCCAATCGAGGCCTCACTCAATGGCCCAAACTCGAACTGAATGCTGTACGCCGCTGCCCAGGCAGTGGCGCGGCCGCGGCTGCTCCAGTAATCCTTCGACCATCCGAGTGTAGGGTCGTGGGCGCGGTCTTCGTGATCCAGCCAAATGAAGCCGGATGCGGCACCGTGAATTGGATGGCCGACGTAGTTGATCCGACCACTATCGCCATCCCCCCACGTCTTCGGCATCCGAACTGAGCGGCGGTAATCGCTGAAGAAGGGGCCACCCAGCTCACGACGGGTTTTCTGCTGAAGCACGACGCGAGTCGTATGCTCGAGCACCAGCAGGCGTAGCGAGTCGGCAAGGGCCCCTTTCCATGTCGAAGCCTGTCCGACCTCGCTGGAGTCGTTGATCGCGTGCGAGCCATGCCCGTCGGTTTGCGCCAGAACGAAGACGGGAAGACACATGAAGATGAGAGCGAGAAGTGCAGTCGCTCGAACCGACGCGAGCACAGGCTGCCTGTGTGCGACATGTGTGTGTGGTTCGAGGTTATGTCTAGTAATCATCATCGATCGCTCGTTGCGAGGGGCCGTTATGACGTGTCGTCGATTCATCAGGTTGACGCTCCATGTGAGTCTCGTTCGACTTCGAACGAACGCGAAGGCTGCGCGCGGCGGCCAGGGCGAGAGGAGCCGCGACGAAACTCAGGAGCGCGCCCATTTTGGTCTCCGCGAGTGCGGCGCCTCCAGGAAACGCCGCTGTAGCAAAGAAGAGTGACACGGTGAACCCGATCGACGCCGTGACTCCCACCACGATCAGATCGCCAACCTGTAGACCCGATGGGAGACGCCCGCCCACGAAGCGAGCCGCCATGGAGAAGACGACAATGCCGATCGGCTTTCCAATCAGGAGACCCGCGAGCACGTAGTACGTGCCCGCACCGATCTGCTCGAAGGGCACGCCAGCGTTCGAAAGCCCAAACAGGAGAAGCACGAACTGGACCGGCGTTCCCCACCAGTGCTCGAAGCGACTCAATGTGTCGGGTTGTTCACTCTCCCGCGGATCGAAGAACCCGAGGTCGGCGGTACTGTGAGGCATGAATGGAACGATGGGCACAAGAGCCAGCGCTGGATGGAAACCACCGAGATACAGCGCGGCCCATGACAGGGCCCCAGGCCCGATGATGTAGGGCCAGAAGCTCACTGTTTTGCGGTGCCGCAGCCACATGGCCGCCAGGATCGCGAGCGTCATCAATCCGAGCAGGAACGGCAGAGAGACTGTCCGCGACGGATAAAAGATTGCCAGGATCACCAGCCCGAGGGCATCGTCCGCGATCGCCAACAGCAACAGGAAGGGAATGGCGGGATGAGCGCTGGGGAAGATGACCCGCGCAATCATCGCCGAAAAAGCAATGTCGGTCGCGCATGGGATTGCCCACCCGCGTACGAGTTCAGCAGGGCCGCGGATCGAAGCGAGCGCGACGTAGATCAACGCTGGTGCGGCCATGCCGCCGACGGCGGCAGCGAGCGGAGACAACGCGCGTCGTGGCGATGCCAGAGGTCCTCCTGGAAGCGTCGCCTCGAATACCTCCTTGGCCGCCAGGGCAAAGAAAAACACCATGCCCACGTCGTTGACCCAGAAGTGCAGCGGATGCACGAGGGCGTCGTAACTTTCCACATCGATATTCGCCCAGACAACCGCTATGACGGTTCCCACGAGCAGCAGCAGGGAGTTGTCGAGGACGAACCTGGCGAGCTTGGAACGCTGGTGCATCATGGCTCGTCAAGCTGGCCGCTGACCGCGGGAGGACTCGCG
>JALDXQ010000385.1:0-3362 GCA_032156805.1 Acidobacteriota bacterium
GCCTGACACCACCCTGGAGCCGCGCGATCGGCCAGCACTGCGACGACCGGAACGATCAGCAGCAACGCCATGCTGAAGCAGGCCACGACGTAGCGCACCGCAGGCCGCGCACCAGCAAGGGCGCGAAGCGTGAGCGCCGTGGTGATTCCAATCACCGTTCCCTGCCAGACGAAATGAATCAACGCCCAGCCGATCGACTGGATCAGCGGCGAGTCGAGCAATGCGTCACTCACGGCACTTCTCCTCGTGCGCTTTCAACAGGCGGCGGATTTCCCGGAGCTCTTCGGCCGATGCCGGCTTCACCGCAAGAGCCTGCATCACCAACTGCGACGGCGACCCACCGAAGGCACGATCGATTAGGTCACGTATGAGGTGGCGCTGCGTCTCTTCCTGGGCCGCCGCGGCTCGATAGAGATGTACACGGCCGTCTTCCTCTCGAACTGCCACGCCCTTCTCTGTCATCAGCTGAAGCAGCTTCAGGGTCGTCGTGTAGGCGAACTCGCGATCGGCAGAGAGGACGTCATGGACCTGACGGACGGTGCTCGGGCCGCGGGCCCAGAGGACGCGCAGGATTCCGAGCTCGGCGTCCGTGGGGCGTGACGAGGCGCGACGTGCCATGTGCGCCAGTCTCTACGATTAATTTCGTAGTGTCAACGAAATTCTTCGTAGCGGTGCGGGATTCGGTCGAGTGATTCCGCTATTTGGCGCTCCGCACCAGCGGCCAGTAGCCAAAGAACACGGCGTGGTAGATGAGGAACGGGAACGTCACGCTGAGCAGCGCGTTCGCGACCCAGATCTCCTGCTCGTATCCCGGCGGTCCGGAGGGCAGTGCTCCGGTCACCATCGGCAAGAGGGAGACGTACAGGCGCGCGAGCGCCAGCCCGATCACCGCGGCGGCAATCGTGTTCATCACTCCTTTGAGCGGCTGCGTCATCCGCGCGAAGAGCGAGTTCTGTAGCATGTTCAACACGATGATCGACCCGAAGATGAACGGGGCGGTCACCTCCGTGAGGAAGGCCATCGGATCGGCGCCGCCTGAGTTGACCCCAATCGAGATCGCGATGGCAGCTCCGGCGAGCGCGATGATCGTCCACACGAAACCAAGCACCGGCTGCTTCATGACACCCGGTATGAGCGTCAGCGGCCACAGATCGAAGCAGAGCACCAGGAACATGACGGCGAGCGCGGTGACATAAAAGACGAGCGCCGATACGGCGTTGAACATTCCCTGCGGTGCCGACTCGAGGTAGACGGGAGCACCTTGCATGAATCCGTAATTGAAGAAGATGAGAAAGACGATATAGGTGATGACATACGAGGCGATGACCGTGGCCACGCCCGACACCAGCGCGTTCGATGTCATCCTGTTGAAAGGCCATCCGCCCATCATGATCGTCAGCCAGAAGGTCGTCGGCACCACGATCACCGCAAAGTGTGACGGGATGGGGCCAGGGGGCGAGACTCCCTCACCAACCGTCATGAAGACGATGGGGCTGAGCACTGCCGTCGCCACGACTGTCACCAGGACCAGCACCACGCCCTTCACGGGCTGTTTCAAACCGCTGGCAAATCCAGGATTGGCTCCCCAGAGCACGACGGCCGCCACCTGCATAGGTATGAGACCCAGCATGACGAACGAGACCCATCCAGCAAACGTGCCGAAGTCGAACAGCGAGATGAAGCCCAGGGCAAGGACCATCACGAGCGTGCTGGAAAGCAGTCCAAGTGCGGGTTGAGTCACTGAGTCCTCCTCGGTGAAGCGTGCGCACTACGTTGACGTGATGTTACGGGGGTCGCGGAGAGTATACCGACGAAGCTCACGAAAAACACGAAGGGCACGAAGACCAAGAAGCCTGGCGCTTCACGGCCGCCGTGCCCTTTCAGAAACCCGCGTGTCGTCGCGACCTTCGAGCTCTTCGCGACCTTCGAGCTCTTCGTGAGCTTCGTGCTACTGACCCTTCAACTCCTCGAAGAGAACGCCGAAGTTGCCGCCCGGGCCGCCGCGCCCGCCAGTCAGGTTGTACTCCTTGAACTTCGCCGGCAGCTTGAGATCCATCATCGCCTGCTCGGGGGTCTTGCCGGCCTTGAGCGAGGCACGCGCGTGCTCGAGGAACAGCTTGTTGAACTCGCCGAAATCCGCGAGGTCCTGGAACCTGAACGTGGTCGGCGAGTGGCCGGGGATGACCGTATCGACGTTCTTGACGTTGCTCGCGACCTTGGCGATCGTGTCCCCGTAGGCCACACCGCTGCCGCCGTTGTTGCGATCGATGAAGGGCTGTCCCTTGTTCGCAAAGGCATCACCGGTGTGCATCACGCGCGCGTTGCGAAAGACGACGAACGTATCGCCGTTGGTGTGAGCCGCACCAAAGTAGTAGAGGTCGATGGAGTCGTTGCCGCTGAGCAGCGTCATCCGGTCCTTGTAGGTTCGATCGGCAAGACCGTGCTTGTTCGCCGCATCCTGGAACGCCGGCATCTTCTGCATGTTCGCCGCGGTGTTTTCCTGGACGACGATCTCCACGCTGGCCGGGAAGAACATATTGCTGCCGTTGTGATCCCCGTGCGTGTGAGTGTTGATGATGTGAGTGATCGGTTTATCAGTGACCGACTTCACCTGCTCGAGGATCGCCTGGCCGTTGTTCGCCAGCTTGGTATCGACGAGCACGACACCCTTCTCGGCGATGTACACCCCGGTGTTGCCGCCGTTGCCGAAAATGAAATACAGGTTGTTGGCAACTTTCTCGATGCTCTTGATCCCGCCAGCACCGCCAGGACCTGCCTGCCGGCCCTGTCCGCCGGCTGGCTGCTGCGCGGACAAGTTCGCCGCGGCCGCCGTGACGGCTCCTGCAATCACAATCACGCCAAGCACGTACGCACGTTTCATGACGTCCCCTCTATGAACGAAGAACGAAGACCGCAAAGCCTGGAGCTTCAAGCCCGAAGTCGAGAGCCTCGAACTCCGGACTTACCGGACGAATTGTATCTTGTCTGCCATCCCGTTCTTCCGGGAACTCCAGCCGAACGTCATGCCATAGGGCACGCGTCCAGCACAGCGTCAATTTCGTGGGGAAGACCCTTCTCGACCTTGAAAAGCTCGGCAATCCGTCAGGTCCAGGGTGTCGGGCTCGCCGTCACGCAGGTCGCGACAACGTCAGCGCTCGCAGCTCGTAGTGTCCGGCTTCAGCCGACCATCAAACGTGGCTCGCCGCTCGTAGTGTCCGGCTTTAGCCGGATCTGCGCCACCCGCATTCGCTCGCGGGTCACCCCTCTCCGGCGGCCGCTCCGCGCGGCGGGAAATCGCTCTCTGCTCGTACCCTTCCGCGGTCGCCGCGAGTAGTCCCTGCTTCCGACGCCTGCCATCGCGG
>JALDXQ010000386.1:0-3339 GCA_032156805.1 Acidobacteriota bacterium
ACGGCGCCGCGAATCATCACGGTGCCGTCGTAGATCTCCGGCACTTCCTGCTCGAACAGCTTGATCAGCAGGGCAGGGTCGGTTCGCGACAGGACGATCTGCGGTCCCTTGGCACTGCGATTGACGCCCTTGATGACCGCGCGAATGCGCTCACCTGGCGTATAGCTCTCCGCGCGAGATTGTTCCTTCCGCGGCAGCACCGCTTCGACCCGGCCAATCTCCACCACGAGGTCGCCGTTCTCGAAGCGCTTGACGGTGCTGTTGATGACCTCACCGACGCGGTCGTTGTACTCGGCGAAGATGTTCTCGCGCTCGGCCTCACGGACCTTCTGGAAGATGACCTGCTTTGCCGTCTGCGCCGCGATTCGCCCCAGCACGTCCGTCCGCTTGGGGAACTCGATCTCCATGTCGACTTCGGCCTCGTCACCGTAGAGGTCCTGCGCTTCCTTGAGGGAGATCTCGGTGGCGTCGTTGGTCACGTCGGCGACGATGTGCTTGATGGCGAACAGATCGACTTGTCCCGTCTCGGGGTTGAACCGCGTCTTGAGGTTCTCGTTCGTCTTGTAGTACTTGCGCGACGCGGTCAGCACGGCGTCTTCGATGGCCGTGATGATCGTGTTGGCCTCGATCCCCTTTTCCTTGGCGAGCGCCTCGATCGTCTGCATCAACGGGTTCTGCATATCTAAAACTCAACTTCCAATCGGCCGCGTGTGATCAGGCGCATCGGCAACTTGTGGATCCGTCCACTCGGTCCTTCCAACAGCACGATGTCCCCCTCGACCCCCGTCAGCCGTCCCTCGAACGCCTTCTGGTTGTCCACCGGCTCGCTCACGACGACCTTCGCCAGTCGCCCGGAGAACCGCCGGTAGTCGTCGAGGCCACGCAGCGGACGATCCAGCCCTGGCGAAGAAACCTCCAGCGTGTACGCGAACGGCAGCGGGTCCTCGACGTCGAGAATCGTTCCGATCTCGCGGTTGACCTGCTCGCAATCCTCGATGCTCACGCTGTCGTCGGGAGTGGCCGACGGTCCCGGCCGGTCGATAAAGACCCGGACCACGTGTCCTCCCGATTCGCGCCGGCTCTGGATGTCCCACACTTCCAGCCCCCGCGCTGCGGTCACCCGCTCAGCAATCGCCCGAATCTGCTCAAGCGGCTGCATGGCTCACTCGTCGTGTGCTCGCGGGTCCGACGTCAACACCCTGAAACAAAAAAAGTGGGCACGAGCCCACTTGGAGTCCCCTCCGCCTAGGTGACCCTCAAGCTTATCACGCAGATTCGGCCCCGGACAATGGACGCACAACCAGATCATAGGCGCGACTTGCCACGATTTCCGCCTGGATGAATTGTCCGGCCGACAGGGCCGACGGATCGCAGTCGGTGAGGTACACCTGGGGATCGATGTCGGGCGCCTGTCCCTCCAGTCGTCCCCGGAGCACCAGGTCGTGTTCGGCCGCCGGCCCGTCGACGAGGACCCGCACCCGCCTTCCGATCCGCGATCTCTGGGCGTTCTGGACGATCCGCCTCTGCAGTCGCATCACCCCGGCCTGACGCCGCCGCTTGATCCCCGCCGGCACATCGTCGTCCAGGCCGTGCGCCGAGGTGCCTTCCTCATGCGAGTAGGTAAAGACGCCGATGTGATCGAACCGCACGGCTTCGACAAACGACTCCAGCTCGGCGTGGTCGTCTGTCGTCTCGCCGGGGAACCCAACGATGAAGGTCGTACGTAATGTGACGCCGGGAACGCGCGCCCGGATCCGTTCCAGCAGACGTTCATAGCCGGCACGCGTCCCGGGCCGCTTCATCCGCTTCAGCACGCGATCCGAGGCGTGCTGCAGCGGAAGGTCGACGTACTTGCAGACCTTGTCGCTCTCCGCCATCGCGTCGAGGACATCGTCGGTGATTGTCGTGGGGTAGAGATACAGCATTCGAATCCACTCGAGCCCGTCAACGCGGTTGAGCGCGCGCAGCAGCCGGGCGAGCGCTCCGCGTTCCCCGCGATCGATGCCGTAAAAGGTCGTGTCCTGAGAGATGAGCAACAGTTCCTTGACGCCTTGCCCGGCGAGACGCTGCGCTTCGGTCACGATCGACTCATGCGACCGGCTGCGATACTTGCCGCGTAGTGTCGGGATGATGCAGAACGCGCATTTGTAGTCACAGCCTTCGGCGATCTTCACGTAAGCGTAGTGACGCGGTGTTGCAAGGAGCCGTGGAGTGCTCGCGTCGTAGAGATAGGTCGGAACGTCTCTGGGCTCTGGGCTTTGGTCTCTGGACCCGATTGGTTCGCCGTTCGATCGAAGCAGCGGAATCACGCGCCCCGCCGGGTCCTGATCTCTGGACCCGCCGAGTGCGTTGACGATCTCCGGAACTTCTCCCGTACCCAGGACCGCATCGATCTCCGGAATCTGCGCGCGCAGCTCGTTGCGATAACGCTCCGCCATGCATCCAGTGACCACCAGCCGCTTGCATGCGCCGGTCTTCTTGAGCTCGGCCATCTCGAGGATGGTGTCGATCGATTCCTGTTTTGCCTTGTCGATGAAGGCACAGGTATTGACGATGAGCACCTCGGCGTCGGCGGCATCCCGGGTGAGCTGATGGCCCTGCTCCTGGGCGAGCCCCAGCATGACCTCGGAGTCGACGAGGTTCTTGGGGCAGCCGAGGGAAACCATTCCGATTTTCATAGGCTCAATTCAGAATTCAGAATTCAGAATGCAGAATCAGAAGGCGCCTCGAGCCGCGCCATTTCTGCATTCTGCATTTTGCATTCTGCATTCAGGATACTAGGGATCCGCGTCTCGGCGGATAATCCCTTACTCACATGTCTCACGCTGCTGACCACGTCGATGTCTCGTCGGCGCTCAAAGGAACCCCGCCAGCCGGGAGCCGGGTGACCGTGCGCGGCTGGATTCGTACGCGTCGCGACTCGAAGGCCGGCCTCTCGTTCATTCACTTGCACGATGGCTCGAGCTTCGATCCGCTGCAAATCGTCGCGGCGAGCACCCTGCCCAACTACGAAAGTGAGATCAAGAAGCTCACGACCGGATGTGCCGTTACCGCCACTGGCGTGTTGGCCGCGAGCCAGGGGCAGGGACAGGCCGTCGAACTCCAGGCCGAGAGCGTGACTGTCGTCGGCTGGGTCGACGACCCGGAAGGCTATCCAATCCAGCAGAAGAAAACGTCGTTCGAGTATCTCCGCGAGGTCGCGCATCTCCGTCCACGAACGAACACGCTCGGCGCGATCGCGCGCGTGCGCCACTGCCTCAGCATGGCGATCCATCGCTACTTCCACGAGCGCGGCTTCTTCTGGGTGCACACGCCGATCGTGACCGCGAGCGATGCCGA
>JALDXQ010000387.1:0-3188 GCA_032156805.1 Acidobacteriota bacterium
GCTTCGAACTCAGGCGTTGGCGCTGCGGCCGGACCTCCAGGCCGCACAGCGAGACCTCCAACGCGCAGATACCCAGACCAGACTCCAGCGTGCCATTGCCACCCCGAACATCACCGTTGGCGGTGGCTATCGACGCGACTTCGGCTCCAACGCGGTCGTCTTCGGCGTCACCGTTCCACTTGCACTGTCGAATCGGAATCAAGGAGGCGTGGCGAGGGCGGATGCCGAGCGACGCCAAGCGGCAAACCTCGCCACCGCGGCGGCGACCATGGTGTTGCTCGACGTGCAGCAGGCGATCAATGCGGCCGACGTCTCACGGGCGCGCGTGCAGTACATCGAGCGGGAATACCTGGCGCCAGCCCGGGAGTCACGCGACATCATTTTGGCCTCCTATCGGCTGGGTTCGGCAAATCTGATCGACTTTCTGGATGCTCAGCGCGCATTCCGCGACACGCTCCGCACCTACAACCGGGCGCTGTACGACCAGCGCGTCAGCCTCTTTCAACTGGCGTCCGCCACCGGCGGAGCGAATGCACAGGTGACACGATGAACGAACAACCTTCGACAGCCGACCGCGGCGCCGCGTCACACATGCTCACCTTGGCTCTCACACTGGTGCTTGGTATCGCGGTGGGGGCGGCTGCACTCTGGCTGTTTACAGACAGGCCGGCCGCTGAGCCTACAACCGAGGAACACGTCAACAAGTTGCCAGCGGGCGTTGTGGAAGTCCCAGAGGCGGCGCAGAAGAACGCCAGTGTCGAGGTCAACAAGGTCGCCACGACGCGCCTCCCCGGAACACTCGAAGTGACGGGCATCGTCACGGCCGATGAATCTCGTGTCGCACATGTGCGCCCCCTCGCAAAGGGCGTCGTCGAGAAGATCAGCGTCAGCCTTGGCAGCCGCGTCACCGCGGGCCAACCGCTGCTCATGTACGACAACATCGAGCTCGGACAACTCGTCGGCGACTTCTTGACCGAGCAGTCAGCGCTGCGCCAGACACAGACGGATCGCGAGGTCAAACGGACCGGCCTGGCACGCGCTGAGGCGCTGATCAAGATCGAAGCCATTGCGCAACAGGAACTCGACCTCCGGCGTGCCGAGTTTCGCAACTCGGAGGCCGCTGTCGCGAGCGCCGAAGCGCGCGTGTCGCGAGTCGAGGAGCAACTCCATCGCTTCGGGCTGACCGACCAAGACCTGCGCGCCCTGAGACCCGATGCGAACGAGGCGCCTCATCGCGCCGCTTCGCACAGCACTTTGAGAGCACCGTTTGCCGGCGTGATCACCAAGTTCGACGTTGCCGTCGGTGAGGTCGTCGAATCGGACAAGGAGCTGTTCACCGTCGCAGACATTTCCACCGTGTGGGTGCTGGCCGACGTCTACGAGAAGGACATCGCCAAGATCACGACAAACGGCAGCGTCACGGTGAAAGTGGATGCGTACCCCGATCGAACGTTTACGGGCCGCATCACGCATGTGAGCGACCTCATCGATCCCGCGACACGTGCAGCGAAGGTCCGATGCGTGGTCGACAACCGTGACGGCGCGCTCAAGCTGGACATGTTCGCCAAGATCACGCTCGGAACGGTGGACGAGCGGCAGGCGATCACGGTGCCGGCCGATGCCGTTCAGCAAGTCGACAATCAGGCGGTCGTCTTCGTTCGTCACTCCGAGACGCGCTTTGAACGCAAGAACGTTCAAGTCGGGCGACGCACGGGAGATCTCGTCGAGATACTCAGTGGCCTCGCTGACGGGGAGATGGTCGTCGGCAAGGGCAGCTTTTATCTGAAGACAGCACTGTTGCGCGAACGCATCGGTGACGAGCACTGAGGCGCATATGCACAGGCTGATTGACCTCTCACTCCGCAATAAGTTTCTCGTGCTGATTCTGACCGCCGTGATGGTCGGCTTCGGCATTAACTCCATGCTGCGCCTGCCCATCGACGCGGTGCCTGATGTCACGCCAAATCAAGTGCTGGTGCTGACGCAGGCCCCCGGCCTCAGTCCGGTCGAAGTCGAGCGCTTCATCACGTTCCCTGTGGAGACCGCCATGAGCGGACTCCCAGGCATCACGGACATTCGATCCATCTCACGGTTTGGCCTGTCGTCGGTCTACATCTACTTCGAAGAAGGCATGGACCTGTATTTCGTCCGCCGGCTGGTCATGGAGCGTCTGCCGGAGGCCCGGGAGGCCATTCCTGAAGGCATGGGCACACCGTCCATGGGGCCGATCAGCACCGGCCTTGGCGAGATCTATCAGTTCGAAGTGCACGGCAAGGGCAAGTCGCTGATGGATCTCCGCAGTGTCCTCGAGTGGGACATCGCGTTTCGCCTTCGGTCAGTGCCGGGTGTCGTCGAGGTCAACTCCTACGGCGGCGAGATGAAGACCTACGAGGTGCAGATCGACCCCGACAAACTGGTCTCCTACAACGTGCCGCTCGACACCGTGTTCGAGGCTCTCGAGCGCAACAACGCCAACGCCGGTGGCGCGTACATCGAGCGCGCGCAGGAGCAATACGTCATCCGCGGCGAGGGCCTGGTCGAACAGCTCAGCGACATCGACAACATTGTGGTGAGTGCCGGCGAGGGTGGGACGCCCGTCTACATCCGGAATCTTGGCCAAACCGTCTTTGCGCCGCAGGTCCGCCAAGGCGCCGTCACGCGTGATGGTCAAGGAGAGACCGTGACCGGCGTCGTCATGATGCTGATGGGCGAGAACTCAAGGGTTGTCGCGGGTCGGGTGAAAGATGCACTGGAGGACATCAAGCGCAGTCTGCCCGAGGGCGTCACCATCGAGACGTACTACGACCGCACGGAGCTCGTGCAAAAGACGATCAGCACGGTCAGGACCAACCTGATCGAAGGTGGCGTGCTCGTCGTCGCCGTCCTGCTGGTCCTTCTGGGAAACGTCAAAGGCGGCTTGATCGTGGCCGCAGCGATTCCCTTGTCGATGCTCTTCGCGTTCACCGGCATGGTGCAGGCCGGGCTGTCCGGGAACCTCATGAGCCTCGGGGCGATCGATTTCGGGCTCATCGTCGATGGCTCGGTCGTGATGATCGAGAACATCGTCAGACGGCTCGGCGAGGCACGCGGGGCGGCGTCACGCGAGGAGGTCGTCCGAGAGGCGGGTAAGGAGGTCGCGCGGCCGATCTTCTTTGCCGTGCTGATCATCATCATCGTCTACCTGCCCA
>JALDXQ010000388.1:0-3152 GCA_032156805.1 Acidobacteriota bacterium
TATACTCGAACCGTGCGCTTGACACAGCGATCGATCAGTATCGTCGTGCTGGCCGTCCTGACTGCTTTGCCGGTGTCGGGGGCGGTGTGCGCGATGCTGTGCGATTCCGCCGCTGCTACTAGCGCCGCGGCGCACCATGGCTCGGGGAAACCCTGCGACGACGAGCAGGCGAACACTCCTTCGTCGGGTCCGCAGGTGCGCGGCGCATCCGGCCACGACTGCAGCGATCATGACGCTTCCAATCGCGTAGCCGCGACGACGACGGCGACCCGCGCCGATAGCATGCCGGGGTCGAGTTTGCTTGCTGCCGTCGCGGTTCACGACTCGATCAGCAAACTCGTCGATTCTGACGCTGTCTTCGACTACCGCACTCCACCGGGCAGTACTCCGCCCACGGCATCCCCCCTCGTTCTCCGCGTCTGATCCCCGTCAGCTAAGCGCCCATTAGCGCTGCCTCGTGCAGCGGGCAAGGGTCGACGACCGTCTGCTACGGCCGTCGTCTACGCGCTCTGTGCTTCTGAAGGGATCGCATGAAAGACCGTCAACGTCGTCCCGGTCGCGGGATGCCGTTCAGAAAATCTACTGGCCCCGCACAGAGCGGCGGCTGGAAAGCCACGCTCCGAGCGTTCGTGCTCCTGGTGGCCGTGGTGTCGGTACTTGGCGGCGCGATCGCCTATTCGATCGTCAGCCGTGGTCTTAGTGCGCATGATGAACCGAGCCGCTTCGAAGCGACGCTGGCTCGGGCGATGCGCCGTTGGGCGACTCCCAGCGCGATGCGTGACCGAACCAATCCCGTGCAGCCGACGCCGGAGGTCATCAATCAGGCGTTGGGCCACTACGCAGACCACTGCGCGTCCTGCCACGCTAACGACGGAAGCGGCGACACGGAGATCGGTCGGGGCCTATACCCGAGGGTTCCTGACATGCGCGCGACAAACACACAGTCACTGACTGACGGTGAGCTGTTCTCGATCATCGAGCACGGCATTCGCTTGACCGGCATGCCAGCTTGGGGAAACGGAACGCCCGAAGGCGAGCGCGATAGCTGGGGGTTGGTGCATTTCGTGCGGCGTCTGCCGAAGTTGACACCGGAGGAGATTGAACGAATGGAATCGCTCAATCCAAAGACCCCGGCGCAATTCAAAGAAGAAGAAGAGGCTCGGCGCTTCTTGCGAGGGGAATCGAGCGACGCGGTATCGGCGGCGCCCAAGAAGGGCCATCAGGACTGAACACCATGAGTTCTCACCGGTTCACATCGAAGACTGCATCTGAAGGAGGTGTTTCTCGCCGCACCTTCGTCAAAGGGCTGGCCGTCGGCGGCGCCGTGGCGGGACTTGGACTGTGGCGGACGACGGCATTGGCTCAAGGGATCGCGCCCGTTGCCTGGACCACACTGTCCGGGACCGAGTTCGACCTGCGAATCGGCGAAACGCCGATGAACTTCACCGGGAGTCCAAGAGTCGCGATTACCGTGAACGGCTCTGTTCCGGCGCCAACTCTTCGCTGGAGAGAGGGCGACACGGTCACGATGCGCGTGGCCAACACGCTGGATGAGGACGCGTCGATTCACTGGCACGGCATTCTTCTGCCCGCGAACATGGATGGAGTCCCAGGACTCAGCTTCCACGGCATTCGCCCAGGCGAGACCTATGTGTATCGCTTCGAGGTGCGGCAGGCAGGCACCTATTGGTACCACAGTCATTCAGGATTTCAGGAACAGCGCGGTCTGTATGGCCCCCTCGTGATCGAGCCGCGGGAGCCGTCGCCCTTCAAGTACGACCGCGAACACGTCGTGATGCTCACTGACTGGACCGACGAGAATCCTGCGCGCGTGTTTGCGAAACTGAAGAAGCGCTCGGACTATTACAACTTCAATCAGCGGACAGTCGAAGACTTCGTCCAGGACGTTCGCACGCAGGGGTTCAAGAAGGCGTTCGCCGATCGCAAGATGTGGGGCGAAATGCGGATGAACCCGACGGATCTCGCCGATGTGTCGGGGTACACCTACACCTATCTGATGAACGGCACCGCCCCCGCGGGCAACTGGACGGGTCTTTTCAAATCTGGAGAGCGAGTCCGGCTGCGGTTCATCAACGGATCGGCGATGTCGTACTTTGACGTCCGAATTCCCGGCCTGAAGATGACGGTTGTGGCGGCGGATGGCCAGTACGTGCACCCGGTCACCGTCGACGAATTCCGGATCGCGACAGCGGAAACCTACGACGTCATCGTCGAACCCTCCGGTCAGGACGCATTCACGATCTTCGCGCAGTCCATGGATCGAACGGGCTTCGCCGCGGGCACGTTGGCCGTGCGTGAGGGCTTGCGAGCGGCGGTGCCCGAGCTCGACGCCAGGCCGATGCTGACGATGGCGGACATGGGGCACGGGGGAATGGGGCATGACATGAATGCCATGAGCCCACAGAAGCCCGGGGACGCGCCGGCGGGGCAGGCAGCCGTGCCCGATCCGCACGCCGGTCACGGTGCACCAGTCAAACCGGCCGCGCCTGACCCTCATGCGGGGCATCAGATGCCCCCGAAATCGGCTGCTCCGACGGTGCCGGATCCACACGCGGGGCACACGATGCCTCCGAAGCAGCCGGCCGATCCCCAGGCGGGTCACGACATGGCAGGCATGAGCGGTGGCATGCAGCAGCATCCGTCGACGGAAGACGGAAATCCTCTCGTCGACATGCAGACGATGATGCCGACGTCTCGACTCGACGATCCCGGCATCGGGCTACGCGACAACGGACGACGGGTGCTCACCTACGCGGATCTCAAGAGCGTGTTCGAAGACCCCGACGGTCGTGAGCCGGGACGGACGATCGAATTGCATCTGACCGGGCACATGGGCCGGTTCGCGTGGTCGTTCAATGGCGTCAAGTTCTCCGACGCCGAACCGCTGCGCCTCACCTACGGCGAGCGCCTCCGGATCGTTCTCGTGAACGACACCATGATGACGCACCCGATTCACCTCCACGGCATGTGGAGCGACATCGAGGACGACGAGGGCAAGTTCCACGTGCGCAAGCACACCGTGGACATGCCTCCCGGCACAAAACGCTCGTATCGCGTCACCGCGGATGCATTGGGTCGTTGGGCGTATCACTGCCACCTGCTCTTTCACATGGAAGCAGGCATGTTCCGGG
>JALDXQ010000389.1:0-3128 GCA_032156805.1 Acidobacteriota bacterium
GGGGCGGTGGCGGTGCCTACGCCGCCGTTCTGTTTGGTAGGCTTGCGATCATCTTCCACAGTTCGTCCAGTCCTTCGCCGGTGCGCGCTGAAACCAGCACCACCGGCATTTCGAATACGTTTCTCATGTCTCGAGCGTGACGCACCCGTTCGGCCTGCGTCAGCTTGTCCACTTTTGTTCCCACGACGGCGCGGGCACATGACTGAGATCCCAGCCAGGCCCACGCGTCCAGATCCGATTGCAGGCCCGGGTGGCGTGCATCCACGAGGAGCATCGCGCCACGTTGTCCCGGCCTATCGAAATAGGTGTCTGTCAGCGTGCTGAACTCCGTCGCCTGCCCCGAGCCCCGTCGAGGGGCCGTCCCTTCACCGGGTCGAGCGTGCCGTGCATATCCGTATCCTGGTAGATCCACCAGGTAACATTCCGGCATCGAACCGCGTCGCACGCGGTAGATATTGATCAATCTCGTCTTGCCCGGCGTGGCGCTGGTGCGCGCCAACGGCTGGCGAACGAGTGCGTTGATCAAGCTCGATTTGCCGACATTCGACCGCCCGACCAGAGCGACTTCCGGCAGCCGGTCACGCGGGAAATCAGCAGCGCCGGCAGCGCTCGTCACGAACTCCGCGACTATCTGCACCTCACGCTGGCTCTTGGCTTCGCACCGGCTCTTGGCTCAGGGTTCTCGGCTCTCGCATGCAATTGCACGGCCCATGACCTTGGAGCCCTGGGCCGACGGCCATGTCAGTGTGGACGAGTGTCTCCCGTGGGCTCGGTGACGTCGGTCACGACAGGAGCAGCCGGAAGGCGCGACGGCAACGGCTCGGCCAGCGCAATCTTCAGCACCTCGTCCATCGTCGATACCATGTGCACGTCGAGCGTATCCATGACGTTCTTGGGGATATCGGCCAGGTCCTTCTCGTTGTCGCGCGGCAGGATGATGTTCGTCACGCCCGCACGATGGGCGGCCAGCACCTTTTCCTTTACGCCACCAATGGGGAGAACCTTTCCACGCAGGGTGATCTCACCGGTCATCGCCACGTCGCGTCGGGTCGCGATTTTGGTCAGCGCGGAGGTAAGCGCCGTGGCCATGGTGATACCGGCTGATGGGCCATCCTTGGGGATTGCCCCTTCGGGCACGTGCACGTGGATGTCGATTTTGGAATGGAAGTCTTCGGCCAGGTTCAGGTCGGCCGCCTTCGAGCGAACGTAGCTCAGGGCTGCCTGAGCCGACTCCTGCATGACGTCGCCGAGCTTGCCCGTCAGTGTGAGCTTGCCCTTGCCCGCCATCAGCGTTGCTTCGCTGACGAGCAGTTCACCGCCGACCTCGGTCCATGCCAGCCCGGTCGCGATACCGATTTCGTTGCGCTCTTCCGCCAGGCTCGGCCGGAATCGCGGGACCCCAAGATACTCCGTCACTTTCTCTGCCGAGACGTCTTCCTTGAACTCTTTGCCCTCGACCACGACTTTGCGCGCGACCTTGCGGCAGATTGAAGAAATTTCACGTTCGAGGTTGCGGACCCCGGCTTCACGTGTGTAGCGCTGGATGATCGTCTGGATCGACTCGTCCTGGAAGATGAGGTTCTCCGTGGTCAGCCCCGCGCCTTCGACCGCCTTGGGCACCAGGAATCGCTTGGCGATCTCGACCTTCTCCTGCTCGGTGTACCCGGCGAGCTGCAGTACTTCCATGCGGTCGCGAAGCGCCTGCGGAATGGTGTGCAGCACGTTGGCCGTGCAGATGAACATGACGTTCGAGAGGTCGTACTCGACGTCGAGATAGTGGTCGAGGAACGTGCTGTTCTGCTCCGGGTCGAGCACTTCGAGCAGCGCGGCCGACGGGTCGCCGCGGAAGTCCATCGACATCTTGTCGATCTCGTCGAGCAGGAACACCGGGTTCTGCGTGCTGGCCTTCTTCATCATCTGGATGATCTGGCCGGGGAACGCGCCGATGTAGGTGCGGCGATGGCCGCGGATTTCGGCCTCGTCGCGCACGCCGCCAAGCGACAGGCGGACGAACTTGCGGTTCATCGCGCGCGCGATCGACTTGGCGAGCGAGGTCTTGCCGACTCCCGGCGGTCCGGAGAAGGTGAGGATCGTCGCCTTCGGCTTCTTGACGAGCGAGCGAACGGCGAGGAACTCGAGGATGCGGTCCTTGATCTTCTCGAGCCCGTAATGGTCCTCGTTCAGGACCTTCTCGGCGTGCTTGAGATCGCGGTTCTCGCGGGTCTTCTTGTGCCAGGGAACGGCGATGAGCCAGTCGAGATAATTGCGCGAGACCGTGGCCTCGGCCGACATCGGCGGCATGGCCTCGAGGCGCTTCAGCTCCTGGACGGCTTTCTCCTCGACGTCCTTCGGCATCTTCGCCTGTTCGATCTTCTTCTTGAGCTCGTCGATCTCGCTGCCCTTCTCGTCCTTGCGACCCAACTCCTTCTGGATCGCCTTCATCTTCTCGTTGAGGTAGTACTCCTTCTGCGCCTTCTCCATCTGCTTCTTCACGCGAGACTGGATGCGGCGATCGACCTGGAGCTTGTCGACCTCGATTTCCAAGATTCCGGCGATGCGATTGAGGCGCTCGACCGGCGAGATGATCTCGAGCAGGTTCTGCTTCTCGTCGACGCCGACGAGCAGGTGCGCGGCGATCGTGTCGGCGAGCTTGCCGGGGTCATCGACCCGCACGGCGGCAATCATCGCGTCGTACTGCAGGTTGTTCGAGAGCTTCACGTACTGCTCGAACAGCGACACGACACGTCCCATGGTCGCTTCGATCTCGCCGGAGGCTTCCTTCTGCTTGGGAAGGACCTTGACGACGACGCGATAGAAGCCCTTGTCTTCCTTCCACTCGACGGCACGGGCGCGGTCCACGCCCTCGACGAGCACCTTGATGTTGCCGTCGGGCAACTTCAGGTTCTGCACGACGTTGGCGACACACCCCATGGTGTAGATGTCGTCCGGGCGCGGGTCGTCGATCGAGGCGTCGTGTTGCGCCGCCAGGAAGATGCGCTTGTCCTTCATCAGCGCATGATCGAGGGCGCGCGTGGAGGAGGGCCGTCCAATCACGAACGGCATCATCATGTGAGGGAAAACGACGACGTCCCGCAGGGGAACGATGGGGAGTGTCTCGTAGACTTCCA
>JALDXQ010000390.1:0-3128 GCA_032156805.1 Acidobacteriota bacterium
CCCGTGAGGAGGACCGCAATCGCGCCGCGCTCTGGCCGGCCGACCCGATCGAGAGCCAGGGCGGCGCCATCTTCCTCGCCGAAGAGATGCAAGGCATCCTCAACGTGGCACGCCGGATCGCGCCGACCACCGTGCCGGTACTGATCACCGGTGAGACGGGCACTGGCAAGGAAGTCCTCGCCCGCACCATCCACGCCTGCTCCACGCGCGCGCAGTCCACCTTCCTGCCGTTCAACTGCACGTCCGCGCCCAGGGACATGCTCGACTCGCAGCTGTTCGGCCATCGCCGCGGCTCCTTCACCGGCGCCATCGACAACTTCCAGGGCGTCGTCCGCGCCGCCGCCGGCGGCACGCTCTTCCTCGACGAGATCGGCGACACCAGCCTCGAAGTGCAGCCGAAGCTGCTGCGCTTCCTCGAGTCGAACGAGATTCACCCGGTCGGTGAGTCGCAACCGAGCCGCGTCGACGTGCGCCTGATCGTCGCCACCAATGCCGACCTCGACACGCTGGTCAGCCAGGGACGATTCCGCGAGGATCTCTTCTACCGTCTCAGCATCGTTCGCCTCCACCTGCCGCCGCTGCGCGAACGTCGCGTCGAGATTCCCACGATTGCGAACCACTACCTGCAGAAGTACGCGCAGGAGTTCGCCAAGGGAGATCTCCGTCTCGCTGAAGAAACGATGGAGTACCTGGTGCTCTATCGCTGGCCGGGTAACACGCGGCAACTGGCGAACGAGATGCGTCGCCTCGCGGTGCTCGCCGAATCGGGTGCCGTGATGATGCCGGAACACCTGTCGCCCGAGATCGCCGCATCGCGCCGCACGATTCCGGCGTCCGAGCGAGTCCTCGATCCGACGGAAGTCGTCGTCCGCCTCGATCAACCGATGGCGGCGGCCGTCGGTTACCTCGAGCAACGGATGGTGCAGCACGCGATGACGAAATGCGGTGGCCGGATGGAGGAAACCGCTGCGATGCTGGGCCTCTCACGCAAGGGGCTGTACCTCAAGCGCCAGCGATTCGGCATCGAGCCGCCTCAGGCTTCGGTCGCGGCAGCACGGTAACGCCATCGCGCTGGCAGGTTGCGCACGTTCCGCCATTCGCGGAAGATCTGGCGCATGTCCGAGCACCGCTGGCGCATTCCGGTTGGAGCCGTCCTCGTCCACATCTGCATCGGCTCCGTCTACGCGTGGAGCACGTTCAATCGACCGATCCAGCAGTTGTTTCCCGATGCGCCCTGGTGGTTCAGTCCGCCGTACACGACGTTTACCACCGCGCTCGTGCTGCTCGGCCTGAGCGCCGCGTTCGGCGGTCCCTGGGTGGAACGCCGCGGGCCGCGGGCCGCCGCCACGGCCGCCGCGTTGTTCTTCGGCACCGGCCTCCTGATCGGAGGGTTCGGCCTCGCGCAATCGCAATCATTCCTCGTGTTCCTGGGCATGGGGATCATCGGGGGCATCGGCTGCGGCCTCGGCTACATCTCGCCGGTGAGCACGCTGGTGAAGTGGTTCCCCGATCGACGCGGCATGGCCACGGGCATGGCCATCATGGGATTCGGGGGAGGCGCGTTCCTCGCCGGTTATCTGAACGTCTACTTCATGGATCGGATCGGCGTGGCGAACACCGTGATGGCGCTGGGCGCCACCTACATGGTCATCATGCTCACCGGGGCGCGCCTGCTGCGCCGCCCGCCTCCCGGCTGGAAGCCCGAGGGCTGGTCGGGGCCGATCAGGACGAACGCGATGATCACCGACGTCAGCGTCAGCCGGAATCACGCCATCCAGACGCCGCAGTTCTATCTGCTCTGGGGCATCCTGTTCATCAACGTGACCGCCGGTATCGGCATCCTCGCTCAGGCGTCGCCGATGATGCAGGACATGTTCAACCGCACGGCGGCGCAGGCCGCTCTCGTCGTGTCGATCATCAGCCTGTTCAACGCGGGCGGCCGGTTCATGTGGGCATCGGGCTCGGACTATGTCGGCCGCCGCAACACCTATCTCGTGTTCTTCGTCACGCAGTTCATCCTCTTTCTCCTCATCCCGGGCCTTGCCTCGTCATCCAACTGGCTGCTCTTCCAGGTCGCCTTGTTCGTGATCTTCACGATGTACGGCGGCGGCTTCGCCACGATTCCGGCATTCCTGGCGGACATCTTCGGGCCTGAGAACGTCGGTGCGATCCACGGCGCACTGCTGACGTCCTGGAGTGCGGCCGCTGTCGCCGGCCCCGTGATCATCACCGAGCTATCGAACCGCGCCCGCGCCGCGCTTCCCGAAGGCGCAGACCGCATTCACATCTACGACACACCACTGCAGGTGCTGGCGGGACTGCTGGCGGTGGGATTCGTGCTCACGCTCATCGTCAGGCCGCTGCGGCCGACTCCGGCGCCGGCGCGCCCGGACATGAGGGCTCGCGAGGCGGTGTCCCCACCTCAATAGCGCACGTCAAGCAGCAGCGGCAGGTGGTCCGAGTCGTAGGCATCATCGAGGGTCTGACAGGTCCTCGACACCTGCGTGCCGAGCGTGCTGAACATGAAGTCGACCCGCCCGATCAGGAAGAAAAAGGGCACGTCGAGCCGCAGCGGCCAGCGGCTGGTTCGGCCCGTGCCGCACGATTCGAGCTCGACAAGACGACTGACCGCCGCAACGGCTTTGTCGCGAAAGCCGCGGCGCGAGTTGAGATCACCGCCGACGATCAGCGGCATGTCAGCCAGCGACGCGATCCGCTCTCCCAGCGCCTCTGCCTGGATCACCCGATCGCTGTTCGTGTCGAGATGCGCCACGACGACGCGTATCGGCGCGTCAGCCGCGCGACGCGGAGTGACAGTTGCCACGAGCGACACCCGACGCTGCTTGCCGAACGGCAGCTCGATCGCGCGGACGTCGCTGAGTGGCTCGGTCGAGAGCACGGCGTTACCTCGATCTTCGCGCGCGTCAAGCGATGTCGCGCTACCGTTACGCATCGACGGCACGTAGGCGACCGACATCCCCAGCGTGTTGGCCAACGCGACAATGTCCGGCGTGGGTCGGCGTGGCCTGATCGCCAGGGGCACGCGCAAATCGGCAGGATAGGACTCGGGCACGTCGACCCCGCCACGAAATGTTTCCTGCAGCAACACCACGAGCCCGGTCGTCTCC
>JALDXQ010000391.1:0-3105 GCA_032156805.1 Acidobacteriota bacterium
CCGACGGTTCGGACGTCCGGACTGAACCCTCGGACGTCCGGACCGGACCATCGGACGTCCGGACCGGACCGTCGCACCGTCGCACCATCGTCCCTTCGGACCGCAGACGTCAGCGTGCGTTCTTTAGAGCCTCTCGAACACTCAAACCACTGAGCCGCTCGCGATGCTCGTTGACGTATCGGGTGACCTCGCGCGGATCGACCCACGCGTACTGACGCAGGGCCCAGCCGATCGCCTTACGGATGAAGAACCGGGTATCTGAGAGGTTCGGCTCGATGCAATCGTAGAGCAGCGCGAGGTCGGTGTCGCGCTTGAAACGGATCTGACTCAGAATCGCCGCGCGACGCTTCCACATGTCGTTGTCCCTCGACCAGCGGCGCATCAGCTTCGACATCCGGACCCGATCGGCTCGCAGCACGTCGCCGAGGTGGTGGGTGGCAATTGCGTCCACGAGGTCCCACCAGGCACCCGAGACGATCATTTCCTCGAACATCGGCAGTGAGGCGATCGTCCGGTGCGGCGCATAGATCCGAAGATCGGTGAGAGCGATCGCGGCGTAACGCTCTTCTCGGAAGCCTGCGCCTCGCCACAAGGTCAGCGCGACCCTCGACCACTCGACTCGCGAGGACAAGATGTGTTTCGGAAACAGCTCACGCCAGATCGCCTTCTGGTCAGGCGAGGAAACGCCGCGGTACGGCATCGCCGACTTCATGTAAGCCTGCATTTTTGGCGCTTTCGAAGGATCGGCGGCTTTTTCGAGCGCCGCACGGACCTCGAGCACGAGCGGATGGGTCATGATCGCGAAAATCTTACCGTTCGGCGGTATACTCAGCCCGTTCTGCCCAAGGGTGCTCGACGGGCGTTCTGCTCAGGAGGATTCGTACATGCGCGCATTGATGGCGATAGGGTTGGCAGCGGCCCTGGCGGTGGGAGTGAGAGCTCAGACGACTGAGCTGAAGGTCGGCGACACGGCTCCTGATTTCAGCCTGCAGGCGTCCGATGGCAAGACCTACAAGCTGTCGGACTTCCGCGGGAAGAGGGCCGTGGTCGTGGCCTGGTTCCCGAAGGCGTTCACCACAGGCTGCACGATCGAGTGCAAGTCTCTGGCTGAGAACGGCGACAAGATCCGGATGTACGAAGTGGCCTACTTCATGGCCAGCGTCGACAATCTGGAGGATCAGACCAAGTTCGCGAAAGCGACGAGCGTGACGCTGCAGGGACGCGGCGGCGCGCCGGCCCAGGTCGTCGAGAAGAAGGAAGCCGACTTCCCGATGCTCGCCGATCCGACCAAGGAAGTCGCAGGGAAGTACGGCGTGTTGATGCCGAACCCGCCCGGCTTTGCGAACCGCTGGACGTTCTACATCGACAAGCAGGGCAAGATTGCTTACATCGAGAAGAAAGTGAATCCGGCGACCTCCGCCGAAGACATGATCGCAAAGCTTGGGGAGCTCAAAGTCCCCATGAATCACTAGGACTCTTAGAAGCCTAGCGATTAAGGTCTCTCCAGGCGGGCCCTCACGGGCCCGCCTTTCTTTTTGGGGGGTGGTGTCAGGCAGTGAAAGGTGAATGGCAATTCGCCTGCCTCGGCACGAGCGCGCTCCCTCGCCAGATCCACTGAGCCTTGGCGGCCTCGCTCACGCGCGCGATTTATCCAGCTGTCGCGACTGTTGGGATCGGAGCCGGACGCAGCGATCGGCCGATCATCAGGAACGACAGCCCGGCCACGACACAGAGAACCCCGGCGGCCCAGAAGGCGACCTGATAGTCACCGAGCGCCGTACGAATCGCACCCGCGCCGAAGGCCGCAGCCGAGGCGCCGAGCTGATGACTGGCACCGATCCATCCGTAGATGACGCCGGTATTCTCGCGACCGAAGGCTTCGCTCGTCAGGCGAACGGTCGGCGGCACCGTCGCGATCCAGTCGAGCCCGTAGAACACCGCAAAGATGACCAGGCCGCTCGCGCCTTCCTGCAGCGTGAACGGCAGGAACAGCAGCGAGATCCCGCGCAGCGTGTAGTAACCAAACAACAGGTGACGGCTCGAGTAGCGATCCGTCAGCCATCCCGATGCCGTCGTGCCGAGAATATCGAAGATGCCCATCATGGCGAGCAGTTGCGCCGACTGCACCTCGTGAATCCCATAGTCGTGGCACGCCGCGATGAGATGCGTGCCGATGAGGCCGTTCGTGCTCGCCCCGCAGACGAAGAACGTTCCCGCCAGCAACCAGAACGCCCGTGTACGAGCTGCCATCGCCAGCGCCGGCAGCGGACGCAGCGCAGTGGATCGAGGCACGACAGCGTCTGCAGGCCGGCCGTACGGCAGGAGACCGAGATCCTCGGGCCGATCGCGCATGAAGATCAGCACAATCACGAAGACGACGGCAGCGGCGCCGGCAACGAGCATCGCTGCGGCACGCCACCCTTGAGACGCCACCAACTGCGCCAGCGCCGGCAGGAAGATCAACTGCCCCGTTGCGTTGGATGCGGACAGGATGCCGAGGACCAGACCTCGTCGCTCATCGAACCAGCGATTGGCGATGATGGCCGCCAGCACCATCGACGTCACGCCGGTACCAGTGCCGACGAGCACACCCCAGAGCAGCGTCAACTGCCACTGCGACTGCATCTGCGTCGTCAAGGCAACCGACACAGATAACAGGGCGACAGCCGCGAGGATCACGCGACGGACGCCCCAGCGATCCATCACCGACGCGGCGAACGGTCCAATGAGGCCGAAGAGCGCGATGTTGATGGCAACCGCCGAGGAGATGACGGTGCGGCTCCAGCCGAACTCCCCTTCAAGGGCGACCATCAGCACGCCGGGCGTTGCGCGAACGCCAGCAGTGACGAGGATGACGATGAAGGTGACGACGGCAACGATCCAGGCGTAATGAACGGATCGGCGGGCCATGGCCACACTCATAGCACGGGCGCGGGCGCAGTTGTCCGTCACACGTGCCGGGCGTGGTAGCGTGCTAGAATCTGGTGTTCCGGGGAACGCGTCGTGGACGGTCCCCGATCCCACCCAGGCCGGCGTAGCTCAGTTGGTAGAGCAGCTGATTCGTAATCAGCAGGTCACCCGTTCAAGTCGGGTCGCCGGCTCCAG
>JALDXQ010000392.1:0-3076 GCA_032156805.1 Acidobacteriota bacterium
CGTCCCGACGGGAATCCTGATGTCGAGCGCCGGGCTCACCAGCCACCAGATCTCATGCGCCACGACTGTGGCCAGCAGGATGACGCAGGTCGAGATGACCGGACCAATCACGGCCGCCTGGATCACGATGTGCGCGGGTGGAGATGGTGAGCGTGCGTAGACGTGATTGAGCACGACACCGAGGCCGACGCCAAGCCCCGCGCCCAGCGAGATGGCGACCCAGTAAGAGACGGCGGGCAAGGAAGCTTCCAGCGCCCCCGCCAGCGAGTCGGCATCGGCGCCGATAGTGGCGAGGTGGACGATCACACCGACAGCGCCAAAGAGGAAAAGCACGACACCGAGTGCCCGCATCCAGTAGATCGAATCGAGAAAGGCGCGCCGTGGAGGCGATTCGCCGCGCAGTGCGATGGCGAAGTTCTGGTTGCTTTCGGCCCAGTCGATCAGCGCGAAGGCGCCGGCCGCAACCGCGAGCAGCCAGGCGGGCGGCAGGGTTTCGGGCCAGACGTTGAACACCTGGTCGACGATCAAGAACCCGGCGGCGGCGAGAGTCGCCCAGAGCAGAAGACCGATGTAGGGCTTGAAGCTGTCTCCCATCCACCGGTGGTGCGTCGTGGCCGACGCAAGGGTGGACATGATGCTCTCGCGATGGCTGGCGAGGTGTCGCCTCGCGTACTCCACCAGGTTGGGCGGTGGATCGGGGTGCCGCTCCCAGTAACGCACCACGCTCTCGTCAACACGTTCGTTGATGTGAGCCAGGGTGAAGCCTGGCTGATTTTCGCGCTGTCTGCGATTGGCACGCACTTCGGGCACGGGATCAATCCTGCGATACCAGCGCTTGGCTCGAACGAGCGTCGTCCAGACCGGGGTCGCGAACTCCGCATACGAATCGCGCGGTCCGAGTTGACCGACCGGCGACGGTACGACCTCGGCGATGTGATCGCAGATGAGTCCGGCGTTGCGGGCGCCTTCGAGAAGCCACTTCAACGGCTCCTGCGCCAGCGGATTGCTGCGATATCCACCGCCGACGTTCGAGTGAGAGCCGACAAACCAGCGCTGTTCGATCCGGTCCGACCACGCGATGGCCAGCGACGTGGCCGGATTGTGCGCACCGCTTTGTTCGCGCGGACGCTCGCCGCCCTTGAGCCGGCCGAGCTCGTCCGAAGGGTTCGGACCCAGGTAAGCGACAAACGGCGTGTGCCGGAAGTTGCTGCGATGCTCGTCGAGCGCGAGCGCATGACGGCACTGTTTGATGAGCGTCGTCGGACGCATGTTGTGATGCAGGGCGAAGCGGCTCTGCACGCCCGGGATCGCCAGTGCGTCCCAGCCGACGGCACCGACCGTGTCGTACACACCGAGATACGTGATCTGAATGCGGCGGGACCAACGAACCAATAACTGCTCGGTGTCGTTGAGGTCGTGCACGCGCTGACCGGGGACGGTGCCGGCGCGCTTGGCCGCTTCGATGTCGCTCTTGCGGATCAGCCATGGATCCCACAGCAGATCAGGCAGCCGCCGGAACTCCGGGGCGCTCTTGCCAAAGAGTGCAGTCAATGGTCCGGTGTGATGCTCGCGCTCGCGCCCGAGCAGGCAGTAGTTCTGCCACAGTTGCTTGACGGTGAGCGGAGCGCCACGGCGAAGGAGCCCGCACGTGCTGATGAAACCAATCAGCGAGCGGGCTGTGAACGCACCTCGGCTGAAACCAAAGATGTAGATCTCGTCAGCCGCCTTGAGCGGGGTGGCGTCCTCGAAATTCTGGACCAGCCAGTTGTAGGCCGCGCGCACGTTGGTCTCCAGGCCGAACCCGAAGCCGCCGCCGGTAATCTTGTCGAGAGGGCCGGTGCCAACGCCCTCGAGGTAGAACTTGAGTTGTGTGACCGTGTCCGTGCCAAGCGGGTGGTCGCGGCATTCCGTGGCCAGCCCGAAGTGGTGCAGCACGTTGGTCGAATCGTCCCGATTGTTCCACGTGCCATCGAGACACAACGCCAGGCGCCGGGTCGCTGTCATAGACTGCGGGCCCGCAAGTTGACCCCCCTCTGCGTGATCATCCCCGTCATAGTGAACGACGAAGCGGATTCGTATCGAACACGAAGGGTGCGTTAAAGGGTGCGCTTTGACCGGGCCTCGGCCGGGGGCTACACTGCCGCCCTCCAGGAGGCACTGTGCAGCATGTTATATCGGACCTTGTAACCCATTTCGAGCGTGGGCGGCTTTCGCGGCGGGAACTGATTCAGGCGCTGACCGCTCTTGCCGCGTCGGTGGGTGCTGGCACCCTGGTATCGGCGGCGTCGTTGACTGCCGGGAGCATCAATCACGCCTCGGTGCTCGTGAGCGACATGGCTCGATCGATCGACTTCTACAACCGTGTCTTCGGGCTGACTGTCATGAACGAAGACAAGGAAAACAAGATCTCCCGGCTCGGTATTGGCGGGAAAGTGCTGATCTCGCTGCGGGTCGAGCCGCCGCCGGGCCTGGTCGATCACTTCGCGATCGGCGTCGAGAATTTCAACCGGGAAGCCGTCACTAAGAACCTCAAGGAACTCGGGATCACTCCGCAAGAGAATCTGGAGTTCGGGTTCCACATCCAGGACCCTGACGGCGCGAACGTCCAGATCACCGGGATCTGATCTGCGAGCTCGTCGGTATCGCTCCGACGAGTCGGCACCAATCCTGCACGCAGGACCGCGGCAGTGCACGGCTACCTCAGCTATCGCGCGACGCGGTCTTGCGTGAGCGATGCTGGTCATGGCTCTGCCAGGGAGGCTCTCACCATGATCTCGATATTGGGTTGGATGCTTTTCGGGCTCATCGTCGGCATTATCGCGAAGCTGGTCATGCCGGGTCGCGATCCGGGCGGCATGCTGGTAACGATGGCGATTGGTATCGTGGGCGCCGTGCTCGGTGGATTCATCGGACGTGCAATAGGGTGGTATCAGCCGGGCGAGCCGGCGGGGTTCTTGGTGGCGACGCTGGGCGCCATTCTGTTGCTCTTCATCTATCGCAGAGCGTTCAGAAAGCCGGTGTGAACGATGGTGTCAGGCAGTGAATCGTGAACGAGTCGGCAGACTCACGCCTGCCG
>JALDXQ010000393.1:0-3023 GCA_032156805.1 Acidobacteriota bacterium
GACGCCGGACAGCGCACCATCGGACCGGACCCTCGCACTGTCGCACCACGTCCCCTCGGACCGCTGTGCGTGATACGCTGATCGAGACGCGAAAGTGGCGGAACTGGCAGACGCGCCAGACTTAGGATCTGGTACCGAAAGGTGTCCGGGTTCAAATCCCGGCTTTCGCATTCCGTCCCCTCCGAAGCCCGTGGCCGAAAGCCCAGAGCCGAGAGCCCAAAGCCTTACATGAAGACCGAATTCACCGACGTCAGCGAAACCCAGAAGACGGTCACCATCGAGATCGACAGCTCGGTCGTCGACGCAGAGATCGATCGCATCGCCCAGGGCTACCGGAAAGTGCGTGTTCCCGGGTTTCGACCCGGCAAGGTCCCCGCGACGATCATCAAGCGACGGTTTCGCGATCAGATCCTTCACGAGGTGATGCACGGTCTGATTCCTCGAGCCGTCGAGGAGGCGCTCCAGGAACGCGGCATCGAGCCAATCGACACGCCGAATGTCCGTGACGTCGCGTTGGAAGAGGGTCAGCCGCTCCGGTTTACGGCGGCAATCGAGACGGTCCCGCCGTTCGATCCCGGCGATCTCTCCACGCTGACTGCCATCAAGACTCCGGTGGCGATCACCGAAGAAGCGATCGAACAGACACTGCAGCGCTTGCGCGAACGAGCGGGCAAGTCCGAACCGGTTGAAGGCCGCCCCGCCACGGACGGTGATACGGTCGTCGCCGATCTCGTTCGTCAGGATGAATCGGGGCCCGATCGCCACGACGGCGTGAATATCGAGATCGGTTCGAAGGCGAACCCTCCCGGATTCGACGCCAACCTGATCGGCGTCAACCCCGGCGACGAGAAGACGTTTTCCATTCACTTTCCCGAGGACTACACGGTCAAGGAAATGGCCGGCGCCGACGTCACGTATTCCGTGACGGTCAAAGAGGTGCGTCGCCGGGTGTTGCCGGAGCTCGACGACGAGTTCGCGAAGGATCTGGGTGAGTTCGATTCGCTGAGCGCGCTGCGCGATCGCGTTCGGACCGACCTGCAGGCCGAGGCCGAAGAGAACGCCTCGCGCCAGCTTCGCGGAGACGTGCTGAAGCAACTTGCCGAGCGGATTACGTTCGATCTGCCGAACTCACTCGTGGAACGCGAGATCGATCGACGGCTCGAGGAGTTTGCTCGTCAGCTGATGGCACAGAACGTGGACCCGCGGCAGGCGGGCATCGACTGGGGTCAGTTCCGCGAGGCGCAGCGGGACCCGGCGCGCGCGGGAGTGGCAAGTGCGCTGGTGCTGGACGCAATTGCACGGCGCGAGGGGCTGTTCGTCACCGAGCAGGAGATCGACCAGGAAATCGAGCGTTTCGCGACGCGCGCGGGGCGAACCCCGGCCGCGCTGCGAGCGCAGTTCGAGAAGGAGGGCGGCATCGGTCGGCTGGTTGCCGGGCTGCGGCGGGAGAAGGCGGTTGACTTGGCCCTGTCGCGTGCTAGGATTTCGTAGCGAGTGCCCTTCATCCACCGAACGCCCACCGCCAATCACGAATCACAAATGAGCCGTGCACAGTTAGTACCGATGGTGGTCGAACAGACCAACCGCGGTGAGCGCGCCTACGACATCTTCTCCCGGCTGCTGAAGGACAGCATCATCTTCATCGGCACGCCGATCGACGACACGATCGCCAACCTGGCCATTGCCCAGATGCTCTTCCTCGAGGCAGAGGATCCGGACAAAGACATCCAGCTGTACATCAACAGCCCGGGTGGCTCGATTACGGCGGGGCTGGCTATCTACGACACGATGCAGTTCATCAAGCCGGACGTCCAGACGATCTGCATCGGGCAGGCGGCCTCCATGGCAGCTGTGCTGCTGTCCGGGGGGGCAAAAGGCAAGCGATACTCCCTGCCAAATGCCCGGATTGTCATCCATCAGCCGCTCATGCAGGGGTTGGCCGGGCAGGCGACCGATATCGATATCCACGCGCGTGAAATCCTGCGCATGAGGGAGCGGCTCAACGAAATCCTGGTGCTCCACACCGGGCAGACGACCAAGCGCATCCAGGACGATACCGAGCGCGACTACATCATGTCGGCGGACCAGGGGAAGGAGTACGGGATAATCGATGACGTCATCCGAAAACGGGTGTAACATCGAATTAGGCTCGGCTTTGGGCACCCGATCTGGGTCCCCGGGGGGCCTCCTCTAGCCTCCAGCCGGATTGAGGCCGAAATACCAATCAGCACCCTGAATTCACCCGAGACACCGAGCGACAGACGCCAAGAGCCCTGAGCCGATACACATGGTCAAGAAGAACGGCGAGACTGAGATTCTTCGTTGCTCGTTCTGTAACAAGGATCAGAACGACGTCCGCAAGCTCATCGCAGGGCCGACGGTTTTCATCTGCGATGAATGCGTGGAGGTCTGCAACGACATCATCGCCGACGACAACCGGTTCGAGAACCGGGGTGTCCGCTCGTCGCTGCCCTCGCCGCCGGAAATCAAGAAGTTCCTCGACGAGTACGTCATCGGGCAGGAGCGCACCAAGCGCAAGCTGGCCGTCGCGGTCTACAACCACTACAAGCGGATCGAGATCCAGAAGCAGCCGCGCAGCCGCAACGACGTCGAGCTGACCAAGTCGAACATCCTGCTCATCGGCCCCACGGGCACGGGCAAGACGCTGCTCGCGCAGACGCTCGCCAAGCTCCTCTCGGTCCCCTTCACGATCGTCGATGCGACGACGCTGACCGAGGCGGGCTACGTCGGTGAAGACGTCGAGAACATCATCCTGAAGCTGCTGCAGGCCGCCGGCGGCGACATCGAGAAGTGCCAGCAGGGGATCATCTACATCGACGAAGTCGACAAGATCTGCCGGAAGGACGAGAACCCCTCGATCACGCGTGACGTCTCTGGCGAGGGCGTGCAGCAGGCGCTGCTCAAGATCCTGGAAGGTACGGTGGCGAACGTGCCGCCGCAGGGAGGACGCAAGCATCCCCACCAGGAGTTCTTCCAGATCGACACGACCAACATCCTCTTCA
>JALDXQ010000394.1:0-2991 GCA_032156805.1 Acidobacteriota bacterium
GTGCACGTCGCAATGGTAAGACCCGCGGCTCGCGCCGCTCAAGTAACTGAAGTAAACGGAGACCGCCAGCTACCATGCCGAATCCAAAACGCCGACACTCCAAGACCCGCACTGCGAAGCGGCGCACTCATGACGCTTTGCGGGCGGCGACCACGGGCCTCTGTCCTCAGTGTCAGGAGCCCAAGGCCCCGCATCGCATCTGCCCCCATTGCGGGTACTACAACTCGCGACCGGTTCGGGCCGTCGACGAAGAATAGGACGCAGGACGCTGCCGATCCGCATTGCAGTCGACGCCATGGGCGGTGACCATGCGCCGTCTGTCGTCGTCGACGGCGCCGTGGCCGCAGCGCGTCACCTGGACGCCGGGATCGCCCTCGTCGGCCAGACCGCGGAGATCGAGCGCGCGCTGAGCGCGCATCCCGGCTGGCAATCTCTCGGTATCGAGATCGTCGACGCACCAGATGTCATCGAGATGGCCGAGGCGCCAGTCCCTGCGATGCGGCGCAAGCCACGTTCGTCGGTGCGCGTAGCCGCCGATCTCGTGGCGAAGCGGGACGCAGCCGCGCTGGTGAGCGCCGGCCATACCGGTGCAACCGTGGTCGCGGCCCATGCAGCGTTCGGCATGGTCACGGGTGTCGATCGCCCGGCGTTGGCGACAACGATTCCGACGCGTGGCCGGCCGGCGGTTCTGCTCGATGCGGGCGCGACCGTGGAATGTCGGCCCCAGCATCTCCTGCAGTTTGCGGTGATGGGCTCGGTATTCGCCCGGCTCGCGCATGGAGTAGAGGAACCACGAATCGGACTGCTGTCGATCGGGGAAGAGGAGAGCAAGGGCAACGAGCTGACACGGGAAGCGCACAGGCTCCTCAAGGCGTCGCCGCTGCGCTTCATCGGCAATGTCGAGGGGCGGGAGATCTACAGCGGTGTTGCAGACGTCATCGTCTGCGATGGTTTCACAGGCAACATCGTGCTCAAGACGAGCGAGGGGCTCGTCGAAGCGGTCGAAGCGCTGCTCGGCGAGGAGCTTCAGGGTACGTTCTCGAGTCAGGTCGGGTATCTGCTGTCGAAGCGCGCGTTCCGCCGCTTTCTTCGCCGAGTGGACTACTCGGAGTATGGCGGGGCGGCACTGCTGGGCGTCGCGGGTCTCGCGATCGTCGGACACGGGCGCTCGTCGTCGCGCGCGATACGAAACGCCGTGGCCATGGCCTATCGCTTCGCGGAAGGCGAGTTCATCGCCAGGGTCGAGCAGGGAATCGGTGAAGCCGCCTCGGTAAAGCAGTAAGAAGACTATGCGGTTGGAAGTTGGAAGTTGACAGGATTGGACTCCCGTTGATTGCGTTCATCTTTCCAGGGCAGGGTTCACAGAAGGTCGGCATGGGGCAGGCGCTCGTCGATGCATTCCCGGAAGCCCGTGCGACGTTCGAAGAAGCCGACGCCGCGTTTGTCGAGGCCGGGCGACCGTCCGAGGCGCTGAGCGCGCTCTGCTTCGCAGGCCCCGAGGATCGACTGGCGCTCACGGAGATCACGCAGCCCGCGATTCTGACAACCAGCATTGCGGCGTGCCGCGTCCTGGAGTCGAAAGGCGTGCGCCCTGCCTTCGTTGCCGGGCACAGTCTCGGCGAGTATTCCGCCCATGTGGCCGCAGGCACGGTTCCGTTTGGCGAGGCGGTCGGGATCGTCCGCCGGCGGGGCCGCTACATGCAGGAGGCTGTTCCGGTAGGTCAAGGCGCGATGGCGGCCATCCTGGGAGCGACCCTCGACCTCGTGCGACAGGCATGCGAGGAGGCGGCGGAGGGAGAGGTCGTCAGTCCCGCCAACATCAACGGCGCGGGGCAGGTGGTCATCGCAGGTCATGCCGGGGCGGTACGCCGTGCGTCGGATCGTGCGAAGGTGCTGGGTGCGAAGAAGGCCATTCCGTTGTCGGTGAGCGCGCCTTTTCACAGTGCGCTGATGAAGCCAGCCGAAGAACGGCTCGAGCCCGAGCTGCGCGCGCTCACGGTGCAGGAGCCTCGCGTTCCGATCGTCGCCAACGTCGATGGATTGCCCAAGCGTGACGCCCGGTCGGCGGTCGATGCGCTCGTGCAGCAGGTCTCTGCGCCAGTTCAGTGGGAGGCGGTGGTGCGTCACCTTGCGTCCGAAGGCGTCACCACGTATGTTGAGGTGGGCCCGGGGACGGTGCTCGGCGGTCTCGTCAAGAAGATTCACCCCGACGCGCGCATCACCAGTTTCGCGTCGCCCGATCAACTCGACGCGGTCATGACAGCATGTTCGATCTGAGTCAGAAAGTCGTGGTTGTCACGGGTGCGTCACGTGGCATCGGCCGTGCTATCGCGGAGGTGCTGGCGACGCGTGGGGCGCATGTCGTTGCGGCGGCCAGAGGTGACAATGCGGCCGCGACGGTCGCCGCTATTGGCGACGCCGGTGGCAGTGCTGAGGCGGCCACGCTCGATGTGACCGACACGGCATCCGTAGAAAGCCTGATCGAGGGTGTATTGGCGCGCCACGAACGCATCGATATCCTGGTGAACAATGCCGGTATCGTGCGCGACCAGCTGATGCTGCGCATGAAGCGCGACGAATGGGACGAGGTGATTGCCACGAACCTGACGGCGGCCTTTACCTGCGTCCACGCGGCACTGCGGCCCATGATCAAGCGGCGCGCCGGTCGCATCATCAGCATCAGCTCTGTCGTAGGGCAGATGGGGAACCCGGGTCAGGCAAACTACGCAGCATCGAAGGCTGGCTTGATCGGGTTCAGCAAGGCGCTGGCGCGCGAAGTCGCCTCGCGTAATATCACCGTCAATGTCGTGGCTCCCGGACTGGTCGAGACGGACATGACGAAGATCGTCGCAGAGAAGGTTCAGGCCGAGTGGGCATCGTTGATTCCGTTGCAACGGCTGGGCACGCCAAAGGACGTTGCATCGGCGGTGTGCTTTCTCGCGTCGGATGAGGCAGCGTATATTACAGGTCAGGTGTTGGCCGTCAACGGCG
>JALDXQ010000395.1:0-2944 GCA_032156805.1 Acidobacteriota bacterium
CAGCTGGATCCCGAACGCATGTCTGCCCGGCGAGTCAGCCTAGACGACGTCATGCACGCCGTCGAAGAATCGAACCTGAATGCCTCCGGAGGCATCGTCGCACAGGGGTCTATCGAGTGGACCGTGCGTGCTCTGGGCCGTGCGCATACGGTCGATGACCTACGCCGCACGGTTGTAACCGTTCGAGGGGATGTTCCGGTACTTCTTGGAGACGTCGCGGACATCCGTGAGGCCGCGGCGGTACGCCGAGGTGTTGCGCACCGGTTAAAGGGCGAAGTCGTCAGCGCCCGGGTTATCAAGCAGTTCGGGGCCGATACCGTACTGGTCGCGGCAGGGATACGCCAGGCGATCGAGGACATTCGCCGCGCGCTGCCCAAGGGTGTCCAGTTGCGTACGGTGTACGACCAGTCGCAACTCGTGAACTCGGCGTTGGGCGGGGTGGGCCGTGCGGTCATGCTCGGCGGCGTGTTCGTGGTGCTCGTGATTCTGTTGTTACTGGGCAACGTGCGCGCCGCATTAGTCGTGACGTTGACGATTCCAGTCTCAATCGCCTTGGCTGGCCTGCTACTGAGGCCGCTCAATGTCGGACTAAACACGATGACCCTCGGCGGGTTGGCGATCGCGGTAGGCCTGCTGGTCGATGCGGCGATCATCATGGTCGAGAACATCCTGCACCGGCTCAGCGGGGCCACGACCCGACGAGAACGTCGAGAGCGGGCGGTCTCCGCGGCGGTTGAAGTGGCGCGACCCATCGCCTTCGCGACCTTCATCGTGATTGTCGTGTTCTTGCCGCTGTTTGGCATGACCGGGATCGAGGGTCGCATGTATCAGCCGCTCGCGGCGGCGGTCATCGCGGCCATGATCGCCGCCCTCGTGCTGGCGCTGACGCTCGTCCCGATCGTCGCCGCTATGGTGTTGCGGCCCTCGCGACCTGGAGCTAACGAAGATGTCCTCCTGCTTCGAAAGGTCAAGCAGTCGTATGCGCCGTTACTCGACCGCTGTCTTCGACACCCGAGGCTCGTGGCTCTCGTCACGCTTCTCGTCGCCGTGCCGGCCATTGCCCTCGGCTTTCGCATTGGCAGCGATTTCATGCCGCAACTGGATGAGGGAGCATTCCTGCTGCAAACCGTGCTTCCAGCCGAGGCCGCACTCGAGGAAGTCGACCGCTTGAATCATCGAGTCGAAGACATCTTGCGTGAGATTCCCGAGGTTGAGGACGTGGTGCGCCGAACAGGTCGGGCGGAGCGCACTGAAGATCCGATGCCGCACACACTGTCGGACGTCTTGGTCGTCTTGAAGCCAGACCGCACGCGCAGCCTTGAGGACCTTGAAGCCGACATGCGGGAGAAACTCGAAGGAGTGCCCGGTGTTGCGGTCCTGTTCACGACACCGCTGGGCATGCGCATCGACGAAGGACTGGGTGGAACCCCGGCCGATATCTCCGTTCGGATCTTCGGCCCTGATCTCGACGAGCTCTCGCGATTGGCCGAGCAAGCCGAGACCCTCATCAGAGGTGTCGACGGCCTCACTGACCTTCGTGCCGAGCAGCTCACGGGATTGCCACAATTGCAGATATCTGTGAACCGGGAGGCGTCGGCGCGCGTCGGACTGGCCCCTGGCGATGTGATTAAAGCCGTGCGGATCGGTCTAGTCGGCGAAGAGGCGTCGCAGATCTGGATAGGACAGCGACGCTTCGACCTGCTGGTGCGTCTTCGGGACGATCGGCGGGACACGCTCGAAACCATTCGCACGCTGTTGATAGACGGCCACGACGGCACCCGCATTCCATTGGGACAGCTCGCCGACGTGACGCAAACGTTCGGCCCCGCTGCGATTCGTCGCGAAGCCGGTACGCGTCGCATCGCGGTCGAGGCGACAGTGAGCGGTCGCGATCTCGGCAGCACGGCATCCGATGTCCGACGCATTCTGAGCGATCAGCTCAAGCTGCCGTCGGGCTATTTCTTCGATCTTGGCGGCCGTGTGGAGAGCCAGGCTCGAGCGTCTCGCGCGCTCACCCTGGCGATCGGGGCGGCGCTCTTTGGCGTGTTCGTCCTGCTGCTGGTGGCGCTCGGTTCGGCCGTCGAGGCTGGCATGATCCTGGCCACAGTCCCGATTGCGTTCGTCGGCGGAATCCTGGCACTGCTCCTAGCCGGCGAGACCTGGAACGTCTCCTCGCTCGTCGGTTTGATCGGCCTCTTCGGCATCGCCGTGCAGAACAGTCTAGTCCTCGTGACGCAGACGCGAGGATTGCTGGCCGAAGGCCGAAGTCTTCCGGAAGCGGTGCGCGAGGCAAGCATCGGTCGAGTACGACCAAAACTGATGACGGCCGGGACAGCGACACTCGGCTTGCTCCCAATGCTGGTGTTGCGCCTGCACGGCACTGAGATCGAGCGTCCCCTCGCCGTGGTCATGATCGGTGGGCTGGTGACGTCCACACTCTTCACGCTGTTGGTGCTTCCCACCTTCTACTTGCAGGTCCATGGATGGCTGGAGCGCCGAGCGTCGCGCGCTGAAGCGTGAGCCGATTCCCTTTATGAAAGCACCATTGGAATTCCGCATTCATGGGATGGATTGCGCCGACGAGGTCGCGATCCTGCGCCGGGAGATCGTACCCCTCGTCGGATCGCCCGATCGCCTGGGATTCGACATTCTGCGCGGCAAGATGCTAATTGCGCCCGGCGCTCCAGTCATCACGGCGGACGAGATTGTTCGCGCGGTCGGCCGCACAGGCATGCGGGCGGAGCCATGGCAGGAGGTTCGGCCTGGTGCCGCCGAGACCGGATTCTGGCAGCGGCGTGGCCGGACGATCCTGACCGCGCTGAGTGGCACCTTCCTTGTCTCAGGCTTCCTGGCTCACGTCATGGACGCTGGTCTGCGTGCCGCCCTCGGGTCCGAAGGCGTCGGTCTCGCGGAGGAGGTACCGACTCTCGCCCTGGTCCTCTAC
>JALDXQ010000396.1:0-2872 GCA_032156805.1 Acidobacteriota bacterium
GTCCCGTCCGCGGTCTTCACGCGATACTTCACCGCGAGCAGCGCCTCGCTGTACTTGGTGGCCATCCCGAGCACGCCCGTCAGCCACATCCACAGCACTGCGCCAGGTCCACCCAAACTCACAGCCGTGGCGACGCCGACGATGTTTCCCGTGCCGATGGTGGCGGCGAGCGCGGTGGTGAGCGCCGCAAACGGGCTCACGTCCCCGGCGGCGCCCTTCTCCGGCGTCACCGACAGCTTGATGGCCGTGATCAGATACCGCTGCATGAACGCGGTACGAATCGTCAGGAAGATGTGCGTGCCGAAGAGCGCGATGAGAAGTGGAGGGCCCCAGACGACCGCATCAGCGGCGGAAATCCATCCGTGAACGGTGTCAAGCATGGGGGCGAAAGGGAGAGAAACCGTCAACTCCCAACGCCCAATCTCCAACTCCCAAACATCGGCTTGGGAGTTGGAAGTTGGGAGTTGGAATTGTGGCGCTCAGTGGCGAATCTGCGTCTCGATGGCGTCCCTCTCGTACGCCACGTCGCAATTCCCTCGCTCCGGTAGAAGCCCCGCATTGGCATTCGCGTTGAGGCGCAGGATTCGCGGCACCCAGACGAACGGCTCCACGAGGACCACGGGATCCTCGACCGTCACTTCGTACAAGATCTCGTTGCCCTGACGCGTGAAACGCTCGACCACCCGCATCTGATCGGAATGGAAGAAGCCACCGCGCGCAAGCCAGGTGAAATCGTTGAACCCGCGAGAGTCGAGGACCAGGGTGTCGCCCTCCCAGCTTCCGACCGTGTATCCCATGTACTTGGTCTCACGCATCAGCTTTTCGTCGTGCGTGCGACCGTCGATCGGCATGATGCGGAATTCGGCCTGTCCGCCGCCGCCATCCGCGTACGCCGAGTAGAAGAAGACGATGTCGTTCTCGGACTGGATGATGCGACGCGGTGGACCCTGACGCGGAATCCCCAGCGGCTGACACGTCATGACCGGGTCTTCCTTGTTGGTCCACATGTCGAGCGCGATGACCTTGTCCCAGTGCTCGGGCTTGTACGACGGACGATTCGGGCCGAACCGCGACGGCGCCTCGAACTCGAAATCCATCGTCTGATTCCACTGCGGGCTGCAGCCCTCGAGTTGCGTCGGACCGCACCGGCGATTGCCGTAGCGCCAGTTCATGCCGCCGCCTCCCCAGTTGCCCGACAGATCTGGCTTCCCGTTGGCCATGCGGGGCGTGGGATCCTTCGACTGCAGGCTCGCCGATCGATCGCTCGCCAGCAGCGTCCGTGGCGGTGCGGCCTGCCCCGGTGTAATCGCCGCGCGGACACTCGCGGGAACTGGCATCACGACATACACACTACCGGTCTCCGTCTCGACCGTCGTGATATCGCGAAGGACGGTGCCGTTCCGCCGCTCGGCCATCTTGCCGGCGTAGTAGGCTTCGATCTTGTTCAGCGGGTTGTTCCAGTCCTCGTAGTTGCTGTAGACGAACTCGGTGGTCGTCGAACCCTGGGTCACGACCACGCGCTCGGCCATGTACCGGTTGTCGAGTGTGGCCTTGCCGGTTGCCCCGGCGACACCAGGAATCGGGTACGTGACAACGGGCTTGTTCCCTTCCCACGCCACCGAGGTCTGGCCGATCGTGTTGGACCCGGGCTGAAGGATGCGACCGAGGTCGCGGTCCATGGCCAACAGGCCAATGCCGGCGCCGGCCATGGCGGCCTTGAGCGCGCCCTGCGGACTTGCCCACAAACGAATGAGCCGCTCCTGCACGGTGGCGGGCATCGGCGTGGCCTTCCCTTTACCCTCGATGATCTCCGCACCCGGGATGTCTTCGTTCCATGCGTACTGGCCGCTGACGACCTCGATGTTCGAATAGGTCTGTCCATTGGCCCGCGTGCACTCGATCTGCGTCCGCTGCCCCGCGGTCTGGTAGTTGGAGCTGACGCGATACTTCTTCAGGGTACAGGGCTGTCCCTCCACCTGCATGGTGCCATTGCCCTGGTACTCGAGCGACACGGCGAGCTCGTGCTCCTCGACGCCACGCAGCATGCCCATGTGCGACGCCCAGTTGTAGAGCACGGCCTTCGCATCCTTGTCGGCAGCGGTGGGCGTGTAGAGTGGCGGACCGCCGCCGCGGCCGCCGCCCTGCGCACCAGCGGTCAGCGGCATGGCGAGCGTGAGGGCGGCTCCCATTGCGACGGCAAACCCAGTTCGTCGAAAGGCCATCGTGGTTCTCCTCGTTGAAGCGGTTAGTTCGCCTCGAACTCGAACTGGCGCTTGTCGGCCAGGGTGATCCGTCTCATGAAGCCGAGCGGCTTGCCGTTCCTCGACCCATAGATGGTGACCGTCACCGGGTCGCCAGCCTTGACGGTCTTCGAGTCGAACCCGAGGCCCGCAAGCACGTTGGCGGAGCCGGTCGTCAGCACCCACTCGGTCTTCGTGCCGTCCGGGTTCTTGACCTCGAGACTCAACGCCCCGTGGGGATTGGTAAACGCCACTTTCGTGACGATACCCGTCAGCTGGCTTTCCTTGCGAATGTCGTAAGTGGCTGCGAGGGAGTGATGTGCCTGGGCCACGCCGACGGCCATCAGCCACCCACACAACACGACACAACCCAAAGTTCGCGCGTTCATCGATGCGCCTCCGTGAAGATGTGAACCGCCCCGGTGCCGCCACGCCGCTGCAAGGACCCGGACCAGGAACGTTAGAGCGTAGCACCCCCCGCCGCTCAGGCTCAAATTTCAGGGCTGGATGGCGTACTTCGGAATCGAGCACGGACAGCCTGCATGGAACACGCATAGCGTTCCACGTCCGTTAATCGACTGACCTGCGCGGCGGGGTCTTTGAGGAAACGAGCAACGCGTCGCCGCCGAACT
>JALDXQ010000397.1:0-2789 GCA_032156805.1 Acidobacteriota bacterium
AGTTCACTTTCGAGCTCGACGAGGGCCACTCGCCACTTGACGGGAATCCACGAACCGCAAGCCTCGATCGATCCACTTCACGAGGTCTGCATCGGTTCGATATCCGCCCCGGCTCACATACACGAAGCCGCGCAGCGGCCGTCCGGTGAAATCCATCGGTCGGACATGCCGATCCTTCGTGACGCGAGGAACTTCGTCGGCCATCACCCGTACGACGAGATCCGTGCCGTTCACGCCGCAGCACATGCGCCCGCCGCACAGGAACGCCAGGCCCCCGAACATTTTCTTCTCGGTGATATCCGAGCGGGCACCGAGCACGTCGCGAATACGTTCGACGAGTCCTTCGTCGTATGCCACAAGGATCCGCGGTCTACTGGCGCGCGGCCATCTGCTTGCAATGATGGCGCGTGTGGAGCTCCGTGAAGCGAACGTACTCCAGCACCGGAACTGTACCAAAGACCGTTGTTGGCATCCGTCCACCCGCTGCCGCAATCCGCCGGCATGCCTCTTCGAATTTCTGATGGGCCGTCGCGAGGCGAATGCGCCCCTCGGCCGGTGTCGCGGGCCCGCTCGCGGGATTCATCGCCTTGTTCGTCTTGGCCTTCGGGAATGCCGCGTTCCGCAGCACCCGCTTGAACAGGAGGCCGCGGACAACCGGTTGCACAACAGCCGGCAGCTTCGGAAACTTCGACGGACGTCCGGCAGCCATGTTCGCGGATTCCTCGAGTGAACGAGCGACGTGCTCCACGATCTGGCTGGGCGACCACTTTCCCGGCGCACGCGACGAGATCCAGGCCGCGCCCGACTGTTCGCCAGCCAGAATCATCTGGTCAATCGCGTCCCGGCTCGCGGCGAGGGCGGTGTCGATGTGCGCCATCGCATCCTCCATGCTCTTTCCTGTTCGAAGACTCGAAGCCTTCGATCCCCGAATCGCATCTGTCGCCTCGTGGACCAGGCGAATCAGACCAGCTTGGCACCCTGCGGCGGTTTGGGCTCCGCCACATTCGTGTAGAACCAGATTTCGTAGCCGTTCGGGTCGAGCACCTTGAACGTACGATCGCCCCACCACTGCAGCGTGAGCGGGTCGCTGACCTTGACGCCGTTCTTCTTCACACGACTGTGATAGGTCTCGACGTCGTCGACCTGGAGGTAGATCTCGACCGGCTGCTTCCCTGATCGACGCGAACCGTCACCCGGCGCGCGAGAGAACATCACGCGCGCACCGCCCAGCACGACCGTGACGAAATCGAGCTGGCCGTCCTTGCCCACCATCCCCATCACGTGTTCAAAACCCAGTTTGTCGACGTAGAAATCGCGAACCGCATCCACTGACTCCACGGCGATCATCGGCATGACTTGTCCCACTGCGCTGCTCACGTCGGGCCTCCTTCGACACGTCGGTTTCGACGTGTGTGTACTGTGCCGCGTGTCGCTGGATCGATTCAACTACTCACAGTAGTAGAGTAATGGTCAGTCATGCCCCTTCCCGATCCGGCGCAACTGGAGGACGTCGGCTTGTCGCTCTACGAGCGAAAAGCCTTGATGGCGTTGATGCTGTGCGGTGTCGCGGACGCTGCCACGCTCTGTCGCGAAGGCGACGTGCCGAGCTCGAAGATCTACCTGGCCATGGAGAAACTTGCGGGACTCGGGCTCGTTCAGATCCAGCCGACGCGCCCCAAGATGTTCGCCGCCCTCCCGGCTGACGTCGTCGTTGCTCGCGTCATCGACCTCGCTCGTGAGCGCGCGGAGCGCTTCGCGGCCACCGCACCAACGCTTGCGGCGACCCTGTCGGGTCTGCGCTCTCGCGCACGCGGCCGGCAGCCCTTCCTCGACCTTGCACTCGGCATCGATGGCCACGTGCGACGGCACCTCGTTCCACTGGCGGCCGCCCGGAAGCGAATCCTCTCGTATATGGAGCGTGGCGACCTGGTTGCGCTCGACGCGGCGGTCGCCGATGGTTTTCCGATTCTTCGACGAATTGCAAAGAACACCGCCGAGCACGGCATCGAGCATCAGGTCGTCTTCGGGTTTTCCTATCAAACGGCGCGAACGCTCGTGGACTTCCTCAAGCGTCACCGCACTGACCTTCGACACGTCACGGGCGTGCGTTATTCCGGTGAGCTCGGCCATCCATTTCACGTTGTGGACGATGAGATCGTGATCGTGCCGCTCGACCATCCGTTCGTGAAGGAAGGCCGGTTTGCGTCGCTGCTCATACGCGATCGTGAGCTGGCCGACAACCTGTCGGACGGATTCCACGCGTTGTGGCGAAAAGCGATGCGCAACCTCCGCGAGATCGATGTGGATCCTCGCTCCGCCGGCAGTGGCCGCACATGATCGTGCCTGGTCCCCTGCGCGCTAAGCGAGTAGACGTGCGATCACTCGCAGCCCAAATAGTGTTTCGCGAAGTCGCGACCCGAGGCCGACTTGAGGTAACGCACGAACTTGTCAGCGGCGTCCTCCGACGCGAATTGCACCGACACCACCAGCGCCCATGGCGTGAAGCTGCGTGTCTGTGGTGACTCCCCCGCGTTGTGTGATGCGAGCCGGGACGGGAGGTCCGCCGTCAGGCCGATGTAGTGGCGCACCGGATCTCGACGGCTCCGTATGATGTAGACGATTCTCTTGCCGGACATGGCCATGAGAGACGCACGAGCAATGCCGGGGCGTTTTTTGGCCTGATCGTGCGAATCACCTCGTTCGCGTTGCGGTTTTCGCACGCGGAAACGGGATGACAGTATGAGGATATTTCGCTCGCGTCGGGCGAGCACACCGATCGTCCTACTTCC
>JALDXQ010000398.1:0-2722 GCA_032156805.1 Acidobacteriota bacterium
TTACCACGCCCCCGGCCAGGGTTTGCCCACGAGGAACTCCGGGTTCGCGCCCTTACGCGGTGTGTACTTCTGGACTCGACCGGTCCTCACTTCAGCGGTGTAGAGATTGCCCTCTTTGTCGGTCGCGAACCCGTGCACGCCCCACTGGCAGCCCTGGCACGTCCCGAACGTTCCCCACGAATAGAGGAAGTGTCCCTCGGCGTCGTAGGCGAGGAGCTTGTTCGAACCCTGGTCGGCGGCCCACAGGATGCCGTCGTTACCCATATAGATGCTGTGGATGTTCATCGGCGGGCGCGGACCGAAATCCCACTGATCGAGGAACTTCCCGTTTTCGTCGAACACCTGGAGGCGTCCGTTGTTGCGATCGTTCACGTAGACACGCCGCGTCTTCGGGTTGACGGCGATTCCGTGGACATTGTTCATGTAGCCGGGGCGCTTCTCGTTGGGTGGCGTTCCCTTCATTCCCCATTCGAGGAGTTTCTTGCCGTTCATGTCGTACTTGATGATGCGTGTGCCGTCATAACCGTCAGCCAGGTACCAGGTGTTCTTGTCCATGAAGGCCATGAACGTCGGCCTGGCGAAATGCGTTTCGTCGGTGCCTGGGACACCCGGCGTGCCCAGTGTCAGGAGACGCTGTTTGCCATCGTGCGAGAACTTGCTGACGAAGTGGTTGTCGGCATCCACGATCCAGACGTGCTTCTCGGGATCGTAGGGGCTGATCTCGACGTCGTGTGGACGGCCCCAGATCTTGTCCCACTGCGCCCAGTTCTCAACGTCGATCATCTTGCCATCGCGATCGAACACGACGATGACGTGCTCCCATCGCCAGTCGACGCCGGGCCGGCCATCGCTTCCATCAGCCGCCGCCCTGCCGTGGCTCGGCGTGGCGCTGGCGGTTTCGCGTATCGGCAGACCGCCCCCGACGGGGAACTTGATGCTCGGCCCGATCTGTGGAAGCCACGTCGTCATCCCGCGCCCGAGCTGAACGACGGGCAGTTCGCCTTTCTGCGTCACGAAGACACGGTCCGGGCTCTCAGGAAAAATGTCGGTGGATTGCGACCAGGTCCATCCCTTGTGGTCGGGAAGACTCTCTCCCATTGGCCTCGGCCAGTTGGCGACCGGATCATAGGGACCGAACGCGTCGTTCCCGCCTTTGAGTCCCGGCACGGCGGCGAAGCCCTGCCCGGGCGTTCTCTTCTGCTGTCCCTCGACGACGCCAATTCTGTTGCTCAACAGGATGACGGCGAATACAGCGATGCAGAATGCCGCGATCTTCAGGAGTCGCTCCATATCGATGCCTCCGGATCAAGCCACTTCAAAGGCTGGGCACCGGTCCGGTGCCGCCATCCCAGTCTTTCACGACGCCGTCCGGGCCCTTCAGGAACCCAAGCAGACAGCCGTTGGAGCCATCACGCAGCTGGTGACAGCGCGCCTTGATCGCATCGCCTACTTTGAGATAGTCGCGCGTGACGCCGATTTTTTCCAGGCCGTTCCGGCTCGTCGCTTCGAGCACCCAGGTGTCTGTCGCCGCGCCTTTCTTGACGTCGATATACACGTATGAATGCGGCACGACGAGAACGACCTGCTTCACGACGCCTTCGATATCGATGGTTCCGTCGGTGTAGTTACCGTGGGAGTGGTGCGCACCGGTCGGCAAGGCGAACGCAAGTGCGCAGAAGATTGCGAGACCCAACGTGAAGCGCATATCTCAGTCTCCTCGATGATCCGATTGAAATCCTGACAAGCCGTCCCTCACGCACACCTCGAGAACCATTCATCGTTACTATCGACCCTGTTGACCGCCCTGAGGCTGCGTGCCACCTGCACCATCGGTCCCTCCGCCAGCAGCGCCGCGGCCGCCGCGGCCCCCGAGCTGTCGTTCCGGAGGGCGATTGTAGTAGAGACTCTGATAACGGATAGAGTTGCCATCCGGGCCGAGCATTGCAAACGACTGCTGGAAGATGAGCGGCGGCGGCTGGCCCTTCGCGACGGTTGCATCCAGAACGTAGAGGCGATTCTCGTGCAGATAGATGGCGACATACGAGCGTGAGGCGTCGGGGTTGGTCAGCTGAAGCATGTGCCCCGTGATCAGATTGACGTAGTGAAAGGCGTCATAGGTCACCGTCACGCCCGGCTTCTCGCGATATAGCCTCGCCGCGTGCGCCATCGATGCCGCGATGTCTATGACCCAGTAGCCCACACCGCCGACGTACGCCTCGTGCTTGATGGCGGCGTGTATGCGCTCGGCGTCGGAGAAGTCGACGACAGTGACCGTATAGCGGTCCGGTCCCTGGTTCCACCGGTAGACGTTCGCCGGGAATTTTGCGCCGTACTCAGAGTCCCACGTGGTCGCTGTCGTGGTGGGTTCACCGGGTGCCGGAACCGAGAAGCGGTCCATCTTGTTCACGTACTCGGTCCAGTCCTGCGCGAAAGCCGGCTGCGCAAGGAGCAGTGCGCACAGTGCTGTAGTCAATCCCGCGACACGCATGTGATTCACCTTTCTGTGCCGAACGGTCAATGGAATAGCCTCGATACGCAGAGGATTCGGACCAGGTCGCACGGCTGCGGCTCCCTGCTGTGTTCGCGATCCTAAGCCCAATGGTCTGTCCGCTTCCAGTAGGTTTCTCAGGGCGTGAACGATTGGTCCTCAGCGAGCTCACCAGGAGGCTCTAGCAGCGTCGGCTGAGTTACCAGGCCTCACGGGCGTGCAAAGGCGTAAGAT
>JALDXQ010000399.1:0-2712 GCA_032156805.1 Acidobacteriota bacterium
GCGGTGCGGGCTCAGCCCCGCCGCCTGGGGCCACGGTTCTCACGCGACGGGATCATGTCCGTCGGCCGTGCGGCCGACGTCTCGCGGAAAGGACGCCGTTATGGAAACCGTGACGCGCTTTGTCGATAGGCAAGCTGGTTCGCTCTCGGTGGCTTCAACGCCAGGTGCGGACGCTGCGCGCACGCTCTCCGCGACCGCGAGCTTCCTGCTGTCGGAGGACGGCAGGAAGGCGTCACTTCTCTCCGGGGGCGATGGCCGGTCGCTCCAGCAGATCACCCTGCAGGTCCCGGCCAACCGCCTGCACCTTGTGTCCGTTGACAAACAAGGCGTTGCCCGACTCAAGCTCAGACCGCGCTTCGAGATGGACACGACGGGTATCGTGCGCATCGACACCGCGCCGGTATACGACGTGCCCCCGACGGTCGACGAGCTGTATCGTGCCGCCGCCAAGAATCACGAACTCGAGGCCGCCTACTTCAGCCAGCGCACGGCCGTGCGCACGAAGCGCGCAGACGACGACCGCGCGCGGCGGCAGAGCGTCGCCGAAGCGTTCCTGGCCGACAAGGGCATGCGGGCAGCGTCACACCCGCCCCCGACTCCGAAAACCTGCTACGTGGTCACCGATCGCGGAGGCGTGCTGTTCGACGTGTCGATCGATCAGGGCCTCGCCAAAGATGTGCCGCCGGAGGCGCACCGTCGATTCCGCGCAGACCGGCGCGCCTATCAGGAGCAGGTCCGGCAGGATCAGATCGCGCAGGCAGCCCTGCACGAGGAGAAGAAGCAATTCATCGCCGAGTGGATCAGCAACAACGGAACCGAGGAAGAGAAGGCGCGGCACGCAGCCGGAGTCCTGCCGATGGCCGAGGCCATCGCGCGAATCAGTGACCAGGTGTTCGCGGCCGTCGATACGCGGCCCGTCTATGTGCACGACGGCGCTCAGCGGCTCCAGAGGTTCATCCGGCAGTTCACGGGTTCAGCGGACGTTGTCGTCACCCCGGCCGATGTCGTGGCCCGCAGCGCCCACGCCGTCATGGCCTCGGCCGACGAATGGGCGGCCATCCGAGAGATTCAAGAGCGACTGCCCGAAGCCCACACGGTCCTCCGTCATCATCTGCTGTTGTCGAAGCGTCATCAGGGCGTGCCGAGCATCGTCATCATCGGAGCGCTCGTGACCCTGAAGCACGGGCCGTTCGTGCTGCGCCGCGAGTACATCGTGTCCGACAGGCAGTCCGCTGCCGCTCCTGCTCCGGAGGTGGATCACAACTGAGAACGGTTTGGATCTCCGTCGCCCGGTCTGACATCGCACCGGGTTCGAGAAACAAGCGGAGATCCCGGGTCTCTCTCGCTGTGGTCGTCCTGACCACCCCCTCACGCCGCCCGGCGTGAGGCTTCGTTCCACCTCGTCGCCCCCAGGGCACGCAGAAAGGAGCACTCCAATGAACGGGATAGGTGTGTCTGCTGTCAACGCGTACACGGCTCATCGGGAATGGGCGTCACGCCCACCGGACGAACGGTACGCCAGTGTTCACGCTCTCTACGAGGCGGCCCGCGCACGGCGCATCCGCACCGAAGAGCGCACCATCGAGACCGTCGCCGTCAGGACAGAAGCGGTCGGGGCTGACGCGCTCGCGCTACGTGACGCGTCAGGTCGCCAGGCCGCCCTCACGAACTGGAGCTTCGAGCAGCTCGCCGGCATAGCCGGGGCCCCGCCGAAGTACCTCCGAACGCTGCCCGCCGTGATCGCCTCGGATGCGATCAACTACGGGCTGCACCGTCAACGTCGTGAGCAGCATCAGCTGTTCCTCGATCGCGACGACCCGTGGACCGTGCACGCCGTCACCTCCCCGAGGTACGCGCGTGTGCACCATGACGAGCTGACCGCGCGGGTGCTCGACCTCATGGCCCAGCATCCGGCCTGGTCCTTGCCGCTCGGCTACAAGGACGGCGTATTCGGCGCTGAACGGGTACCGTCAGGCGCCTACCTGGGAGATCGAGACATGTTCCTGTTCCTGGTGGACGGCAACCGCGATCTCGACGACCCCACCGACACGTCGCACGCTGGCTTGTTCCGCGGATTCATTCTCCGGAACAGCGACGTCGGTGCCGCCGCCCTCACCCTGGATGTGTTCCTGTTCCGCGCGGTGTGCGGCAATCACATCATCTGGGGCTTCAAGCACGTCGTCGGCTTCCGGCGCCGACACGTGGGAACGTCGATTCAGGACGAGTGGACGACCTCTCTGGAGAGCGTGCGCTCTGCCCTGGATGCAGACGTCGCCGACGATCGGCTCGTGCTCCTGCGGGCGCAGTCCCAGGAGCTCGGATCGACTCGTGAGGCGGTAGAAGAGACAGCCGTGCAGCGACTGGATCTGTCGCAGAAGCAGGCTGGAGAGGCGTACACGCTCGCGGAGACGTTCGAGTCGAATCCCCGTTCCGTCTGGGGCTATGTGCAAGGGCTCACGCGTTTGAGTCAGCGCACACCCTGGCAGGACGGGCGCTTCACCCTCGATCGGGCCGCCAGCCGTCTCCTGACCACGGTCCACTAGGCTAGGTCATTCGCCGTTCGGGCTCAGCCCCCGGCACCCAACCACGCTACAGCGGACGCTGGCGCCACGCCACGTCCATCACCCGCCCCTCGCGACAGACCGTCGCGCAAGGTGGCCGCCTTCGCTCCCAGAGCCAGGCGCTCTGCCGGAGGTGTCTGCCATGCGCGAC
>JALDXQ010000400.1:0-2605 GCA_032156805.1 Acidobacteriota bacterium
CGCGATATCGCGATATCGTGGTACCGTCATGGCCCGCTACACCACGACCAACCTCCGCTTGCCATCGTCGACCTACGAAGAGCTGCGCTACGAGGCGAGCCGGCGGCGAACCAGCGTTGCCTCGGTGGTTCGCGAGGCCGTTGCCCAGTATCTGGGACAGGGCGGCAGGCCGGCCGACATTCCGTTCGGCGAGGACCCGCTCGATCGACTCGCTGGACAAGTGACCGGCGGGGCCTCCGACGAGTCGGTCAACCACGATCACTATCTGTACGGCTGGCCGAAGGAGAGCACTGGTGAAGCTGCTCGCGGACACGGGAGCCCTGCTCGCGTACCTGATGAAAAACGACCAGCATCATCACGAGGCCGTCGGGTTCGTGCGACAGCACCCCGAGACCCGGTTCGTGCTGACCAGCCTGATCGTAGCCGAACTGGTGACTCGGCTTCGGACGCGCGCCGGAGCCGCACGAGCGGCCGCCGCCGCTCGTAGCCTGCTCGACAGCCGGCGCTACAGCGTCGTGTTCGTCGATGCGCCACTGCTCCGAAGTGCGCTTGCGCGCATGGAGCAGTTCCATGACAAACCACTCAGCCTCACTGATTGCACCAGTTTCGAACTGATCGATCGTCTGGGCCTCGATGGCGCCTTCGCATTCGACCGTGACTTTCGCGACTGTGGCTACCGCATGGTCCCTTGACTCCCTCCCCTTGTCCATGTACAGCTTTTTCGTTTTCTGATTCCTCCGAACGCCATCACTCTCAGGAGCCGAAGCACACATGGGAGCAAATTTCGGAATCGCCGGCCTCGACTGGCAGCAGCGCGTCAACTGGGACCGTATGCGCAAGTACCGCACTGAGCGGGCGCGTGAGCGCATGAAAGCCGCCGGCCTCGGCGCAATGCTCTGCATGTACGACGAGAACGTCCGCTACATCACCGGCACGCTGACCCCCGGCTGGAACCGGCTGAAGCCCGGCCTCCGCTACGCGATCATCTGCGGCGACGATCCGCCGGTGCTCTTCGAGCAGGGCGACCTCGGCTACCAGATCGAGCGCCACTCGCCGTGGATCCCGAAGGAGAACGTGCGCTGGTCGTACGCCTGGATCAAGGGCGCGGCCGGCCCGGCGTCGCAGCAGCAGGTGAAGAAGTTCACGCAGGCGATCATTGCCGAGATGAAGAAAAGCGGCGTCGCCGGCCAGAAGCTCGGCGTCGACTTCATCGACATCAACATGATCCAGGCGTTCAAGGACGCCAACATCGAGTGGACCGACGGCATGTCGGCCATGATGGAAGCGCGCGCCGTCAAAAGTGTCGACGAGCAGGAGTGCGCGCGCATCGTCGGCGCCATCGGCGACGCGGCACATTGGGAGACGATGAAGTTTCTGCGCCCCGGCGTGACGGAGAACCAGGTCACCGCGCACATCATGCAGTTCCTCTACTCCATCCCTGGCATGGAGGACGTCGAGGACGTGATCGTCTCGAGCGGCCCGAACACCTGGCCGAACTGGCGCAACTTCTCCGACCGCATCATCCAGCCCGGCGACATCGTCTTCATGGATCTCGCGGCGCTCACCTGGAATGGCTTCAAGTCGTGCTACTACCGCACGTACTGTGTGGGCAAGGAGCCGACGCAGGAGCAGAAAGACATTTACGCGACTGCCCTCGAGTGGCTCTACAACTCAATCAACGCGGTGAAGGCCGGCACGACGACGAGAGAGATTGCGTTGAAGTGGCCCTCGGCGAAAGAGGCGTGGGGCTACGCGGAAGAAGATCAGGCCGCGGCCAACCTCTGGGGACACGGTCTTGGCCTCGCGCAGTACGTTCCACCGGTCATCTCGCGCATCTGGTCGCTCGATCACCCGATCGAGATCAAGCCAGGAATGGTCTTCGCGCTCGAAACGCAGCACGGGAAGATGTACCGCTGGGGCGTGCGCATCGAGGAGATGCTGATCGTTCATGACGATCGCATCGAGATCACCTCGAATTTCCCCGTGAAACAGATCACTGTCGTCGATCCGATTCCGGGCTACGGGGATCACGTGAAGTAGCGGCTCTCGGCTTTGGGCTCTCGGCTTTCGGCGCTTGCGGGTTCAGTATCAGCCCAGAGCCCAGAGCCCAGGGCCCAGAGCCGGGCCAGAGCCTAGCGCCATGAGCCGTTACTGCATTCCTTTATCGTCCAGCGAAGCAACCGACTCGACTCGATTCGGTCCGAAAGCCGCCAACCTCGCCGCCCTCGGGCGCGCTGGTCTGAGAATCCCCGACGGCTTCTGTCTCGACGCTGATGCCTATCGGCATCAAGTCGCCTCCATCGGCCTCACCGACGACGCGCGCGGTGTCTTCGGCGCGGAGGATCCGCAACAGGCGCGGCAACACGCCCTCAACATGAAGCTCGGCCTGCTCGAGCGGCCGATCGATCCGGCAGTGCTCGAACCACTGCTGGCGTCATGGCGCGATCTTGCCGACCGCACAGGCACGCTCACGGTGGTTCGTTCATCGGCGCTCGTAGAAGATCGATTCGGATCGAGCTTCGCAGGACAGTTCGAGAGCTACCTGGGACTCGAAGAGGAGTCCGAGTTCATCACTGCGGTTCGATCGTGTTGGACCGCGCTGTGG
>JALDXQ010000401.1:0-2600 GCA_032156805.1 Acidobacteriota bacterium
GGCCGATCTTGTCGGCCACCACACTGAACACGAGCGAGCCGATGAGCACGCCCACGTTGGCAGCGGGGAAGACATATCTCAGCGCCGCCCCGCCAATGCCCCAGTCAGCGACAACGGCCGGCGCGACGTAGCTCATCGCCTGCACGTCGAAGCCGTCCATGATGAGCGACGCCATCGTCAGCGCGAACACCCGTATCTGTAGCGGTCCGATTTTGCTGTGGGCGAGCAGTTCGCTGATGTCGACGGTGCTGGCCGCTGGGCCCGGCTTATTCATGCACGACTCCTGTCAGATGCAGTGCGGTGCGGTGCGAAGGAGCGAAGGTGCGAGCGCACCGGCGAACCCTCGCCCCGCCGGACCGAGAGTAACTGCTCTGTGGCATATCAGACTTTGCGAATGCGGACCCGCGCAGTATACTCGCCTGCCGACCGTAACGGCCGTTGGCTCAGGAGCTTCGATGGCCGGTTTGCGTCGCGCATCGATGGCCCTGGAGCGACGATGAGACAGCTGCTGTGCGTCAGAAGAACGATCGGTCTGCTCGTCGCGACGCTGGCCGTCTGCAGCCCCGCCTTTGCACAGGTCGATCTCTCTGGTGAGTGGTCGGTCGTCCGCGCGGAGGACAACGTCGGCAATACCGAGTTGGGCGACTGGGTCGGCATCCCGATGAACGAGGCCTCGCGGCTGCGGTCGACGGCATGGGACGCCTCGATCCAGACGCTTCCCGAGTGGCAATGCCGCCCTCATGGCAGCGCGTATATCTCGCGTGGCCCGTCACCGCTCAAGATCTGGAAGGAAGTCGATCCCGTCTCGCGCGAGACGACGGCTTGGCACCTGGAGTGGCTGCGGTCCGTGGACCGGCCCGTATTCATGGATGGCCGGCCGCATCCGTCACCCAACGCCGCACACACCTGGGCGGGATTCTCCACCGGCGAATGGGTTGGTGACATGCTCCGCGTCCGGGTCACCCACCTCAAAGAGGAATACCTCAAGCGCAACGGTGTCTGGCACAGCGACAAGATCGAGTTGACGCAGTACCTGATTCGCCGCGGTGACTATCTCACTTACGTGGTGATCGCGTACGACCCTGTGTATCTCGGGGAGCCGCTGATTCGGAGCACGGAATACCGGCTCAACGTCAACCAACAGATTCCACCGTACCCGTGCACGGTGGTGACCGAAGTCGATCGTCCGAAGGGTGTCGTGCCTCACTACCTGCCTGGCACCAACAGTGACATCAGCTGGTTTTCACGCCGTTACGGGATCCCGATGGATGTCGTGATGGCGGGCCCCGCGAACATGTATCCGGAAATCCGCGCCAAGATTCCGCGATCGCGTGGCGGTTTCGGTCCGGAGTTGCCGGCGCCGCCAGCGACGCAGCCGCGAAACCAACGTCCTGCTCCGCGCGCCGGGCAGCAGTAGCAGATGGCGCAAAGACGAGTCTTCTCGTGGGTGACGGTGGCTCTCGTGGTGATCGCGCACGCTGCCCCGATCGCGCAGGCGCCGAGAGTGGCCCCTTCAACCCTCGTCCACGCGCCGATGATTCAGCCGCCGCCGGCGGGGGAGATCGAGGTCCTGCCGATCAGGGGCAACATCTACGCGCTGCTCGGTGCGGGCGCCAACATCATTGCCTCGGTCGGCGCTGACGGCGTGCTTCTCGTCGATGCAGGCACAGGCGAGCTGACGGATAGGGTCGTTGCCGCGCTGGCACAGCTGCAACGCGAATGGTCGGTCAAAAACGAGCCGAAGCCGCTTGGATTTGGTGCGGAGACGCGCTCCTCAGTTGCCGACCGGCACATCGTCGCGCCGCCAAAGCCGATCCGCTACATCGTCAACACCAGCCCGACACGCGATCACGTCGGCGGCAATGAGAAGCTCCGCAATGCGGGACGGACGTTCACCGGCGGCAACGTCGCCAACGACATCCGGGACTCGATGGAAGGCGCGGCGATCATCGCGCACGAGAACGTGCTCGTTCGACTGAGCCAGGTGCCCGAAGGGCGGCCGGCGCCTCCCGCCGACGCGCTGCCGACTGACACCTACTTCAACGATCTGTACAAGCTGAGTCACTTCTTCAACGGCGAAGGCGTGCAGCTCCTCCACATGCCGAAAGCCGCCACGGATGGCGATTCGATCGTCTACTTCCGCGGCAGCGATGTGATCGCGCTCGGCGATCTGATGGCCACCGAAAGCTATCCCACATTCGATGCGGACAAGGGTGGCAGCATCAACGGGATTATTGACGGCCTGAACGCGGTGCTCGACCTGGCTATCACCGAGTTCCGCCTCGAGGGAGGCACGATGATGGTGCCGGGCCACGGCCGGATCGTTGACTCGGGTGACGTGGCCTACTACCGCGACATGCTGACGATCATCCGCGATCGGATCCAGGACATGGTCACGAAGGAGATGACACTCGACGAGGTGAAAGCCGCAAGGCCGACCGCCGACTACGACCCGGAGTACGGCAGGACGCCTGGATGGACGTCCGACATGTTCATCGAAGCGGTCTACAAGAGTCTCGGTGGAGGGCGGACTCCACCTCGCCCGCCAGTACGAAAGAAGTAATGGGGTCGGGGCATTTGTTGAGGACGCTCGCAGCGAT
>JALDXQ010000402.1:0-2590 GCA_032156805.1 Acidobacteriota bacterium
GCCGCGACTGTACCAGCGCGCTGGCGGTGATGGGGAACCCGAGGAACGAGCCTTCGGCGATCGGGTGCAACCGATCGTCACGCAGCACAAAGGCCGTGCGCGGCGTCAGCGTCGAAACCAGGCGCTCGGCGATTCCGAGCTCGCGACAGAGCGCAACGGCCGCCGGCTTCTGGACGAGGAGGGAATCAGGTCCGGCGTCGATGACCCAGTCATCGAACCGCTCGGTCGCGATCACGCCACCGACGCGGGTCGAGGCTTCGAGCACGCGGACACTGACGCCGCGTGACTGGAGCTCGAAGGCGGCAGACAGGCCGGCGATTCCCGCACCGACGATCGCGACATCGACAATCCGGTCGCCAGAGACTCCGTCGCTCATTGCGCCTGTGCGACGTTCAGCGTAGTCGCCGCGATGCCGTATGGACGTAATGCGCGAGCATCTGCACGTGCTCCACCGGGGTTGACGGCAGGATGCCGTGGCCCAGATTGAAGATGTGGCCCGGGCGTGCACCGATCCGCGCGAGGATCGCGTCGGTCTGCTGCAGCATCCGCGCCGGCGGTCCAAGCAGCAGCGTCGGGTCGAGGTTCCCCTGGACCGCATGTTCCGGACCGATTCGGTCCCAGCCTTCATCGATTGGGATGCGCCAGTCGACGCCAATCACGTCCCCGCCCGCATCGCGCAGATCTTCGAGGATCGTCGATGTGCCGGTGCCGAAATGGATGGTCGGCACTCGCCGGCCGATCGCGTCGAAGATCGCGCGCGTATGGGGCAGTGCGAACTCGCGATAGTCGCCCGCATCGAGTGCACCGACCCACGAGTCGAAGATCTGAATGGCATCGGCGCCGGCGTCGATTTGCGCCACAACGAAGTCGGAGACGACGCGCGACAGCTTCTCGCAGAGGCGATGCCAGTCGTCGGGATGGCCGTACATCAGCGCCTTGGTCTTGGCGAAGTTGTTCGAGTGGCCCCCCTCGATCGCGTAGGAGGCCAGCGTGAACGGCGCTCCCGCGAATCCAATCAGCGGAACTCGTCCGTTGAGTTCGCGCTGGATCTGGCGGATGGCCGCGAGCACGTAACCGAGCGCCTCTCGTGGCTCGAAAACGCGAAGCCGTTCGATGTCCGCGGGCCCCTCGATGGGACGTTCGATCTGTGGTCCTTCACCCTTGATGAAGTCGAAGGGCAGGCCGAGCGGACCAAGAGGCAGCAGCAGATCGGAAAACAGGATCGCCGCGTCCACCTCGAGCCGGCGAATCGGTTGCAGCGTGACCTCGGTGGCGAGATCGGGCGTGCGGCAGATCTCGAGCAGTGAATGCTGCGTGCGGAGCGCGCGATACTCCTGCATGTATCGCCCGGCCTGGCGCATGAACCAGACCGGCGTGGCATCAACAGGTTCGCGGCGGCAGGCCTTTAGAAAACGGGGAGGGGTCACGAATCACATTCGCAGTGCCCGACGTCGGGACTCTCAGTCCCGAACCGGGGTATGGAGCATGTCACGCGCCAGCGTGACCAGTTCGTCCAGCCACAGTGGCTTGAAGCGCACGTCCGCGCCCAGCGACTGGATCTCAGCGATCTGTGACTCGGCGAGATAGTAGTCACCCGTGACGATCGTGACGGGCGTGAGTTGCATCCCCGGGATCGCGCGCAAGGCCCGCAGGACCTGAACACCACTCGTCAGCGGCATCCGTAAGTCGAGGATGACCGCGTGCGGCCGATGAGTTTGCGCAAGGCTGAGCCCTTCGTCCGCTGAGTGGGCGGCCCACACCTCGAAGCCTTCGAGGCGCAGCATCCGCGCGAATAGTTCGGTAACGCCGACGTCATCGTCCACGATCAAGACGCGCGCGTTGGGAGTAGTGGCCTCTCGCGACGGCACTGGCCCCATTGTCGTGCCCGGATGCGGACGCGTCAAGGTATTCAAGCAGGGCGAGAGACCTAACGGTTTGGGCAGCGTTCGCTTTCGTGTTATATTCTGGCGCTTCTGTCGGCATGAGCCGGCCCTTGGTCTTCCTGTACTTGCACGTTCCGGCCTCGACGGTCGTGGCTTGTACCCGCGTCGGAGGTTCTGTTGAGCCCCATCCTCGTGCGGCCTGTGCGCGAGCAGCTCGAGCACGATCGGGTGATCCGTCTGCTTCAGGCAAAGTACAAGAGAAAGTTCGACGTTGCCATCAATCCCGGCAACGAGCAGACGGCGCCAGTTGGTCCCCCTACAGCTCCGTGGTACCCGGACCTTGTGCTGCAGTCGGGTGAGCGGACCAAGAAACTGCTCGGCGTGGTCGAGGTCGAGACGGCCGAGTCTCTGAACAACCTCGAGGCGATGTCGCAGTGGGTGACGTTTTCGAAGCTGCGCGTGCCATTTCACTTGTACGTCCCGGCTTCGGGTGTCGACAGCGCACGACGGCTCTGCTCGGACCTCCAGATTCAAGCCGCGGAGATGTGGGCTTACCACTCGATTGGCGAGCAGATTCGTTTCACGCTCGTGTCGCGGACTCAGGGCCCGGAGCGGCCCCGTGACGCGGGCCCAAGGCCTCCGGCGCCCGCCCGCCCCCCAGCGCCCGCCCGGGCGGCGGCACCCGCGCCGGCCAGCAGACCAAAGGC
>JALDXQ010000403.1:0-2548 GCA_032156805.1 Acidobacteriota bacterium
GCGAGTTCGACCGCAAACTCCAGCATGTTCTGGCTGAAGAGGGCCATCCATGCCGTCCCATCCGCCTGCTCGAGGTAGCCGCCGGTGGGAAGCGGCGCGCTGCGATCAAAGACGCCGATGTTGTCCAGGCCGAGGAAGCCGCCCTCGAACACGTTCTTGCCGAAGCGGTCCTTGCGGTTCACCCACCAGGTGAAGTTCAGCACGAGCTTGTTGAAGATCGACTTCAGGAAATCGACGTCCACCTCACCACGCCGGCCCTGCTCGCTGCGATACAGGAACAGGCTCGCAAAGGCGTGGACCGGGGGGTTCACGTCGCTGAAGTTCCACTCATAGGCGGGCATCTGCCCGTTGGGGTGCTGGTAGGAATTGAAAAGCATCAACTCCATTTGCTGCTTGGCGAAATCGGGGTCCACAATCGACAGCGGGAGGGCGTGGAAGGCCAGATCCCAGGCCGCGTACCAGGGGTACTCCCACTTGTCGGGCATGGAGATGATGTCCTGGTTCAGCATGTGGAACCACTCCGAGTTCCGGGCGTTGCGATAGCCGCGATGGAGTGGGTTGGAGTTGTGCTCGTCGAGCCAGTTGTCACCGTCGAAAAAGAAGAACTGTTTGCTCCACAGCATGCCGGCGATCGCCTGACGCATGACGTTGGCCTCATCCTCACTCACGGATGGCGGCGTGACCGACTTGTAGAATTCGTCGGCCTCGCGAAGCCTGGTGGCGAAGATGTCGTTGAACGTCTTCCCGAAGGGTCCGTCTTGCTTCAGAGCGGTCCGCGAGAGCCGCAAGCGAATCACCTCTGACTGACCGGCGCCGACGCTGACCTTGTAGTGCGCCGCGACCTTCGTACCCTGCCTGCCTGGGTTCACGGCATCCTGGCTGCCGTGGACGACGCAGTCGTTGATGCCGTCCTTCACATATGCGCTCTCGTTCTTCTGGCCAGCAAAGAGTCGCTCGTGGTTGGTCTCGTTCTCGGTGAACAGCATCGGCACGTTGCCTTCGCAGGAAAAGACGAACTCACCGAGCGCGGGATGCGCTGCCGCCACCGCACTCGCGCCTGCCGGCGCCTCGACCTGTCGGAGAGTCGGCTTCTGCGCGGCCCGGTTGGATGCGGCGATCCACGGCGACCAGTCGTTCCGGAACCATAGCGTCGGCAGGACGTGGAGTTCGGCGGCTTCCGGTCCCCGGTTAGCCACCGTGATCGTGACGAGGATGTCCTCCGCGCCGCCCTTGGCGTACTCCACGAAGACGTCGAAGTACCGGTCGTCCTTGAAGACACCGGTGTCGAGCAATTCGTACTCAAAGTCTTTTCGGGAACGCTGGCGGTTGGTCTGAACCAAATCGCCGTAGGGATACTCCGCCTGGGGGTACTTGTAGAGGTACTTCATGTACGAGTGCGTCGGTGTGCTGTCGACGTAGAAGTAGTATTCCTTCACGTCCTCGCCGTGGTTCCCCTCGCTGTTGGTCAATCCGAAGAGTCGCTCTTTGAGGATCGGGTCTTTTCCATTCCACAGCGCGAGCGCGAAGCAGAGACGCTGCTTGTCGTCGGAGATGCCGGCCAGCCCGTCTTCGCCCCATCGGTAGGCGCGCGAGCGGGCCTGATCGTGGGTGAAGAAGCCCCAGGCATCACCGTTCTCGCTGTAGTCTTCGCGGACCGTTCCCCATTGGCGCTCGCTGAGATAGGGGCCCCATTTCTTCCAATCGACCTTGCGCTCGCGAGCCTCATCGAGCCTGGTATGTTCAATCGTTTTCATAGCGTCCTCGCTGGTGGTCGAGCTCTTACTTCCTGCCATCAATGAGGAACACTTTAGGTCTGGCGCCACGAGCTGACTACAGCCCTTAGGGGCAGGTCACAGTGCGGTCCCGGTGCCCGCTTCGGCGATCGTGCGGAGCGATCTGTTGTTCGTGTCCCTGGCTACGCTCGTTTCGCGAGCTCCTCGGCGAGGATGGGAACGCCAAGATTGCAGGCCTGGATTCCCTGGGCGGTGCAGATCTTGAGGACTTCCATGATCTCTTCCACCGTCGCGCCCAGTTTCAGCGCCGTCTGGATGTGCCGGCGTGTTCCGGGCGCGTACATGTGATTGATCGACGCATCGACGGCAATGCTCAGGAGTTCCGCCAGCTTGGGCGAGAGCACGCCGCTCGTGTACACCGGAAGGCTCGCAGCGATGATCGCTTCCGTCCATGCTGGAGCAATCTCAAAGAATGCGTCCCACGCCGAATTCCACTGGCCCGCGGCTTTCATCTTGTCGCAGACCGGCGTCGGCGCCGCCTTCGGCGTTGGCGTGACACCGATCGCCTTCGCTTCTTCCAACAGAATGGGTGCGCCCAGGCTGCACGTGTGAATCGAGAGAAGCGACGAGACCTTCAGGATCATCAGGATCTCGTCGCGGCTGGCGCCCGCTTCGAGTGCGCCGCGAATATGTCGGCGGGTTCCCTCGGGGCTCAGGGTCGTACACGCCACGTTCACCGCAAGACTGATCAGCTCGACGTCTTTGCGTGGCAGCACGCCGCTGGTCCACGGATCGCTGGACATCTTGAGGCACTG
>JALDXQ010000404.1:0-2518 GCA_032156805.1 Acidobacteriota bacterium
CGACCTGAGCAGTCGCGGCTACGCTCGCAGCAAGCTCACCGGATCCGTCGTTCATCTCTTGAACGAAGCCACTGCTCTGCTCACCGTGAGCCGAGTTCGTTATGAGACGACGGGGCGGCCGATGGAGAGTGTCGGCGAGACCTACACACTTCGCCGATCGGATCATGGCTGGAAGATCGTCGTCGCGGTCGTACACGACTCGAGTGCCACGCTGCGGGCAGGCCGGCCGCATACCGTCGAGTGAGAGAGGCAAAGCCCGTGTTGTTTATCACCCCATACGAACGAGAGGCCCTTCGACTGGTGGCACGGAACCGGACGACAACAGAGGTTGCCGCCTGTCTTGGTATCGATGTCGTTGACGTCGGTTCACATCTCAGCGAGTTGTTTTCGAGGATGGGTGCGTCAAGCGCTACGGAAGCCCTGGCACGCGCCTGTCGTCGCGGGCTGATCGAATCGGGCGTAGGCTCGCCCGACGGCGGTTGCCCAATGCGGCGCCCGGCAGAGCGTTCACCGATCCGTACGACCTGCCGATGCGCATCAGCCGCTCAATAGAGCCGGCAGCAATCGCATGAAATCGTGGACCTGTTGAACGTGTCTGTTCCCGGAGATGAAGTCGAACGCATGGGCATCGATCCGATGCGCGGTGCCAGCCAATGACGCACCGAGCGCTGCGTGCCGCGTCGGAAATGGATCGATTAAGCCGAGCAATGCCGCCCACGCCGGCGTGTCAAGGATGGCGATGACATCGAGGGCGTCGCGAGCATCCCAGGGTGATCCGGCACGAAGATGCTTCATCAACCGGACTCGGAGTGTCTCGAGCGCGAATTGCACGTCGCGATCGTGGCAGCGCACCGACGTCAGGATGCTGAGCAGCTTGTCTGCCGAATACATGCAGATATCCTCATGGAGGACCGTCCATCCGACCTGGAACACGCGGACGAGGTCGTGGCGAATCAGGAAATCCTCCGGCAGATCCGCGGCGGCTTTCGTTGCGGCTTGACCAGCCCGAACGTGACCCGACAGCCAGTGCGCCGGCCAGCTCTCGAGACCCAGATTGCAGACCGCCATTACTGCATTCGCTGACTCTTCTTCAGCAATGGCTCGTGACTGGACCGTCGCTCCAGCAAGGAGGACGTTTGCCAGGTACGCAAGCTCGGCGTTCCTCGTGGCATACGCGTCGGGATCGCGATCGTGCGCGAACTGCAGCCGCGCGCGGATGCAGGCGAGCAGAGGGGCGCTCGTCTCTGCAGCCTCGAGCAGCGCTCTGGGCGCTCTCGGTATGACGCCTTCTTCGTAGAGCAGATCCACGATCGCGGTGACGGCTTCAGATGTGGCCTGGCTCGCAGCCGAGTCCACGTGACGGGCCGATTGCGGTTCCGCCGACGCAGCGGATTCCATTGCCGTCCGCGCTTCAGCATCCCTGAAGTACGCAGTCGTCAATGGGTCGCGGGGAGGCATGGCGTCATGGCGCCGATCGATTCGCCGTGAGGTCTGTAGAAATGCTCGTGCCTGTGCCGGCGTCACGTACCCCTGCATATCGCGCCGGACCTCGCGCTCGAGGGCCACATCGAACATCGACTGGGCATCGGTCGTCAGCAGATCGTCCAGTCCGTCAATCTCCGACCCTGCGTTCGACTGGCGGCGACATCGACGCATGATCTGATTGAAGGAGTGGTTGTGCACCTCGGCCAGTTCGGTCAGCACCGCCGTAATGGCGTCCCAGAATGAACGGCGCCTCGCCGAAATCACGTATCCGCCAACCTCATGGCGGAGGGGATCGTCGATCGTGAAATTCGTGAACACCTCGCCGTCGAGCTTGATGTAAGGCGCAATGGCCGCATAGTCGACGACTCTGACGTGCTGTCCCAATCCGGCAGAAACGAGGTCGGCGTCCATTGCGGCAACCGTCGTCGCCGCGCTCGACACATCCGCCTCCACCATGACTTCGAGCCACAAGCCAAAGCGATCGGCATCGAACCGCTCGTCCAGGCTGGGTGCGGCCGGCCGCCACAGATCGAGATCGAACACGCGCGCCAGCTGGTCTGGCGTTGCCAGCGCCATCAGCTGACCGCAGTCCTCCAATCCACAATGCTGAATGAGGCGATGGAGTGCCTCCGGTTGCAATTTGGGAACGACGTGCGCGAGGTGCGGTGCGGCGAGAAGGCGATCGAGCAACCGGCCCGGGCTGCGAGTGTTGCCCAGGGCGGTGTTCACGCGTCGCCGGTTGTCTCCCCTGACGCGTGATGTGCGAGAGCGTCTACGCGGATGATGCTGAGCGCGCCGAACGCGTTTCGACATGGGCCGGCGATAATACCGGCCTTCGCGCGCAACAAACAGTCTTGAAGTGCTCGCGAGGTTGACTCATACTGATAGTGGGAGAAACGATCCTCCCATTCGTTCCCGCCTCGCACGCATCCCGACCTCAACAACTTTCGCGATCAACGATCGGTCCGGCTGAAACCGGACACTACGCGGTAGGTGGATTCGCTGCCGATGATCAGGTGCGAATCCCCAAACT